>CAYUAX010000041.1:2524-31198 GCA_964442845.1 uncultured Bifidobacteriaceae bacterium | reverse complement strand
CGATCGCCTGACGATGATGCTGCTCATCGGCCGTATTTCAGCAGCCTGCTAGGAACGGTTACGTCCTTGTGGGGAAGTACATCTGGGTTGACCGCGAGAACCTGTACTTCATGCCCTTGCCGGACGAGCCTCAGTGAGCTGGGACGAACCACCCTCGTTGAGTCGTGCGATTCAGGGCGTTAGTGATTCGGCTTCGGTCAGCAATCGCTCCACGATGACCACGTCGCGCCAGACGCCATCGAGACTGGCGTGCCGCTCGTAGACCCCGACCTCACGAAACCCGTGGCGCGCGCACAGCGCGCGGGACGCGGCGTTCTCCGGAAATAGCCGCGACAGCACTTTCCAGAATCCGGCCTGCCGGCACGCCTCGAGGAACACCGGCATCAGCGTGTTGCCCACGCCGCGGCCATGATGGCTGCTCGCGACGTAGATCGAGTACTCCGCGATGCCGGCGTAGCACTCACGAGCGCGATAGCTGGACGCCGCCGCCCATCCCACCACCTCCCCGCTCTCCTCGGCGACGAGAATCGGGAAGCGCGGGTCGTCGAACCACTTCAGGATGTCGTCGACGGCCCGCTCCCGCGTCTCGAAGGTGGCGCCGCGGCCGCGAATGCCTTCGTTGTAGATGCGGGTGATGGCGGGGGCGTCGGCGACGGTGGCGGGACGAACGATCACGGGCATGGCGTCGGGCTCGGGTAACTATAGCGGCGGTCGCGCTAGCGGCGCGTCCCGGCACCGAAGATGGTCTCGGTGACCACCGCTTCGCCCTGCAGATAGCGCTCGCGATCCTCGGGTAGAAAGATGCGCACGCGCCGGTCCACGTCGTAGCGCGGCGGCCAATCCAGCCCGCCGAAGGTCTGTCCGGCGAACCGCTCGCGGAATCCGGCCTCCTCCCACCGCTCCACGACGATGGCAGGCTGGCGGCCGTGGGTCTGCAGCCAGGCCACCGCGTCGTCGAGCCAGGCGGCGGCGAGGGCGTCCCACACCACCACTTCGCGGCCGGGCCAGAAGCGCAGCCCGCCGCTCTGCCAGATGGTGATCGGCACGGCGCCCAGGTCGAGCCGTTCGGCGATGACCACCGCCGTGTGGGGGAATCGCGCTTCGAGCGTCTGCAGGCCGCGGGCATCACCCGCCTGCGGCGATCGCCAGGTCCACGCCGCCGTGGCCAGCACGATCACCGCCAGGGCGCCCGCCCAGACGCCGCCGGCCCAGCGTCGTGCCGCGTGGTCGAGCGTCACACTCGTGAGCACGGCGGCGAGCGTCACGGACGGCAGCAGGAAGCGCAGGTACCACCACTCGTCGAATGGCCGATAGGCCAGGTACACCGCGGCCAACGCCGCTGCCAATGCCGTCACGACCGTGACCGCGCGGCGCTGATCCCACTCCCTGCCCCACCACGCCAGCACGCTCAGCAGCACCACCGGAGTACTGCCGGCCAGCCACGTGCGCCCGTAGCGCACGACGTTCACCGGCACGTGGTCGAGCGCGAACAGCACGCCGAGATCGCCGTAGCCCGACCGAAACGGCGAGCCATACAAGCGGTCGTTCAACAGCAGGGCCAGTGCCACGCCTGGTACCGCCGCCAGTCCCGCTACGACCGTCGATCGCAGCGCGCGCAGCGGCCATCCTGGCGACGCCAGCCGCGCACTCAGCCACGCCACGCCGAGCACGGCGGTGGCCGCGCCGGCCGCCAGGTTCGGGCGGACGAGCAGGGCGATGCCGACGAGCCCCCCCGTAGTTACCGGTCGCCGCCGACACACCGCCAACGCCACGGCCACCCAGAGCGCGCCGGTCGCGATGTCGTTCATCGGCTGCACCGCCTGGAACAGCACGATTGGCGTGGTTGCCGTGAGCACCGCCGCGGTGAGGCCCGCGGCACCCGAGGCGAGATGGCGGCCCAGGAGAAATGCCAGCCACACCAACGCCGCCAGCGCCACCGCCGGCACCACGTGAATCGCGCCGTCGCCGAACACCGCGACGAGCGGCGCCAGCAGCAGCGAGTACCCGGGCGCGCACACCGGCACGGCCGCCGCTGCCCGGATCGGCGACGGCAGGAAGCCGGCGGGGGCGGCCACGCGCGCGGGTTCGGGCCACGGCGCGTCGGCGGCGAGGACGCTGAGCGGCTGCCACGCGCCGTCGGCGAACACCCGGGCCATCAGGGCGTAGCAGGCCGAGTCGGATCCGCCCACCGCCCCCGTCCGCCACGACCACGCCCACAGACCCGCGGCCACCGCGATCGCCACGGCCGCCGCGCCCGCCACGCTGGAATTCCTGGTCACGCTGGGCAAACCCCGCCAGCGACGTGCACGCCTCGTGAGCGAATCTGCATCGGTCGCACGCTAGTCTAGAGGAGAGGCCTCCTCCCCCGAGCGCCTCAGGGCAGGTCATGGATGTCACACGCCTGTCGGTGGCGCGTGTACTGGAGCTCGGGGTGCCCATCACGTGGCAGGAGGCGGCCGCTATCGCCTTCGAGGCCGCGGCCCACGCACGCCCCGACGCGCTCGACACCGAGGTCCCGCTCGACGCCTGGATGCTGACGCGTGGCGGCGAACTGCTGGTCGACGTCACCGCCGTGGTGCCGCCGGCGGCCATCGCCGACATGACCCGGCGCATGCTGCAGAGCTGCGCCGACCGCTCGGAGCTCGGCCAGGCGCTGGACGACGGCGCACTCGCCGACTTCCTCGACGCATTCGGCGAGGACGTGCCGTGGCGGCGGCGGCGAGTGTTGATCGCCGCCGTCGCACTCAAAGGCCTGGTGGCCGACAGCGAACGGCCGCTGCCGAACACGGACGCATCCCCGATGGCGCGGCAATACACCCGGCGCTCGCCGCGGCCCGACCCCGCGCCACCACCGGCACGCACCCGGCACCGGCCGTCCGCGCCGCCGCCCAGGACCGGCCGCCCGGCCTGGGTCGGCGCGCGTGCCGTCATCTGGGCTGCGATCGCGGTGTCCGCGACCGCGGCGGGTTACGGCGCGTGGCGGGCGAGTGCGGCGAGCCGGCGGCCGCCCCTGTTGGCGCCGAGTGCGTTCGCGGAACTGCCTCCGAGCGCACCCGAGCCGCCTCCGGCGTTGCCGACGCCGGCCATCGTGAACGTCGTGGCCGAGCCGGCCGTGGAGCCCACCCCCACCAGCGAGCCATAGTGTAGGCTGGTATTCGCCGCCGCACGGGCGCAGGCGGCCGCGGACATGGACTCGACCCGAATCTCGCTCGCGCGCGTCCTCGAACTCGGCGTGCAGGTGAGCTGGCGCGAAGCCGCCGCCATCGTGCACGAGGCGGTGGCGCTCACCGGACCGACCAAGGGCGCCCGCCCGAACCGCGTCGGCCCCGACGCGTGTGTGCTCACGCGGGGCGGCGAGATCATCTTGGTCGGTAACGCCGCCAAGGCGCGGCCCGAGACGCTGGTGCTGCTCCTCGAACACCTGCTGCCGGCCTGCGACTCCACCGGCGGCCTCGGCGCGGCGTTCGAGCGCGGCACGGTGCTCGCCTTCCTCGAAGAGCTGAGTCAACGCACCACTGGCAAGCGGCGTCGCGTCGAGATCGCGTCGGTGGCCATTCGTGCCATCGCCGCCGAAGCCGAGCGGTCGATGCATCACCGCGACCTCGACCAGCCCGAGCCGCCGCCGCTCGCCGACTTCGTGCCGCCCCGTCCGGTGGACGTGACGCCGCCGTTCCAGGAGCCGTTCGCGCCGCCCACCCCAGTGATCACCGCCGCGGCCGCACCGGCGGTGCTGGCTCCTCCGCCCACGCCTGCCGCGCCGCCGGCCCCCGTGTTGAAGATGGTGCCGCCCCCGGCGCCCGCCGTGGCTCCGGACACGAGCCACGCCACCGTCGAGTTCGATCGACTGCGCGCCGAGATGCGCGAGGAGGTCCGCAAGCCGGGCCTGACCCTGCAGGCCGTCGTCGATCGGCTGCGTGGCCTCGACCGGCGGGCGGCGGCGATGATCGCCGTGCCGTTCGTGCTGGTGATCGCGTGGTTCGTGTGGCCCGCCGGAACCCCGCGCCTGCCGCCGCGGCCGACGCAGAACGATCCGGTGGCCTTCAGCGCGATTCCCCTGGCGCCCGGATGGGCCGACATCGATCGGCTGGGGCGACGCGTCCGTTCGACCGGCGGGGCGTCAATCAC
Source organism: uncultured Bifidobacteriaceae bacterium (assembly GCA_964442845.1). Classification (GTDB taxonomy): domain Bacteria; phylum Acidobacteriota; class Vicinamibacteria; order Vicinamibacterales; family UBA2999; genus CAWAYR01. The sequence continues at coordinate 27,073 of CAYUAX010000041.1, read as the reverse complement.
CGCCAGCGCTCCGGCCGCATCGAGTGGCGCACCGGCCTCGGTGCCGACGGCGGCGATGGTCGTCGAGCCACCGGCAGATGCCGCCGTCGCGTTGATTGCTCCTGGTGGCGGCCCGGCGGCGGCGGCGTCCGGGACCACGCCCGTCGCCGTCACCGCGGTCACGGCCACGCCGGCCGCTGCGCCGTCCGCGCCACCGACACCGACACCCGCGCCTGATGCCGCCGATGACGGCGATGCCGTCTACTCGTGGAGCAGCAACGGCGTCGAACCACCGGTCATTCGCTCTCCCGCCATGCCCAGTTGGGCCACGCCGGCGCCGGGCGCCGTGATCGACGGGCCCTACCTCGAGGTGCTGGTCGATCCGCAGGGCCAGGTGGAGACGGTGCGCATCCGCGGCCGCGTCGATCCCGGCGAGACCTTCTACCGCCACCGCATGATGCTGGCCTCGGCCAAGCTGTGGCAGTTCGTGCCGGCGCGCCTCAACGGCCGCCCAGTGCGCTACGTCACGCGCGTGGTCATCGAGCAGCCGTAGGCGCTCACGGCCACCGATATTTCACCAGCACCTGCAACGCGCGCACGCCGTCGCGCCAGCCGATCTTCTTGCCCTGGGCGCGGCTGCGCGGCTCGAACCGCACCGGCCGCTCGACGATGGTGTGCCCCTGACGCAGCAGCTTCGCGGTGATCTCGGGCTCGATGTCGAAGCGGTTCGACTCGAGGTGCAGGCCACGCGCCACCGCGGTCTCCATGATCTTGTAGCAAGTCTCCATGTCGGTGATGCGCGAGCCATAGAGCACGTTGGTCACCGCGGTGAGCGTCCGGTTGGCGACCACGGTGAGCCACGGCGCCGCGGAGGTGGGCTGCAGGAACCGCGACCCGTAGACCACGCGCGCCTCGCCGGCGACGATGGGCGCGATGAGTGCCGCCAGCTGCGCCGGGTCGAGTTCGAGGTCGGCGTCCTGAATCGCCACGATCGACCCGCGCGCCTCGGCCAGCCCGATACGGATGGCGCTGCCCTTGCCGCCGTTGACGGCGGCATGGACGACGCGCACCGAGACATGCGCGGGCAGCGCATCCAGCACTTCCCGCGTGCCGTCGGTGGAGCCGTCGTTGACGACCAGGATCTCGCGGTCGGCGGGCAGGCTGACGTCGAGCAGCCGGTGGATCACCGCGGCGACGGTGGACGATTCGTTGAAGACGGGGACGATGATCGTGACGAGGGTAGGCACTAACGTGCACTAGTATGCCTGCGACAGCGGCGACGCGACACGAAACCGCCCCACAGGACACCGTTCACCTGGAAGTGATGTTCGTGCGATCCTACCGCGCGACCACCATGCGTGACGCCCCCGTGGCCCCGTCCTCGCCAACACAAACCGGGTCGGCCGCGCCGTCAAGCACACGGCGCTCGGCGGTGCTGACCCTGTGTGTCGTCGTGCTCGCCCTGGCGGGCGGCCTGAGCTATCCCGCAACCACACCCCCAGCCCGGCCGGCGCAAACACCGGCCAGTACCACGGATGCCTTGACCTTTGCCGCGGTCGTCGAGCGAATGCGAAAAGGTGAGGGCTACTACGACGCGATGGGGGCTGAACTGCGGCAGAACGGCTATCCAGCGCGGGATCCGTTCAATTGGCGAACGCCATTGCATCTCTCGGCGCTGGCGCTGGCGCCCTGGGCCGTATGGCGGGGTCTGTTGACCGCTCTCCTGGTTTCGCTCTACGCGGCTGCGATGTCGGTGGTCCTCGATCGGCTGACTCGGTGGTCCGTGGGCGGCCTGCTCCTCGGCGTCCTGGTCGTCTTAGCGGCGACTGACGCGATCTTCGTCAGTGAAGTATGGGCGGGCACGCTCATCGGTCTGTCGGCGTGTGCGTTCGCGATCGGGAGGCGCCGTGTCGCCTTTGGGTTCGCAATGGGCGCCCTGTTCGTCCGCGAGCTGGCTGCGCCGTACTGCGTGCTGTGCGCGCTCTCGGCGGCGCGAACGAGTCGGTGGCGGGAGTTCGGCGCATGGGCCGCCGGCGCCGCGTTCTACGCCGCCTACTATGCTGTGCACGTCGTCCAAGTGACTGCTCACCGTCTGCCAACCGACGTTTCCCACGGCGGATCGTGGTTCACACTACCTGGGCTGCCGTTTCTCCAGGCCACGCTGTTGATGGTCGGCTGGTTCGGGCTGTTACCCATCTGGTCGAGCAGCATCGCATTGGCGCTGGTCGCCGCTGGACTGACCTCGCCAGCCACACCGCGCCACATACGAGCAGCGAGCTCCGTGTACGCAGCCCTCTTCCTCTTCGCGGGATTTCCGTTCAACGACTACTGGGGCTACGTCGCCGCGCCGGCCTGGGCCATTACCGGAGGATACGGCGTGGCGGCCCTCATCGAAGCGTCAGTGAGCGTAGGGCGGTTGGCTGCAGCGCGATGAACATGACGCCGGCAGGCCGCGCCCGCTTGCACCTCGCCGTGCTCGGCTTCCTTGCCATCGTCGCTTTGCTGACAGGGCCGCCCCCCCTCACGCCTCGACCCGTAGAGCAGAGCGACATCACGACGTATCGCGCGATCGTGGCGCGGCTGAGATCGGGCGAGCCCTATTACGCGGCGCTAGGCGCCGAACTGAGACCTCGAGGCTATGCCACGCGCGAGGTCTTTAATTGGCGTACGCCCCTGCATTTCACCGCACTCTCGGTCGTCAGTCACGATGTCGCCACAGGGGCGCTGATCGCCGTGCTTGCGTCGATGGGCGTCGGAGTAATGGCCGCGGTGAGGTCGGCGTCAAGGATGGGGCGCCTGACGGCAGCCAGTGCGTTCGCAGGACTACTGATCTTCACGGGTTTCCCCGACATCATCTACATGAGCGAGATCTGGACGGGCGCCTTCATTGGATGCTCACTGGTGGCGTTCTCCCTGAATCGTTCATTCGCAGGAGTCGCGCTCGGCCTGCTCGCGTTGTTCACCCGCGAGTTGGCGGCCCCGTATTGTGTCGTCTGCACACTGCTGGCCGCTGCTCGCGGAAGATGGCGTGAGGTGGCGGCGTGGATGAGTGGCGCGGTAGTCTACGCGGGGTATTACTCTTGGCATATCGGCGGCGTGCTGGAGCACAGATTGGCCAACGAACTGGCTCATGCGGCGTCGTGGGTCGAATTCGGCGGCTTGCCGTTCCTGCTCACCACCCTGCGCTGGTGGGGCTGGCTATTCTTGGTGCCACCCGCGTGGAGCGTCCTCGGATTGGCCCTGGCTGCCGGCGGCGTCTTGAGCCGGAAGGCACCAGTGCACGTCCGACTGGCGGTCTTAGCTTATGCGCTGTGGTTTGTGGTCGTGGGGAAGAGCTTCGACCACTACTGGGGGCTGATTGCCGCGCCGGCCTGGACCATGGCCAGTGCATACGGCGCGGAGCTCATCGAGACGTCGCTGAAGGCACTCCGCGAGCCTCGACCTCAGCCAGGCCCAGGCTGATCGCGCTCATCGCCTCTTCTTCACGGCCGGTCTGACGGGAGCCGGGCGGTATTCGACCATCACGTTGCTGATCGTCGCGATCGGGCGACCCGCCGACGTGAACAGGTCGGCCCCATCGGGCCGCACGACGGCCAGTTTCTCGCCGAGGATACTGACCTCGGTGACCTCGGGCCCCAGCGTGAACTGGACGAACTCGCTGCCGGTGGGGGCCACCGCCTTGACACCGCCCGGACCCGCCCCGCCGCCGATGCGATCGTAGAGATCGCGCTCGACGCGAAATTCCGATTCGACGATGGCGCGATCGACCAGGGTGTTGTCCATCGTCAACACGCCGATGGTCGCCGTGTAGCGGCGATACCCCTGCTTGGCCTTGACCTGCTCGGCGGAGTAGGTATGCCGGTTGTGGAGTTCGAACGACAGCGTCGCCGGCCCCTGGTGGTCGGGAATCGTAACCAGGACCCCTTCTTTCGGATCACGCCCCGACAGCACGTCGCAGTAGCGCCGCTTGGTGGTCACGCCGATGCCGAGTTCCGACGGGCACACCATGGTGGCCGGCACGCGCGTGAGCGGCGCCGGCGCAGGCCGTGCCGGGGCCTTCCGCGCCGGCGTGGGACGCTTGGCGGGAGTCTTCTTCGTCTGGGCGTCGGCGGGGGGGGCCAGCAGGACCAGGGCGAGTGCGACACACACGAATCGCATGTGTCCACAGCTTAGCAGCCCCGGGCCTCGTCAGCGCTGCATGCGGCGGCGTTGCCGTGCACGTGACGACCGTGACGCCCCAGGCGCCGAGATCCTGTAGGCTGATAGATCCCGACGCTCGCCGCCGCGTCGGCTCCGACCGATGGCATCGCACCGCATTTCCGTGAGACGCGTGCTCGAGCTTGGCGTGCCGCTCACCTGGCAGGAAGCGGTCGCGGTCGTGCACGAGGTGGCGATCCTCAGCGTGATCAACGCCACGCGCGGCACGCCGTCGCGCATCGACGCCGACACCTGCATCCTCACGCGACGCGGCGATGTCGAGCTGCCACAGGCCACCGACGACGTCGCACCCGACGCGGCGTTGCAACTGCTGCGCGAGATGCTCGCCGGCCGCGAGACGCCCGCGGATCTGGAGGCGTTGGCGTTCGGCGCAGCCAGCAAGAACCTCAGCGACGACCTGGCGATGTTCTCGCGGCCCAATCGCCGCAACGAAATTGCCGGGCTGGTGATGCGGGCGCTGCAGGTCGAAGACGATATGGCGCGGCTCGGCACGACGCCGCCGGCCATGGTGCCTGGACAGGCCACTGCGCCCCTCGCTTCGACGCCGCCCGCAATCGAGCCATCCGCGCCGACTCCCACGGCGGACTTGTCGAGCGCCGCCGAAGGAGAATTGGCGAGGCTACGGGAGCAGGTCGCGGCGCGGCCGCTACCCGCGCCAGAGCCTCCGGCGCCCGAGGTGCACCCTGATCGCCGCTGGATCGTGCGGGCAGCCGCCGCCGTGGCCGCGAGCGTGGCGCTCGTCGCCGCGTGGTGGACGTGGTCGGTGTCGCCACCGACGCCGCCGGAAGCAGCCGAGGCGTTCGTCCTTCAGGACGTCGGGGCGGTTCCGCTCGACCCGTCGTGGCACATCGTGGGACGGCGTGAGGCGGACGTGGAACTCGGCGCGCGATCGGCGTCGGCGGTAGCACCGCGCGCTGACCTGAGCGCCGGCTCGCCCGCGGCACTCGTCGCCGCGAACGAGGCGCTGGGCGGCGGGACACCGGCGCTGGGAGCCGAACCGGACACATCCAGTCCCCCCTCGGCACCAGCCGAGCCCGACGACACGGCGATCGCCGCCCTCTTCGCCGACACATCGGTCTATTCGGATCGGAATACGGGCGTGACACCGCCGCTGATGATGTTCCCGCGGATGAAGCGGTCGGCATTTCCGGGACCGGACGACGTCGTGGACGGCCCGGTGTTCGAGGTGCTGGTCGATCAACAGGGCACTGTCGAAGCGGTGCGGCTGCGCGGACGCGAACAGCCGGGACAGACCTATTACCGGGCGCGCATGATGCTCGCGGCGGCCAAGGCCTGGCAGTTCAGGCCGGCACGCCTCGACGGGCGACCCGTACGCTATGTCGTGCGGGTAGCCCCTGAGTCGTGATCTGTGACAGCGGGCGATGCAAGGGCGAGTCTCGTGGCCGCCCTGAACCGAGTCAGAAACGCCGACGGAGGCTGGCCGTACTACGCGGGTAAAGCCAGTCGGCTCGAGGCCACAGCCTGGGCTTGCCTGGGGACCGGGACGCCCTTTGCCGCAACGCCGGCTCCTGGTTGGCTGGGAACAAGAGGACTGATCGTCGAGCCCATGACGGGCCATCCCAACTACGCGTTCAACGGACTGGCTGCCCTCGTCGCTGGAAGCCAAAACGACCTACCCTCAGCGCAGACGATCGTGCGGGCGATCTCCGGAGAGGGAGGCACCTCGCTTCCCGACCACCCCGAGAATCGGCTGAACGGCAGACTTCGCGGGTGGGCTTGGTTCGATGGCACCTTCACCTGGATCGAACCGACCGCATGGTGTCTTCTCGCGCTGAAGCGGTGGCGAACGATCAGTAACGCAGCCCGCCTAAGGGTACTCGCCGGCGAAGCCGTGCTGCGCGACCGCGCCTGCATCGAAGGTGGTTGGAACTACGGCAACGCGAACGTGTATGGAGCCGACCTTCCAGCGCACGCTCCAACGACCGCGATCGGCATTTTGGCCCTTCAGGACCGTACTGGCGATGCCGTCCTGAACCGGGCCCTTGAGATTCTGGAGCAGCGCGCCCTCGGAGAGGCCTCGACCACCTCTCTGGCGCTGTCGTTGTTCGCGTTCTCGGCAGCGGGTCGGCCATACGGCCAGATCATCAAAGCACTGACCGATCACTCGAGTCACGCGGTCTCCTTCGGCAACGTCGCTGCGATGGGCATGGCGGCGTACGCCCTCGGATGTGCGGCGACGCCACATCTGCCGACTGCCTTCGACCTGCCATCGAGGATGCCGTGACATTGTCAGGGACGGCAATGACGCGCCGCGAGTTCGTGACCGGCTCGGTGGCCTCCGCTGCGCTCGTCGCGGCTGGCTGCCGCCGGCCGCCGTATCGATCGGCCGATTTTCGAGTACCAACCGAGTCGCCAGTCGTTGCGCTACCGGCTGCGTCGTACGACGTCGACTTCGCGGCTCTCATCGGACGCGGCTTGGGTGAACTGGGCCTGGACGTTCGTGGCAAAACTGTGCTGCTCAAGCCGAACTTGGTCGAATACGAGCCAGGCACCGTCATCAACACGCATCCCCATGTCGTAATCGGTGCGGCGACCGCGCTGCGTCGCGCCGGTGCTCGCGAAGTCACGGTGGCCGAGGGCCCAGGGCATCGGCGCGACTTGGAGTATCTGCTCTCGAGCACGGGAACGCTGGACCTGCTGACCAGCGAGCGCCTGCCGTTCGTGGACCTCAATCACGATGACGTCCAGCTCGTACCGTTGCGGAGTCGATTCACCGGACTCGAAGCCCTAGCCCTACCGCGTGCGGTTCTCGAGGCTGACCTGGTCGTGTCAATGCCGAAGCTGAAGACACACCATTGGGCTGGCATCACCTGCAGCATGAAGAACTTCTTCGGCGTGGTGCCAGGAGCAGTCTACGGCTGGCCCAAGAATCTGCTGCATTTCCGGGGCATCAACGAGTCGATCCTCGACATCGTAGCCACAGTGCGGCCGCACCTGGCGATCGTTGATGGTGTGGTCGGGATGGAGGGCGACGGCCCGATCATGGGCAAACCCAAGGCGGTGGGTGTGCTGCTCATGGGACGCGACCTCGTCGCCGTGGACGCCAGTGCGGCTCGCGTCATGCACCTGCGCCCAGAGGGCATCCGCTACCTCGCCGAGTCGGCACAGTTCCTGGGGAATATCGACTCTGCGCGCATCCCGATGCGCGGCGAGAGGCTCGAGCGATTCGTCACGCCTTTCGAAGTGCTGCCCGCATTCGCGTCACTGCGCGCGTGATGACACCGCACTTTCTCGCCTGTGCGCTGTCCGTGAGTACGCCGTGGGGCTTGCGCGTCGAGCGAAACGGCGCGTGGCTCGCCACGGACCCGATTCTGGCTGGCAGCTCGGAGTCGCGGCGACGCGGCTTGCTCGGCCGCGACTCAATGGCTCCAGGCGAGGCCCTGGTCATCGCACCGAGCCAGGGCGTGCACACGTTCGGGATGCGGTTCGCTATCGATATCGTCGGCGTCAACCGGGCGGGCGTGGTGGTCTCGGTCCGCCGGGCAGTGCCACGCCGCCGGATCCTGTTCTCCTTGAAGGCCTTCGCCATCGTGGAGCTAAAGGCTGGGGCGATCGACCAAGCGGAACTGGCGGTCGGCGACCGGCTTCAAGCCGTGGCTCGGATCGCTGAGGCGTAGGACATTTGTCCGGCCCCAGGCAGCCTTCTTGGCATTTGTATCTGTGACCAGCAGAGCTGATCTGCGACTGGAATGCGCGGAATTCTCGCTATTCTGCGCGAAAGTTCATTACAGTTTTTGGCGGTAGGTTTACGGGCACGGCAGTTGCTCACTTGACACCGCCGAGGGACCAGCTCTTCGCTGGGCGTATGGCCGGGAACGGCTGCCCTTGGACACACACGTCAGCCGCGTTGAGGGGGCGCGTCTGACGGCTCAGCTACCCCCACCGACGGTCGGAGAGAGCAATGAATCTGCTGAACAGACTGATTCGCGAAGAAGAGGGACAGGACGTCATCGAGTACGTCCTCATGGCCGCGGCGATCTCGATCGTCGCCATCCCCGCGGTGCCGCTGATCGGCGCCCAGGTGTCGCAGGCTTGGCAGAACGTCGTCGCCTCGACGGCGACCATGGGAACCCTGGGCTCGTAGCACAGTGGGCGCAGGAGGCAGCCTTGGTCGGCTGGGCTTCCTGCGCCTCCCTTTCAAGCAGACCGTCAATTCCGCCGATGCGCCAGCAGCTTCGCCGTCTTCTGGAGGACGAGGATGGTCAGGACACGATTGAGTATGTCCTGGTCACAGCAGGCATCGGTATCGTGTCGATCGCGACATGGCCATTGATCGAGGCGGCCATCGCCAGTACCTACCAAGCACTCGATACAAATACCCAAAACCTGTGGGTGCCACCAGATCCAGGAGGAGGCGGCTCGTGACCGGATTTCACGTTGTCGCCGTCGCCGTCGGCATTGCCGCGTGTATCACCGACCTGCGTTCCCGGAAGGTACCAAACTGGCTGACAGCCTCGGCGGTGGCCGCTGGTTTCATCGGCCACATGATCGCCCCTGGAGGCCAGGGCGCAACCGCAGCGGCGCTCGGCATGGCGGTTGGCCTCGCGGTCTTCTTTCCCTTCTTCGCCCTGGGTGGCATGGGCGGCGGCGACGTGAAGCTGATGGCCGCACTCGGGACGTTGGTCGGTTGGAACTCCGTGGTGTGGACGGCGCTCTACGGCGCTGCCGCCGGTGGCGTGCTCGGCCTGGCTGTGGCCCTGGCGCACGGCTACCTGCGCCAAGCACTATCGAATGTCGGCGGGCTGTTCCTACTCTGGTCGACTCAGGGCGTGCGCCCAGTGCCGGAGTTGACGCTCGAGCACGGGCGGGGGCCTCGCCTTCCCTATTCGATTCCGATCTTCGTGGGATTGGTGGCGGCGTTATGGCGACTGTGAAACGACAAGCGCGGTGGCCCTCGGAGCGTGGTGCCGAACTCATCGAGATGGTGGTGGTGCTGCCGCTGCTGCTGATGATGCTCTTTGGCATCATCGACTTCGGCTTCATGTTCCAGCGCTATGTGGTTCTTACCAACGCCGCGATGGAAGGGGCCCGCGTCGGCATTCTGCCCGGGTACCAGCTGTCCGACGCCGAAGCTCGAGCGACGACCTACGCCGCCACAGGTGGGGTACCCGGAACCGTCACTGCCGTCGCACAACTCGGAACCATCACCGAGCCTGGCGGCGGCACTTGGCCCAGTGTCCAGGTACAGGTGAGCCATTTCTACAATTTCCAGTTCATCGGCCCGTTGGTGGCGATGTTCGGCGGCAGCTCTTTCACATCGGCGAACTTGACCGCGAGCGCCATCATGCGGCGCCAAGTGCCCTAGGGAATCGACGCACATGTCACGAAGCACACGCACTCTGCTCGTTCTCGCGCTTTCCGTGGCTGTCGCCGGCGGCGCCAGTTTCATGGTCCTCCGCCAAGTCCAGAACATTCCGGTTCGCGAGGTCGAAGTCAGTAACTACCAGGTTGCCGTCGCGGCCAAGTCACTCCCGATGGGAACGCTGCTGGCGCCCAGTGACGTGAAGCTCGTAGCGTGGCCGCAGTCGAGCCCGGTGGCCGGCGCTTACACTCGAGTAGAAGACGTGATCAATCGGGGCTTGGTCGCGCCAGTGGTCGAGAACGAACCTCTGACGGGGACGAAGGTGGCATCGGCCGAAGCCGGCGCCGGGCTGCCACCCGTGATCACCCCCGGGATGCGTGCCATCTCGCTCAAGGTCGACGAGGTCGTCGGCGTGGCTGGGTTCGTCGTTCCAGGCGCCAAGGTCGACGTTGTAATGACGATGAACCAGCAGGATCGAGCCATCTCGCGAATCGTCGTGAGCAACATCCAGGTGCTGGCCGCCGGCACGAAGATCGATCAGGAACAGGCTCGCGACGGCAAGCCTCTGCCGACGACAGTGGTCACTGTCTTGGTGACTCCGGAGGACGCGGAACGAATCTCCTTGGCCGCATCGGTCGGTCGCATCACGCTGACGCTTCGCAATCCTCTCGACACGGAGCCAACCACGACCAACGGAGTCAGGGTGGCCAGTCTGACGGGCGCGCCTGAACCGCCGCCTCCGGCAACTACGCGTCCGGCGCCTCGGCCACGGCCAAGTGCCGAACGGCCGGTCGCAGCAGCGCCGGCGCCTGCGCCCCAGATCTACACGGTAGAGACGATTCGTGCGGCCAAGCGCACGGCGGAGGTGGTTCGATGAGTGGCGTAAGCCTGATGAGCCGTGTGGCGCTCGTCGCGGTACTAACGGCGGCTGCGACTCACAACGGGGTCTCGGCGCAGACCGCGCCGAGCCAGGCCACTGAGGCCGCCGAGCGCGTGCCGCTCACCGCGGGGCGCTCGACCGTGTTGCTCACCGACTTCGATATCAGCCGGATCGCCGTGACCAACCCCGCCGTGGCCGACGCGGTCGTCGTGAAGCCGCGCGAGATCCTGGTCGACGGCAAGGGCGCCGGCACCGTCAGCCTGATCGTGTGGGGCGCCGAGACACGCCGGCACTACGACATCGTCGTCGATCCTGGCGTCACCAACCTCCAGCAGAACTTCCAACAGCTTTTCCCTGGCGAAGACATCAGCGTATCGGTCACCGATGAAGCTGTCATTCTCGCGGGCGCCGTGTCCAGCAACGACGTCATGCTTCGCGCCGGCGAACTCGCCAAGGCGGCGATGCCAAAGCACTCGGTAATCAACATGCTCGCGCTGCCGAGCGGCTCACCTAGCAAGCAAGTGATGCTGCAGGTGCGATTTGCTGAAGTGAACCGAAATGCGCTTCAGCAATCTGGGCTCTCGCTGTTCGTGAATCGTGACAATATCGCCGGCCGGACGACTACGCAGCAGTTTCCATCGCCAAGCTTCGACGAAGGCAGCCTCGAGTTCACCGACTTTCTCAACGTTTTCCTGTTTCAGCGGAACCAGGGCATCGGCGGCGTCCTGAAGGCACTCCAGGGCCGCGGCTTCCTTCAGAGCCTCGCCGAACCAAATCTCATCGCGTACAACGGCCAGGAGGCGAGCTTCCTGGCTGGAGGAGAGATTCCCATTCCCCTGGTCACGGGTCTCGGGCAACTGAACATCCAGTACAAGGAGTTCGGCGTGCGGCTGAATTTCACGCCGACGATCGCCGGCGACGTCATTCGGCTGAAGCTTCGACCAGAAGTGAGCACGCTCGACTTTACGAACGGTATTCTGTTGTCGGGATTCCGTATCCCGGCGCTGAACACCCGCCGCGCTGAAACCGACGTCGAGCTGCGCGACGGCCAGTCGTTCGCGATTGCGGGTCTGTTAAACAACTTGACCCAGACAGACCGGCAGGGCATTCCGCTGCTCAGTCGGCTGCCTGTCATCGGCACGCTATTCAAGAGCCGTAGTGCCCGTGCCGAGCAGACCGAACTGATGGTGCTCGTCACTCCTCGCCTTGTCCGCGCCCTCGACCCTGACGAGGTGCCGACATTGCCGGTGCGGCCTGGCGCCTTCATCAATCCGTCGGACGACGAGAGTCGCGGCGTACCCGGCGACGATGCCGACGACGAACGCCCTGGCCTGCAGGATGCCCCCCCGCCGCCGACTCGCCGCCCGACGCCATCAAGCGCGACACCGCCGCGGCCGCCTGGCCGGTAAGTGAGACCCACGTAAGGAGAAGGGTCATGTCAACACGCCGTCACTCGCAGCACAGTTCATCTCCGAACAAGCCGGCTGACCGGAACGGTCAGCGGGGAGCAGTGCTCATTCACGTGGCTGTCGCGATGATCGGCCTCACCGCCTTCAGCGGCTTCGTGATCGATTACGGCATTCTATGGGGCGCGAGGCGCCAGGCGCAGAACTCAGCGGACGCTGCGGCGATCGCCGCGGCGACCTCACTCGGCTACATAGACCACGACGATCAGGCGCGTGCACGCAGCGCCGCGATCGCCGCCGCGACGACTTCCTTGGTCTGGGGGGAACCGCCGGCCATCACCGATGCTGACGTCACATTTCCGGCCTGCCCGCCGGGTGCGCCGCCCGATGGCCTCTGCGTTCGAGTGGACGTGTTCCGCGATCAGGCCCACGACAACCCTCTGCCGACCATCTTTAGCCAGTTGGTCGGCGTGCTCGATCAAGGTGTGCGAGCGACCGCTACCGCCGAAGTCCGGTTCGGTGAGACAACCACTTGCATCAAGCCGATTGCGATTCCAGACAAGTGGCTCGAACTCAACCCTCCAGGGGGCGAGTGGACGCCGGACTCTGAGTTCAACCGCTATGCGAAGGGGGTCCTGCTGGACCCTGCCGATCTTTACGAACCGCGAGTCGGCAACTACCCGGGCACTGGCTACGACCTGACGCCGGGAGACGAAGGCTCAGATTACGGCACTCCACTCGAGATCAAGCCATCGAATGGCAACAATCGACTCGAGCCTGGATTCTACGGACTGCTGCGATTTCTCGGCTACCAAGGTGCCGACTACGTCCGGGATGCGATCCTCGGCTGCAACCCCACGGTGGTGAATGAAGGGGACATCATCGGCGTCGAGCCTGGAGGCAAGGCAGGGCCGGTGAAAAACGCCTTCGAAGAACTAATAGAGCGCGACCCAGACGCCGAGTGGGACGACGACGAAGGCGACTACGGCGGCGTGGCAAACAGCGCGTTCGGCGTCAGTCCCCGGATCGTCCCGATTGTCGTCTTCGACCCGGACATCTGGGACGCGGATCCGAATGGTGGGCCGGGCGGCGTCGATCCGAACGGCAACCAGAACAACGGACCAGGCTCAGTAGTCGTGACCCAGATAGTCGGCGCATTTATCGAGCGCACACAAGGCAACAGCATCTTCGCTCGACTGGTGCCGATGCCGACTCTCGCGTTCACGGGCAGCGGCGGCCTTCCGGGCGAGTCGAACGTCATCAACATCATCTTGGTCAGGTAACGACGTGTCCCTTTCGATTACGCTCATCGACTCTACCGACCGGGACCTCCTGGTGGCTTTGCGCACCCGGGGCTACCGAGTCGCTGAAACGTCGGTGGCAGAGGTCGCCAGCGTCCATCCCCAGGGGTCGAGAGGTCCGGAGGCGTTCCTTGTCGACACGCGCGCAACGGGCCGGTTGCCGCGTGATTTGGCCGGTTTGAAGCGCCAGTTTCAAGCCAGCGGGTTCGTCGTTCTCGCCAAGTCGCTCGATCCGACCGCCATGCTCGAAGCGATGCGGCTCGGCATCACCGAGTGGCTTCCCGAGCCGGTCGATTCCACGGAGCTAGAGGTCGCGCTGCAACGGGTGACGCGACCGGTTACCGCGCCATCGGCGCGGGGACGTTCCTTCGCAGTTGTCGGTGGCAAGGGCGGCGTCGGCTGCACGTCAATTGCCGTGAACCTAGCCGCCGCTATCCGCAACATCAGCAAGGAGCCGACGCTGCTCCTCGACCTGCATCTGGCGCAAGGCGACACGTCGGTGTTCCTCGGTGTCGAACCGCGCTTCACCGTGCTCGACGCACTCGAGAACATCCATCGACTGGACGACACTTATTTCAAGGGCCTGATTACGCCGACGCCTTCCGGCGTCGACTTGCTCGCTTCCGCCAGTAGGCCGGTGCTCGGCTCGATCGACGTGATGCGGGTCAAGGCGCTGTTCGAGTTCGTCACTGCCGCCTATCCTTGGGTAATCATCGACTGCCCCCGCTCGGACCCATCGGTGCTCGACGCTCTCGAGGTTGCGTCGTCCGTCGTGGTCGTCGCCAACCAAGAGTTGGCAACGCTTCGCAGCGCCAGTAGATTGGCGGCACTCCTGCGCCAGCGTTGTGGCCCGACGCGCGTGAAACTGGCGCTCAACCGCTTCGATGCGGATTCTGAGATAGGCCGCAAAGACGTGGAAAGGGTGCTCGGCGGCGCGGTCACCTACACCTTTCCGAGCGACTACCGAGCAGCGGTCGCTGCTCTGAACAAAGGTGAGCCGGTGGTCAACGGCCAACAAGGGCGGCTGCCCGTTAGTTTCGACGAGGCGGCCCGCGATCTCGCAGGCTTGCAGCCCGCAGTCAAGGACACCGTCAGGCCCGGTCTCTTCGGCCGGCTCGGCAGGCGATAGGCCGGAGTTTCTTTTCATATGGCTATTCCCGAGCGCTCACACGTGGTCACTGGCGGCGGCGTTGTCGACGTGCGCCAGGCCCATTACCAGGAAAGCAAAGAGCGCATCCACCGCGTGCTGCTCAACCGCCTGAACCTCGACCGCCTCAACCGCGTCGGGCGTGCTCAGGCGGAACCTGAAATTCGCGGCCTGATCATGACGCTTCTCGACAGCGAGTCGAGCAACGTCCCGCTCAGCATGTCGGAGCGCGAAGCGCTGATCACCGACGTGTTCCACGAGCTATTCGGGCTCGGGCCGCTCGAAGCGTTGCTCGCTGATCCGTCAGTGTCTGACATCCTGGTCAATCGTGCCGATCAGATTTACGTTGAGCGCGAAGGTCGGCTCGAAGCCAGCCCGTTCGTCTTCAAGGACGACCAACATCTCCTGCGCATCATCGAGCGCATCGTCAGCTCGGTGGGGCGCCGCATCGACGAGTCGAGTCCGATGGTGGATGCCCGCCTGGCCGACGGCTCACGTGTGAATGCCGTGATTCCGCCGCTGGCCCTCGACGGCCCGGTGCTGTCGATTCGCCGCTTTCGCACCGATCGCCTCGGCGCCCGCGATCTCGTAGACCGTCAGTCGCTCACCCAGCCGATGCTCGAGTTCTTGAGAGGCGCCGTGGGTGCGCGGCTGAACGTGCTCGTATCGGGCGGCACGGGCGCAGGCAAAACCACCTTCCTCAACGTGCTGTCGAGTTTCATCTCAGACCGCGAGCGCATCGTCACCATCGAAGACGCAGCCGAACTGATGCTCAGGCAGCGGCATGTGGTTCGCCTCGAAACCCGCCCGGCAAACATCGAAGGTAAGGGCCAAGTGGCGCAGCGCCAGCTGGTGATCAACGCCCTTCGTATGCGTCCCGACCGCATCGTGGTCGGTGAGGTGCGTGGCGAGGAGGCCCTCGACATGCTGCAGGCCATGAACACCGGTCACGACGGCAGCTTGACGACCATTCACGCCAACAGCACGCGCGACGCGCTTTACCGGCTCGACACCATGGTGGCGATGGCCAACCTGAACATTCCCGAAAAGGCCATCCGCCAGCAGGTGGCGTCCGCCATCCAGGTCGTTGCGCAGCTCACGAGGCTCTCCGACGGCCGCCGCCGCGTTACGGCGATTAGTGAGATCACCGGCATGGAACAGGGCGTGATCACTATGCAGGACATCTTTCTGTTCGAGCGGACCGGGCTGACCGCAGAGGGCAACGTCGAGGGCCACTTCCGCGCCACTGGAATCCGGCCCAAGTGCGCGCAGCAGCTCGCCCAAGCCGGCTTCCAGATGGCCCCCGAGCTCTTCGAGCATCGGCTGGTCGTGAAGTAAGCAACGCCATGGCTTTCGCCCTAGCGACGTTCGCGCTCTGCGTAGCGGTAATCTTCGGGCTGTACTGGGCCCTCATTGTCCGTCCAGAGAGCGAAGCGGCCAAGGCCGTCACCACGCGGCTCAGCAAGATCGACACGCACAAAGTCGCGACCGCAGGGGTCACGACGACTTCGGCGAAGCTGAGTTCGGTACCATTTCTCGAAGCCCTGCTCAAGAGGAACGTCGGCTTCACGACGGCCATCGAGAGGCTGATTCTTGAGTCTGGGCTCAAGATGACGGTCGGAGTTTTCCTATCACTGAGCTTGGCGAGTGCGGCAGCCGGCTGGGCGCTCGGCATGTTTGGGCTCAGGCTCGTTTCCGCTGGCTTGCTGTTCGCGGTCATCGGTGGCTTCGCACCGTACGTGTTCGTTCGGTTCAAACGCTCCAAGCGCCTGCAGACCTTCGAGGAGCAGTTTCCCGAGGCAATTGACCTGATCGCACGGTCGCTCCGCGCAGGTCATGCTTTCACAACAGGACTCAGCATAGCGGCAGATGAAATGCCTGCGCCGGTGGGTGCGGAGTTCAAGAAGGTCTACGACCAACAGAATTTTGGCATGTCCATGCCCGACGCTCTGCGAGCTCTGGCGGCGCGCGTGCCCGTTCTTGATGCTCGCTTCTTCGTCACGGCGGTGCTGACGCAGCGAGAGTCTGGAGGCAATTTGGCCGAAGTGCTCGACAACCTCTCGGCGGTAATGCGCGAGCGCTTCAAGGTCAAGCGTCAGATCCGCGTGATTTCGGCGCACGGTCGACTGAGCGGCTGGATTCTCTCGCTCGTCCCACCGTGCCTGGCGGCTGTCCTGTTCTATATCCAGCCGGATTTCATGCGCATCCTCGTCGATGACCCGCTCGGCGTTCGGCTGGTAATGGCGGCGCTCTGCCTGCAACTGCTCGGCACCTACATCATCTCCCGGCTCGTCAAGATCGAATACTGAACATGGATCTGTCGATCGCAGCGCTGTTCGTCGTCTTGTTCGTCTCCGTAGCCACTGCGGCGGCCACGGCGCTGTGGGCGTTGACCGACCCGCAGTCCACGCGGCGGCGGTTGTCGGTGGTAACCGGCAACGGAGAAGGCGGCGCTACCACCGTCGGCTCAGTGCTAGGCGACGAGCCGAGTGCGTTGGCCAAGCGCGCCAGGTCTTTCGTCCCGAAGTCGCCGCAGGCGATGAACCGTGTGCAGCGGATGATGGCGTCGGCCGGCTACCACGGCGATTGGCCAGCGATTCTGTTCGTCGTCGTGCAACTCGTGTTGCCCGCATTGACATTTGCCGCGGGCATCTGGGCCTTTGGGCGGGGTAGCGTCGTTCTGGTGGCACTTGCCGCGCTGGCTGTGTACTACGTGCCCAATCTCTGGCTTGGTAGGCAGATCGAGCACAGACGCACGGAGATTCGCAATGGCCTGCCCGACGCCATCGACTTGATGATCGTCTGCATCGAGGCCGGTTCAGGCCTCGATCAGGCGCTGGGCCGTGTCGCGGAGGAACTCGGTATCGCTTACCCGGCGCTGACCAAGGAGCTCGACCTCATCTCGGCCGAGATGCGCGCCGGCAAGCCACGCATGGAGGCGTTCAAGAATTTCGCGGAGCGCACCAAGGTCGATGACGTCCGGTCGCTGGTGGCGATGATGATCCAGACTGACCGGTTCGGCACCAGCCTCGGTCAAGCACTGCGCACTCACGCCGAGACATCGCGCACCAAGCGGCGGCAGCGCGCCGAAGAGAAGGCCGCCAAACTCGGCGTGAAGCTGCTATTCCCTCTCGTGTTTTGTCTGTTTCCGGCGTTCTATCTGGTCGTGCTGGGACCGTCGTTCTTGCGTATTTTCCGCCAACTCGTTATCAGCGGATTCGGTCGGTGACAGCCGTGGTGTGTGCGTAATGCACGTTGACTCTAGGAGGAATCGTGGAGACTTGGCAGATCATCATGTATGCCATCGGTGCGGTGTTCTTCATCCTGTATCTCAAGCGGCGCAGCGACCGGCTGAGCCGCGGCGAGTAGCCGCCCGGATGGGAGCGGTCGTGTCCAGCAGCCTCGCGGCCTGCGCCGCGCTGATCCTGCTGTTGGCCACGACCGCGTGCGCTCCCCGCGAGCGCACGCTGGCCAGCCGGTTCGTCACCCAGGGCCAGCCGGCCATCGACATGGGCGGGGTCAAGGTCGAGGTGTTCGGCCGGCCGCTATCGAAGGCGGAGGCCGCGAAGATGCCGGCGCCCGAGCCGATCCGGAACGTGAGCGAACGGCACTCGAGCAATCTCAGCACGCTCGAGGCGTCGAACCCTGCGCTGCAGCGCGCGCTGCTGGCGCTGTCGCTGCGGCCGTCGACCCAGGGCTACCTCGACGTCGCCGCCGCCTATCGCACCGCCGGCGTGCGCGACAAGGCCTTCGACTATCTGAGCGAAGGCGTCCGCCGCGATCCGACCGACGCCGCCCTGCACGACGCGCTGGCCCGGGCGTGGCGCGACTGGGGGTTCCCCGACCGCGGCCTTACCGCCGCCCACCGCGCCGTCTACTACGCGCCGCAGTCGGCCGAGGCTCGCAACACCCTCGGCACGGTGCTCTGGGCGCTCGGCAACCGTGCCGACGCGCGCCAGGCGTTCGAACAGTCCGCCCAGCTCGACCCCCAAGCCTGGTATGCGTGGCGCAACCTGTGCGAGGCGGCCATGACCGACGGCCGCACCAAGGACGCCACCACGCTCTGCCGACGCGCCAACGCCCTGCGCAAGTCGGCCGCCGGGAGGGCCCGATGAGAACCGACAGCCTGAGCCGCCGCCGTTCGGTGATGCCGCCGGCGCCGAAGACGCTCGACGATGCCGGCCTGTCGTTCGACGGCGTGATGCAGCTGGTGGTCAAGCTGCTGCACCTCGCCGGCGAACTGAGCGGCGCCGAGCTGGCCGAGCGCCTCGGCCTCCGCTATTCGGTGATCGAACCGGTGCTCCACCACCTGCGCACGACCTACCTGTGCGAGGTCTCGGGCGGCGGCCTGGTCGGTGGCCCGTCGTTCACGTTCCGGATCACCGACGCCGGCCGCACCAGGGCGATGCTGTTCCTGGAGCACAACAAGTACGTCGGCGTCGCGCCGGTGCCATTCCGGCACTACGAGCGCTACATGCGGGCGTTCGACGAGCACGTGTCGCGCAGCGTCACCCGCGCCCAGGTGCAGCAGGCGCTGGCGCACCTGGTGCTCAGCGACCGGGTCGTCGATCAGCTCGGCCCGGCGGTGAACGGCGGCCACTCGCTGTTCGTCTACGGCCCGCCCGGCAACGGCAAGACGGTGATTGCCCAGGGCATCAAGAACCTGCTCGAGGGCGACCTGGCGATTCCGTACGCCATCGAGCAGGATGGGCACCTCGTCCAGGTGCACGATCCGGTCATCCACGAGACGCGGCCGCAGCTGGTGTCGGACGATCTGGACACCGGCGATCCGCCCGACGGCCGGTGGCTGCGCTGCCGGCGGCCGCTGGTCACCGTCGGCGGCGAACTGGTGCTCAGCTCGCTCGAGTTGGCCTTCGACGGCACGACTGGCTTCTACCGCGCGCCGATCCAGCTGGCCGCCAACGGCGGCGTGCTGGTGATCGACGACTTCGGCCGCCAGCGCTGCTCGGTGGTGGAGCTGCTCAACCGCTGGATCACGCCCCTGGAGAGCCGCACCGACTACCTCACGCTGAACTCCGGCCAGAAGCTGCCGGTGCCGTTCGTCGTGCTGGTGGTGCTGGCCACCAACATCAAGCCGGCGGATCTCGTCGACGAAGCGTTCCTGCGCCGCATCCACTACAAAGTGTTCGCCGAGAACCCGACGGTCTCGGATTTCAAGCAGATCTTCTACCGCTGCTGCCGCGACCGCGGCGTGGACTACGACGAGGCGGTGGTCGACCGCCTGGTCACCCAGTACTTCCGCCAGCGCGGCATCGCGCTGCGCGGCTGCCAGCCGCGCGACCTGATCGACCACGCGCTGTCGCTGGCCGACTATCTCGGCGAGCCGCGACAGCTCACCGACAAGCTGCTGCACGGCGCCTGCGAAAGCTACTTCCTCGACGACCAGGTGGCGCGCGGCCCCATGAACTGATGGCCCGCCGCCCCGCCCTCGCGAGCGCCGTGCTGGCGGCCGTGCTCGGCGGAGTGGCGGTGCTGGCCCAGGCGCCGCCACAGCCGCCGGCCCCGCTGCCCCCGGCCTCCGCCGCCCCCACGACCGCGGTGCGCATCACTTCCCCGCTCGGCCGCACTGGCGTCCCCGGCGTGATTCGCGTCGTCGCCCAGGTGCAGACGGAGGCCGCCGGCGGCGTCCTGCCGGTGCGCTTCTTCGTGGACGACAAGGCCATCGGCGCCGACGACGACGGCCCGCCCTACGCCGTCGAGTGGACCGACGAGAACCCGTACGAGGCGCGGGTCATCCGCGTCGATGCCGAGCCGGCGCCCGGCGTAGTGGTCAGCGACACCGTCACCCTGCCGCCCCTGGAGATCCTCGAGGAGACCAGCGTCTCGTCGGTGCTGGTCGAGGCCACGGTCCAGGACAAGGACGGCCGCTACGTCTCGTGGCTCGAGAAGGACGACTTCGACATCGCCGAAGACGGCGTCCGGCAAGCCCTCGACCTGGTGCAGCTCCAGGACATCCCCACCACGTTCACGCTGCTCATCGACAGCAGCCAGAGCCTGAACCGGCGGATGGAGATGGTGAAGACCGCCGCCCGGCGCCTCGCCTCCGAGCTCCGTAAAGGCGACCGGGTGATCGTGGCGCCGTTCCGGACGCGGGTCGAGTCCACCACCGGCCCCACCGACGACGCCCAGACCATCACCGACGCCATCGCGGCGATCCGGTCGCGCGGCGGCACCGCGATTCTCGACGCGCTGTCGACGCTGCCCGAGATGTTCGGCGCCGTCGAAGGCCGCCACGTGGTGATCCTGCTGACCGACGGCTACGACGAGAACAGCACCACGACCTACGACGAGGCGGTCCGGTCGCTGCAGCGTCTGCAGGCCACGGTGTACGTGGTCGGCATCGGCGGCGTCGCCGGCATCTCGCTCAAGGGCGAGACGCTGCTGCGCCGCATCGCCACCCAGATGGGCGGACGCGCCTTCTTCCCCAACCGCGAAGACCAGCTGCCCAACGTGCACGCCACGGTGGCTGCCGATGCGTTCCGGCGCTATCTCCTCAGCTACACGCCGCAGAACCAGGAAGCCGACGGCACGTTCCGCGCCATCACGCTCTCGGTCGTCAATCCCGAGTACCGGATTCGGACGCGGGAGGGCTATTTCGCGCCGAAGCCGCCGCCGGTCAAACCGACCCTGGAGTTCGGCGCCCAGGACGCCGGCCGCGGCCTGGCCGACCTGGCGGTCCAGGACCTGGTGGTGGTCGAAGACGGCGTCGCCCAGACGGTGGAGTCGTTCCAGGAGGCGGTGGCGCCGGTGGCCATCGCGCTGGTGATGGACACCAGCGGCAGCATGCGGCGGGCGATGGACACCGCCAAGCAGGCGGCGCGGTCGTTCGTCACCGCCCTGCGGCCCACCGACCCGCTGGCGCTGATCCGCTTCTCGGACAAGGTGGTGTTCGAACACGAGCTGTCCGAACGCCGGCAGACCACGCTCGACGCCATCGACCGGCTGGAGGCGAACGGCGGCACGGCGTTGTTCGACGCGCTCTACGACGCGATGACGTTCCTGAAGCAGCGCCAGGGCCGACGCGCCATCGTGCTGCTGTCCGACGGCCGCGACGAGAACAACCCCGGCACGGCGCCGGGCAGCGTGCACACCGTGGCCGACGCGCTGGCGCTGGTCCGCGAAACAGACACCACGGTCTACGCCATCGGCCTCGGCGCCAATGTCGATCGGCCGGCGCTCGAACAGCTGGCGTTGCGTTCGGGCGGAGCGGCCACGTTCCCGGCCGAAGCTGGCGAGCTCGACGCCGAGTTCGCCCGCGTGCTCGGCGAGCTGCGCCGACGCTACGTGATCGGCTACACGTCCACGAACCCGAAGCGTGATGGGGCGTGGCGCCAGGTGGTGATCGGCGCCCGCCAGCCCGGCGTCACCATCCGCAGCGCCGGCGGCTACTTCGCGCCGATGGCGGCGCGCCCTCCCAAGGAGCAGCGATGAAGATCGGCGGTCACAACGAGTTCTGGATGATCCTCGGCCCGGTGCTCGCGGTGGCGCTCGTCGCCACCTTCACCATGGGCGGCCCCGAGGACATGATCCGCGTCGCCGAGCGGTTCGCCAACGACGGGTGGGACGCGGTGGTACGGACGTTCCGGCGCTGAGGCTTCTGTAGGGCAGAACTTCGGCTCTGCCTGGACGGCAGCTCTAAAGAGCTGCCCTACGAACGGCTCAGCGGCTCTTCAGCAGGTCGAGGAACTCCATGCGCGTGCGCGCGTCCTCGCGGAACACGCCGAGCATCGCGCTGGTCACCGTGGTCGACGCCTGCTTCTCGACGCCGCGCATCGCCATGCACAGGTGCGTCCCCTCGCAGACCACGGCGACGCCGAGCGGGGCCACGGCCTCGCGGATGGTCTCGGCGATCTGATTGGTCATCCGCTCCTGCAGCTGCAGCCGGCGGGCGAACATGTCGACCAGACGCGGCACCTTGCTGAGGCCGATGACCCTGCCGTTGGGGATGTAGGCGACGTGGCACTTGCCGAAGAAGGGCAGCAGATGGTGTTCGCATAGACTGTAGAAGTCGATGTCGCGTACGATCACCATCTCGTTGTAGTCGACCGAGAACAGCGCGCCGTTCAGCACCTGGGCGGCATCGGTACGGTAGCCGCTGGTGAGATATTCCATGGACCGCGCCACTCGTCCCGGCGTCCGCACGAGCCCTTCGCGCGCCGGATCCTCGCCGAGTTCGACGAGGAGGCGCGTGATCAGATCCTGCATCGCCGTATCATACCTTGCGCTGATCGGCACTCTTGGCGCACCCATCGCTCGGTTGGACGCGCAGACGGCGGCGCCGGATCCGGAGGCGCTGTATCGCGACCGCGAACAGCCGGCCAGCGCGCTGGCGGCCGAGCGAATCTGGAGCGCCCGACTCACCGCCGACGCCACCGACTTCGACGCGGCGTGGAAGCTCGCCCGGGTGCGCTACTGGCTCGGCACCAACGGCCCGGCCGGCGGCGACGAGAAGAAGCGGCTCCTCGAGCGCGGCGTCGACGCCGGACGCGCCGCCGCCGCGGCGCGGCCGTCGGCGCCCGACGGTCACTTCTGGATGGCCGCCAACATGGGCGCGCTGGCCGATGCGCACGGCCTGCGGCAGGGGATCCGCTACCGGGGCCCCATCCGCGACGCCCTCGAGGCCGCCCGGCGCCTCGACCCGGCGTATCTCCACGGCTCGGCGGATCGCGCGCTCGGCCGCTGGTAATACAAGGTGCCGCGGCTGTTCGGCGGCGACTTGCGCAAATCGGAGCAGCACCTGCGCGCCTCGCTCGGCTACAAGGCCGACAGCGTCATCTCATTGCTCTTCCTGGCCGAGACGCTGATCGCCCTCGACAAGCGGGACGAGGCGCGGACCACGCTCGACGCGGCCATTGCCGCGCCCGCCGACCCCGACTGGGTGCCAGAAGACACGCGGTTCAAGGCCCAGGCCCGCGCGTTGCTGTCGACGCTGACGAAGCGCTAGTTCCGCCGATCCATGGTGTAAGGTGTCGGCCATGCCGACCCTCACCCGCCGTGCCTTCGGCGCGTCGCTCGTCGCCGGCGCCGTCGCGGCCCGCCCGTCGCTTCGCGCGGCCGCCGCCCAGCGCCCAGCCACACCCACCGATCTCGCGTGGCTCACGCTCACCGAAGCGGCGGATCTCGTCGCCGCCCGCAAGGTGTCGCCGACCGAGCTGGTCACCGCCTGCCTGGAGCGCATCCGCACCTACAACCCCAAGCTCAACGCATTCATCACCGTGACCGGCGAGGCGGCGCTGGCGCGGGCCAAGGCGCTGGAGTCGGCGACCACGCGCGGACCGCTGCACGGCGTGCCGATTGCGCTCAAGGACAACATCGACACGGCCGGCGTGCGCACGACCGCCGCCAGCAGCGTGTTCGACGACCGCGTGCCCGACGAAGACGCCGAGGTGACCCGGCGTCTCACCGCCGCCGGGGCCATCGTCCTCGGCAAGCTGAACCTCCACGAGTTCGCCAACGGCGGGACGTCGGCGACCAGCTACTACGGCCCGGTGCGCAATCCGTGGGCGCTCGACCGCAACCCGGGCGGCTCGTCGGGCGGCTCGGCGGCGGCGGTGTCGGCGGCGCTGTGCTACGGCGCGCTCGGCACCGATACGGGCGGGTCGATCCGCACGCCGGCGTCGTTCTGCAGCATCGTCGGGCTGAAGCCCACCTACGGGCTGGTCTCGATTCGCGGCATCATCCCGCTGGTGGTGTCGCTCGACCATTGCGGCCCGATGACGCGCACCGTGGCCGACGCCGCGCTGATGCTGAACGTCCTGGCCGGCTACGACCGTCTCGACATCGCCAGCGTGGAGCATCCGGCCGAGGACTACGTGAAGAGCATGGCCCAACCGGTGAAGGACCTGCGCGTGGGTGTGGCCCGGGCGCCCTTCTTCGATCACCTCGACGCCGACGTCGCCGCCGCCACCGAGGCGGCGTTGAAGACGATCGCCGGACTCACCCGCGGCCTCACCGACGTGGTGCTGCCGACCACCCGCGACGTCAACCTCGGCGGCGAGATGTACGCGTGGCACGAATCGCTGTTCACGCAGATGGCCGGGCGCTATCAGATTCCCACCCGCCGCAATCTGCAGAGCGGCAACGCCACCAAGGCCGCCGACTACATCCGCGGCCGCTGGGCGCTGGAGCGGCTGCGCCGGACCATCGACGACAGCTTCCGCGACGTGGACGTGGTGGTGCTGCCGACCCGCCGACACACGCCGCGCACGGTGGAGGCGGCGCTGCAGCGCGAGGAAACCGACGTGCCGCGCAATCCCGAACTCGAGAACACCGGG
>CAYUAX010000041.1:0-2514 GCA_964442845.1 uncultured Bifidobacteriaceae bacterium | reverse complement strand
CTTCGCCGAGGGCCGCGTGCTGGCGCTGGCCCGTGCCTTCGAACAGGCCACCGAGTGGCACACCAGGCGTCCGCCGCTCACCCCGGACACGCCGGTGCCGCCGCTGGCGCGCACGACCCAGTAGCCGTGTAGACTTCGCGGACCGATGCTGATCGACGGCCGCTCCCTGTCGTCGGGCACGACGCTCGAGGCCGACGTCTGCATCGCCGGCGCCGGCGCCGCCGGGATGACGATCGCCATGGATCTCCGTGGCGCCGGCCTGTCGGTGGTGCTGCTCGAGAGCGGCGGCCACGACCGCGACGCCACGACCCAGACGCTGTCGGAAGGCCGCATGACCGGGATCGACACCTGGAACATGCGGCAGATGCGGATCCGAGCCGTCGGCGGCACGACCGGACATTGGAACGGGTGGTGCCGGCCGCTGATGCCGCAAGACTTCGCAGCGCACCCCCACGTGCCCGGCAGCGGCTGGCCCGTGAAGTACTCGGAGATGGTCCCGTGGTATCGCCGGGCGTGTCGCACGCTCGAGATCGGCGAGTTCGACTGGGACTCGGAGAATCGCGCCGACCGGATCGGCAAGCGGCTGCTGCCGGTGTCGTCGCAGATCGACCAGCGCTACTACCAGTTCAGCCCGCCGACGCGCTTCGCCCTCGTGTACGCCCCGGTCCTCGAACGGGCCGATGACGTCCGGGTGGTCACGTGGGCGAACCTGTGTGACATCCGCCTGGACCAGACCCGCGGCCGCGTCGAGTCGGTGGCGTGCCGGACCCTCGACGGCACCACCTTCCACGTGCACGCCGGCCGCTACGTCCTCGCGCTCGGCGGCATCGAGAACGCCCGCGTGCTGCTCGCCTCCCGTTCGCAGCAGCCCGAGGGCGTGGCCAACGGCCACGACGTCGTCGGCCGCTACTTCATGGAGCACCCGCACTACTACGGGTCGATTGGCGTGGTCCACGGCCCGGCCCTCGACCTGGCGTTCTTCCGGCGCGGCGACTCCGACCTCCGGCGCGCCGACGGCTCCCCCGTGCAGATCCTCGGCGCCCTCGGCCTGTCGGCCGCGGTCTCACGGCGGGAGCGCCTGCTCAACTTCTCGACGACGTTTCTCGCCACGCCGCGGCCAGGGTCGGCGAGAACCGACAGCGAGGTCGTGCCGTCGGCGGCCGCGGGCGCCCTCGTCACGCGCGGCGCCGCCGGGCACCAGACCACGCAGCTGACCATCCGCGCCGAGCAGTCGCCGCTGCGCGACAGCCGCGTCAGCTTGAGCGACGAGGTGGACGCGCTCGGCATGCCGCGGGTGGCGCTCGACTGGCGGATCGCGCCGCAGGACGACGAACAGATGCGGCGGGCGATGGTCATCCTGGCGCGGGAACTGGCCGCCGCCGGGCTGGCGCGGTTGTGGGTGCCGGGTGATGCCACGCGCTTCATCTGGCGCCAGGATCCGGGCGGGCATCACATGGGCGCCACGCGCATGGGCCGCGATCCCGCCGTCAGTGTCGTCGACGCCGACTGCCGCGCCCACGAAGTGCGCAACCTGTATCTCACCGGGGGGTCGGTGTTCACGACCGGGGGCGACTCCAACCCGACCCTCACGGTCGTGGCGCTCGCCCACCGGCTGGCCGACACGCTGAAGCGGCAGCGCGACGACAAAAGGAGCACCGAATGACCGCCCTGCCGCGGCGGGAATTCCTGTGGCAGGCGCTCGCGGCCTGCGGATCGATGCTGGCGGCGCCGGCCGTGGCCAGGGGTGCCGCCCAGCCAACAGCCTCGACGCGTGCCCTGCCCTCGAGCCGGGCGTTCTTCGCTGGTCGCGCCGACGCCGTGCGCGCGATTGGCGCGGCGTACCTGCGTCAGCTCGGGAGCGGCACGGACCGCGCCTCGATCCTCGACGCCGCGCCGGCCGCGCTCGAGGCCATCGCGCGGGGCCGCGACGAGCGGGGCGCCGTCCGCCGGCTCACGCGGGCCGTGCGGGACGACTTCACGCGCGGGCGCACGGTGCAACTGGAGGGCTGGATCCTGTCGCGCACCGAAGCGGAGCTGTGCGCGCTCACCCTGCTCGACGCGTGACCAGCGTCAGTAGGCGTAGAACCCTCGCCCGCTCTTCTTGCCGAGGTGCCCGGCCAGCACCATGCGCTTCAGCAGCGGCGGCGGCGCGAACCGCGTCTCGCGGAACTCCTCGAACAGGATGTTGGCGATGAAGTAGGTGGTGTCGAGGCCGACGAAGTCGAGCAGTGTGAACGGCCCCATCGGGTAGCCGCAGCCCAGCATCATGCCCTTGTCGATGTCCTCGACGGTGCCGAGGCCTTCTTCGAGGCAGCGGACGGCATCGAGCAGGTAGGGCACGAGCAACCGGTTGACGATGAAGCCGCCGCGGTCGGGGGCGGCCACCGGCTCCTTGCCGAGCGCGCCGGCGAACGCCATCAGGGCGTCGTGCGTTGCCTGGCTGGTGGTCAGGGCACGGATGACCTCGACCAGCTTCATCAGCGGCACCGGGTTGAAGAAGTGCAGCCCGCCGAA
>CAYUAX010000040.1:0-31596 GCA_964442845.1 uncultured Bifidobacteriaceae bacterium | reverse complement strand
ATCCAGTGGCGAGGTGCTCGACGTCAACGACGCCGCCGAGCGCCTGGCCGGCCGCCCCGGCGCGATGTTGCGTGGTGGCAGCGTGTTCGACCTGGGCGGTTACGACGGCCCCGGCGATCGGCAGCGGCACCTCGAGGCGGTGCGCGCCGGCGACGGCCGCGCGGTGCGCGAGTTCCGCGTCAAGACGCCGGCCGGCACCGAGCTCCACCTGCTCGCCCACACCAGCCGCATCACACTCGACGGCCAGCCGCACCTGCTCACGGCGCTGACCAACGTCACGGCCATTTCCCGGCTCGACGACCGGCTGCTCTACGCCCAGCGGATGGAGGTGATCGGCCGCCTGTCGGGCGGCATCGGCCACGCCTTCAACAACCTGCTGACGGTGATGCAGGGCCACCTCGACGCGCTGGCCGTCGAAGTGCCGCGCGGCGGTGCGGCCCAGCGCCGCATCGACACCTTGCACCGCTCGGTCGCCGAGGCGACACAGATCACGAGCGGCCTGCTGACCTTCGCCGGCCGCAACCCGGTGAGCGCCTCGCTGGTCGACGTCAACACCGTCCTCGACGACCTGACGCCGATGCTGACCGGTCTGCTCGGCGACGACGTGCGGCTCGAGTGGGACCGCATGCGCACGCCGATCCCGGTGATGCTCGGCGAGCCCCAGCTCGCCCAGGTGGTGCTCAACCTGGCGCTCAACGCCCGCGACGCGATGCCCGACGGTGGGCGGCTCACCGTGAGCACCCGGCGGGTCGATCTCGGCGACGCCGCGGCGATTCCCGGCCCCGGCACCTGGGTGGTGATCACGCTGGCCGACAACGGCCGTGGCATGAACGACGACGTCCGGCGGCACATGTTCGAGCCGTTCTTCACGACCAAGCGGCCGGGCCAGGGCACCGGCCTCGGGCTGTCGATCTGCCTCGGCATCGTCGAGCAGGCCGGCGGCCACATCGTCGCCGACTCGACGCCCGGCCGCGGCACCACCATCGCGCTCTACCTTCCCTGGGCCGGCGCCGACGCCGTGCCCGGGGTGCAGGCGCGGACGTTGCACCTGGCCGGCAGCCGCCAGCCGGCGGTGCTGCTCGTCGAAGACGAGCCCGACGTCCGCGACATCGTCGCTGAGATCCTGCGGCGCGCCGGCCACGTCGTGCACGCCGCCGACGGCTTGCCGGCGGTCCAGGCCCTGCTCGGCCGCGGCGACCTCACGCTCGATCTGCTGCTCACCGACCTCGTGCTGCCCGGCGGCAGCGGCCTCGACGTCGCCACCCTGGTGCGCGCCCACCACCCCGGCGTGCCGGTGCTCTTCATGTCGGGCTACTCCGAGGCGGTCTTCTCGGGCGGCCAACAGGTCGAACACCTGCTGCCGAAGCCGTTCACCGCCCGCACCCTGCTGGCCAAGGTGGACGAGATGGTCGCTCCCCGGCAACAGGCCGCAGCCTCGTGAACCTCGGCGGGCCAGGCCCGCTCAAGTGCGCCGCGGTCCGGTCGATGTGGAACTCAGGTCCATGCCCGCCGACCACCGCATCCACGTCGCCCGCCAGCCGATCCTCGACCAGCGCCAGCAAGTAGCCGGCTACGAACTGCTCTATCGCGCCGATGCCGCCGACCTGTCCTACGTCGGCGGCACCGGCCAGGCGTCGGCGCGCGTGCTGACCGACGCGCTGGTCGGCATGGGGCTCGAGACCCTCACCGACGGCCGCCGCGCCTTCCTGAATCTGTCCACGGAGGTGCTGCTCTCGGACGCCAGCAGCCTGCTGGCGCCGTCGACGGTGGTGCTCGAGATCCTCGAGGACGTCCGGGTGACGCCGGAGGTGGTCGAAGTGTGCCGGTCGCTGCCGGCGCGCGGCTACACGCTGGCCCTCGACGACTTCGTGCCCGGGTCCGACGCCGAGGCGCTGCTGCCCTTCGCCACCTACGTCAAGCTCGACGTGCTCACGTTGCCGCGCGAGGTCGTCGCCGCCCACGCGCCGCGCTTGCTGGCGCGCGGGCTGACGCTGCTCGCCGAGAAGGTCGAATCGCAGGACGTGGTCGAGGAGACGCGGGCCCTCGGCTTCACGCTGTTCCAGGGCTATTACTTCTGCCGGCCGCACACCATGGCGATGCGGCCGCTGTCGGCGAGCCAGGTCACGCAAATGCGGCTGCTGGCGGCGCTGATGCGGCCCGACGCGTCGATCGTCCAGATCGAGGACCTGCTCAAGCACGACGCCTCGCTCACCTATCGCGTGCTGCGCTGCGTGAACTCCGCCGGGTTCGGCCTGCGCCGCGAAGTCCACTCGATCCGCGAGGCGCTGCTGCTGGTCGGCCTCGACCAGGTGCGCAAGTGGACGTCGCTGTGGGCGCTGGCCGGGCTGAACCGCGGCCCCGCCGAACTGGCGACGATGACTATCCTGCGCGCCCGGGCCTGCGAACGGCTCGGCGCATCGCTGGGGCACGCCGACGGCGGTGCCGCCTGGTTCCTGCTCGGCCTGTGTTCGCTGCTGGACGCGCTGCTCCAGCATCCGATGCCGCAGGTCCTGGCCGACCTGCCCCTGGCCGCCGAGATCCGCGCCGCCCTGCTCGGTGAGCGCACCGCGGCCCGCCAGGTGCTCGACGCGGTCGTGCTCTACGAACGGGGGGCCTTCGACGACGCGGTTGCGGCCGCGGTCGCGGCGGGACTCGATGCCGCGGCCCTGCCGATGGCATTCGCCGACGCCTTGGCCTGGGCGCACGGCGTGCAGACCGCAGCCCGCGCCGCCTGAGCGCGCGCCCTGGCCACCGCCGGGATTTGCACACAATCTTTCCCGGCTGCACACGAACAAGGGAAGCGCGATGCGATCATGGCCTCGTGGGCGGCCGGCAGCGCCGCCCATGAAAGGGTCTGTGTGATGCCCAGTTCACGGGCCGGCGTGCCGCCAACCTCCCCCCGGCGCGTCGCCCTCAGCTGGTGAAGGTGTACGAGGAGGACCGATCCGCCGCCGTCGACGGCCGGCGCGGGACGGCAAGCCAACGCCATCGCCGGCGGGCCCCTGAGGCGCGCCACCGCGGGACGTGTCGTCTCCAGTCAGGACCGGAGGCGCCGTGACCGCCGCCGACCACCTCGACGCGCCAGACTGGATCGCCGCGGCCATCCGCCGCGCCGGCGGCGTCGCGCCGGGCGACACGGCGCCGGCTGTCCCGACCGACCCCGGGCTGTTCGACGCGCTCGACGACGGCGTCGCCCTGGTCGATGCCGACGGACGCATCGTCTGGGCCAACGCCGCGCTCGGCTGCCTGACCGGGCTCGACCCGGCGGCGCTGCGCGCCCGCCCGCTGCGCGAGCTGCTTCCGGCGCCGGGGACGCCGCTGCCTGGCGTCGGTCCCGGCGGCGACGCCGCCTGGATGACGACCACGGGGCGCGACGGCGCGGGTGCGCCAATGGCGGTCGACGTCCGGGTGCGCCTGGTCGCGCTCTGGCCGCGCCGGCTGGCCCTGGTGACCATTCGGGATGCCGCGCCGCGGCAGTTCATGGAACGGACGCTGCGCGCCAACTCCGACCTCAACGAGCAGCTGCGCCGCTCGCAGAAGATCGGCGCGCTCGGCCGCCTGGCCGGCGGCGTGGCCCACGACTTCAACAACCTGCTCCAGGTGATCGGCGGCTACGCCGAGGCGCTCGGTGTCGATCGGCTCGACCGCGACGCGCGGCGCCGCGTGCTCGACAGCATCCAGAACGCCACCGATCGGGCGTCCTCACTCACCCGCCAGCTGCTGGCGTTCGGCCGGCGGCAGGTGCTGGTGCCGCAGGTGCTCGACTTGAACGCGACCGTGCGATCGCTGGAGCACATGCTGCGCCGGGTGATCGGCGAGGACGTGGCGCTGGCCAGCGATCTCGCCGACGGCCTGCAGGCCGTGCGCGTCGACGCCGGCCAAATCGAGCAGGTGGTCCTCAACCTGGCCATCAACGCCCGCGATGCGATGCTCGACGGCGGCACACTGGAGATCGCCACCGCCAACCGCCAGGTGGACGAGCGCTTCGCGCCGGCCGGCCTGCCGGTCCAGGTGCCACCGGGGCCGTGGGTCGAACTCGTCGTGCGCGATACCGGCTCGGGGATGGACACCGAGACCGCTGCCCAGGCCTTCGAGCCCTTCTTCACGACCAAGGACGCCTCGCGCGGCAGCGGCCTCGGGCTGTCGATGGTCTACGGCATCGTGAAACAGAGCGGCGGCTACACCTGGATCGACTCCACACCGGGCGTCGGCACCGCCGTGCACGTGCTGCTGCCGGCCGTCGACGCCGCGCTCGAGCCCCAGCCGCTCGACGCGCCGGCGGCCGGGGCCGATCCGGCCGACGTCACCGGCACCGTGCTGCTCGTCGAGGACGACCCGGAGGTGCGCGGGCTGTTCGCGACCTTCCTCCGCCACGCCGGTTACGAGGTGCTCGAGGCCGCCGACGGCCGCGAGGCCCTCGAGGTCTTCGAACGGCGGGCGGCGGCCGTCGACGTCGTGGTCACCGATGTGGTCATGCCGAACGTCAGCGGCCCGGCGCTGGCCGGGGCGCTGCGCGCCAGGCGGCCGGATGTGAAACTGCTGTATGTCTCGGGCTACAACGAGCAGGTCGCCCCCCGGCCCGCTGGCGACGCCGGGGCCGCCCATCTCCCCAAGCCGGTGACGCGGACGGCGCTGCTGCGTCAGGTGGCGGCCCTGCTCGCCCATTCCCCCGGCCCGGCCCAGCACTCCGCGTAGCGCGGTTGAAGGCCGCGGGCGGCCCGCCGATTCCCCAGGGGAGAGGCCCGTGACCATCAAGAGCCCCGCCCGGTGGCACGACACCGATTTCGCCGGCGGCCCGCCGCCCGTGACGGTGCGCCTGCGCCGCCGCAACTGCGAACTGCCGCCGATCCCACCGGTCGCCACCACCCTGCTGACGCTGCTGGCGCGCGAGCACGTCGGCCTGGCCGAGGTCAGCGCCGCGATTGCCGTCGACCCGGCAGTGACGGCCGAAGTGCTGCGCGCCGCCAACAGCGCCTACTACGGCATCCGCGGTGAAGTCACCAACCTGCAGCACGCCGCCACGCTGCTCGGCCTCGATCGCATCCGCGCCCTGGCGACGACCATCGGCCTGCGCCGCTACCTGGGCACCACGCTGAAGGCGCCGGCGGTGCGGCGCAGCTGGCGCCACAACCTGGCCTGCGCGCTGGCGGCGGAGCAGATCGCCCGGCGCTGCGGCGGGCATCGCGCCGATGCCTACAGCGCCGGCTTGCTGCACGACATCGGGCGCCTGGCGCTCGTCGTCGCGCATCCAACGGCCTATCCGGCGTTTCTCGACACCACGCGGACGACCGGGCGGCAACTGCTCGACGAGGAGCGCGAGATCTTCGGCATGGACCACTGCGAGGCCGGCCGCTGGCTCACCCAGCAGCTGCTGCTGCCGCAGGCGTTCCAGGACATCGCCCGCCACCATCACGACCGCGCCGCCGTCGGGCCGACCGATCTGCTGCAGCGCATCGGCGTCGCCTGTCGCCTCGCCGATCACCTCGGCTATTGGGTCGTCGCGCCACCAGCCGCCGAGCCGGGCGATCCGGCCGCCGCGCTGGCGGCGCTCGACGCGCTGCTGGAGCCGCTGACGCCGGCGCACCGCGCCTCGCTGGCCAGCGAGATCGAGGACATCGCCGCCGAGGTCGCCCACGAATTGACGGCGCTCGACGACCTCCTGGCGTAGTTCGGCGCACGCCGGCACTCAAGCGCGCGGCGCCACGGCCGATTGTCCGGATGGCGTGCGCGCTCCCGTCTCCCTCTCCGTCTCCGATCCGGCGCCCGACGCCTCCCCTGACGATCTCGCCGCGCGTCTCGAACGCGCGCTGCAGGAGAACCGCGATCTCACCGAGCAGCTGCGCCGCTCGCAGAAGATCGGCGCGCTGGGCCGCCTCGCGGGTGGGGTGGCCCACGACTTCAACAACCTGCTGCAGGTCATCGGCGGCTACGCCGAAGCCCTCGGCGCCGAGCGGATGCCGCGGTCGTCGCGGCGCCGCCTCGCGCGGCGCATCCGCCGCGCCACCGACCGCGCCGCGGCGCTCACCCGCCAGCTGCTCGCCTTCGGCCGCCGCCAACTGCTCGTCCCCGAGGTGCTCGATCTCAACGTCACGGTGCTGTCACTCGAGCGGATGCTGACTCGCGTCCTCGGCGAGGACATCCACCTGGCCAGCGACCTCGCCGGCGACCTGCGGCCCGTGAAAGTGGACCCCGGACAGATCGAGCAGGTGCTGCTCAACCTGGCGATCAACGCCCGCGACGCCATGCCCGACGGCGGCGCGCTGGCCATCGCCACGGCGACCGAAACCTTCGCCACGCCGTGGACCCATCCGGCGCTGCCGGTGGCGGTGCCGCCAGGGACCTGGGTCCGGCTCAGCGTGCACGACACCGGCTGCGGCATGGACGCCGACACCGCCGCGCAGGCCTTCGAACCCTTCTTCACGACCAAGGACGTCTCGCGCGGCAGCGGCCTCGGCCTGTCGATGGTCTACGGCATCGTCAAACAGAGCGGCGGCTACACGTGGATCGAGTCGGCCCCGGGCGCCGGCACCGCGGTGCACGTGCTGCTGCCGGCGGTCGAGGGCGCGGTCGAGCCGCGGCGGCGGCGGCCGTCGGCCTTACCGCCCGGCGCCCCCCCACGGCGCGGCACGGTGCTGCTGGTCGAGGACAACGCCGACGTCCGCGGGCTCTTCGGCGGGTTCCTGCGCCAGGCCGGATGGACGGTGATCGAGGCCGCCGACGGCCAGGACGCGCTTGGCCTCTTCGAGGCCCACGACGGCGCCGTCGACCTGGTGCTGACCGACGTCGTGATGCCGAACATGAGCGGCCCGGCGCTGGCCGGCGCGTTGCGGGCCCGCCGGCCCGACCTCAAAGTGCTGTTCGTCTCGGGGTATGCCGACGAGCTCGACCTCGACCGCGGCCTGCGGCCACGCCCGACCGTGCTCCACAAGCCGGTGACCCGCAGCACGCTGGTGCGGCGGGTGGCGGCGCTGCTCGAGCGGCCGGAGGCGGGCGCCCCGGCCTGATCGGACCCGCTCAGCGCCCGGGCCAGCGGTAGCGCGGCGCCTGCATCGGGACGTCGCCGCGCCGAGCGAACGCCACCAGCGCCATCGCCAGTGCCCACCCCGCCGCCAGACTCGCCAACGACCCGGCGAGGGGCCGGCGCAGGACGACCGCGCCCAGGGCCTCGCCGGCGAGGAACGCCAGCGGGCCGCCGACGGCGCCGAACAGCGCGGCTCTCAAGGCCCCTGTCGTGACCGGGTGGAAACCATAACGGAAGGTCGTGCCGAACTGGACCCACAGCAGCAGCAGCCAGGCGGGCGGCAGCCCGGCCGGCGGCGCGCCGCCGAGGCTGGCATAGGTGCCACCGGCGATCTGGCCTGCTTCGGTGGCCACACCGAGCGCCAGCGCAACGGCCATCACGCCCAGGTCACGCCGTCGGTCGGTGCTGAGCACGACGTGAACGCCGACCAGGCCGGCGGCGATGGCGGCGCCGGCCGCGCCGTGGCGCCCCGCCGCGCCGAGCACGCACGCGAACCAGCCGGCCTGGTAGAGCGCGGCATTGACCAGTCGCGTCGTCCCGACCGACAGGGGCACGCCGGTTAGACGCCGGCGGGGTCGAGGGTGGTGGCGAAGATCTCGGCGCCGGCGCGATTGTGCAGGCTGGCCCGCAGGGTGCCGCGACGTCCCTCGACCACGAAGCGGCCGAAGAACTGGAAGCCCTCGCTCGGCGGCCGGTTCGGCTTCATGCCGGGCGGGATGCCGAGAAACCGCACCTCGGGACCGAAGGTCGCATCCAGCGGGTTGGGGCCGAAGGTGCCGGCGTGCAGCGGGCCGGCGACGAACTCCCAGAACGGGGTGAACTCCGTGAACCGCGCCCGCGCCGGGTCGTAGTGATGCGCCGCGGCGTAGTGCACGTCGCCGGTGATCCAGACGACGTTGTCGATGCGACGATCGCGAATGAAGCGCAGCAACCGCGCCATCTCGAGCTCGCGGCCGAGCGGCGGCCCGGGGTCGCCGTTGGCGATGGCCTCGAACCGCTCCGGGCCGTCGCCGACGACCAGCCCGATCGGCAGGCTGCTCGCCATGACCTTCCAGGTGGCCGTGCTCGCCGCCAGCGCCGCCTCGAGCCAGCGGACCTGCGCCTCGCCGAGGTGCGCGGACGCGCCGTCGGCGGTCGCCTGCCGGTTGGCGCTGTTGGCGCCGCGGTAGCTGCGGTAGTCGAGCAGGAACACCTCGACCGGCCCGTAGCGGACGCGGCGATAGCGACGCTCGGGATCGCGGCCCTCGACCGGCATCGGCGTGTACTCGAAGTGCGCCAGCCGCGCCCGTGCCGCCAGCAACGCCACCGAGCCGACGGCGTAGCGCGGGTCGCCGTCCTGCCGGCGCTCCAGGTACCAGTTGTCGCGCACCTCGTGGTCGTCCCACACGGTGAGCTGCGCCACCGCCTGGTTGAAACGCCGCATGTGGGCGTCCTGGAGGTTGTAGCGATAGTTGCCGCGGAACTCGTCGACGGTTTCAGCCGGCTTGCTCTTGGCCGCACTCGGCAGGCTGCGCCACGTGCCGCCGCCGTCGAGCGGCACGGCCAGTCCCACCGGCTGGTCGGCGTAGATCGCATCGCCGAGGTTGACGAAGAGATCCGGCGCGACGCCGAGCATGCTGGCGTAGGTCTGGAAGCCGCCGTACGCGGGGTCGAGGCCCCAGCCCTGCCCCACCGTGTCGGCCGAGAACACCAGCGACACGTCGCGACCGGTGTCAGCCGGCGCCGTGACGAGGCTGCCGATGATCGGCTCGCTCCACCGCCGCACGTCGGCGAGATCCTGGAAGCGCACGCGGTAGAACACCCGCTGGCCGCGCGGCAGGTCCGGCAGCCACACCCGGGCCGTGTAGTCGCTGCCATCGAGCGCGTCGGGGCCCGGCACGATCCGGGCCTCGGCGAACGCCTCGGTCGTCGCCCACTCCACCTGGAGCCGCGCCGCCCGATCCGCCCGCGCCCACACCAGCCCGGTCGACTCGTCGACCAGCGTCGAGGCCACGCCGTCGGTCACCACCGGCCGCAGCCCCGGCGCCGCCACGATTCCCGGCGCTTGCGCGAACAGGCCAGAGGGCGTCACCGCGCCACCGATGACGCCCGCGGCGACGCCGCGGACGACCTGTCGCCGTGACAGCATGAGAGCGCGACGGTGTGACAGCGTGATCCTCGAGCCGCGAGCCGCGAGCCGCTAGCCGCTAGCCGCTAGCCGCTAGCCGCTAGCCGCTAGCCGCTAGAAAGAGTACTTGACCCCCAACTGAATCACCCGGCCGTCCTCGGCCGTGGTGATCTGGCCGAAGTTCACGGCTCCGAACGTGCCGTTGGGCTGCCCGAAGCGGGCCTGGTTCCAGATGTTGAACGCCTCGATCCGGGCCTGGATGCGATGCCGGCCGGCGAACTCGAAGTTCTTGAAGATCGACAGGTCGGTGCGCTGGAAGCCTGGCCCGCGCACGGGATTTCGCCCGGCGTTGCCGGGACGCTCCCCGGTCTGCGCCAAGGTCAACGCCGTGAAGCAGCTGGTGTCGAAGTACTGCGCGGTCGTCTTCGGACCGTTGTTGGGATCGCAGGTCATGTCGGGCCGGTTGGTCATGTAGCGGATGTCGAGCACAGTACCGAGGCTGACCGGCACCGGGAAGCCGGTCTGCGCCTGGTAGATGCCGTTCAACTGCCAGCCGCCGGCGATGGCGCGCAGCGCCACTGGCTGGTCGTCGAGCCGCGGCAGCGCGTAGCCGAAGCTCAGCACGAACCGGTGCCGGGCGTCGAACAGCGCCGGCCCCTTCTCGGCGGCCAACGCCCGCTCGAGGCTGGCCTCGTCGCCCTGCACCACCGGCAGCACCGGCCGCGGCTCGCCGCCGATGTTGACGCCCGAGACGTGGTCGGTGGTCTTGCCGAGCGTGTACGACGCCAGCAGGTTGAGCCCCCGGGTCGGCAGCAGCCGCACGCTCGTCTGCAGCGAGTCGTACCACGACTTGGCCGCCGAGAAGGTCGGCCGGACCAGCGCGAACGCCGGCATGATGCGCGCGCCGCGGGTCGTCTGCCCGGGCGCGTAGACGCCCGGGTTGACCTCCATGAAGATCGGCAGGTTGTGGCCGCGCGATCCGACGTAGGCCACTTCGGCGCCGAGTCGGCCGGCGAACTGCCGCTGCACGCCGAGGTTGAAGTGGTAGGCGTAGGGCGACTTGAAGTCGTCGCCCCAGCCGATCACGGTCAGGTTGGCCGGGAACGGGTTGGGCGGGCCGGCGACGGCGGCGAGCGGATCGGCGATCGTGATCGGCGTCGGCGTGTTGAGCTCGACCAGCGGGGTGAACGGCGGCGACAGCACGCCGCTCTGGAAGAAGTCGCCCTGACCGGCCAACGCGTCGTAGAACACCCCGAAGGCGCCGCGCACGCTGGTCGAGCCGTCGCCGAACGGATCCCAGGCGGCCGACACCCGCGGCGCGAAGTTGTTCTTGTCGGTCGGCACGATGCCCCGCGGGATGCCGTTGTCACCGGGATACACGAGCCCGCGCGGCGCGTTCGGGTAGACGGTGGACTGCTGGCCGGTGACGAACCCGGTGATGGCGTCGTTCTTGTCGATGAACGGCGTCGGCAGCTCGTAGCGCAGGCCGAGGTTCACCGTGAGATTCGGCGTCACCCGGAAGTCGTCCTGGAGGTAGCCAGCGACGAGCCAGCCGTAGCCGTCCTGGGTCACCTGCTGCGTCGTC
This sequence comes from uncultured Bifidobacteriaceae bacterium, assembly GCA_964442845.1. GTDB lineage: Bacteria > Acidobacteriota > Vicinamibacteria > Vicinamibacterales > UBA2999 > CAWAYR01. Next base: position 20,883 of record CAYUAX010000040.1, on the reverse strand, counting down.
GCCCGGGCCTGCGCCGGCAGGCCGAGCAGGAAGTCGGCGGCGGCGTTGCCGGTGAGGCCGCCGCTGAACACCAGGTCGCCGTTGGGCCGGTTGATGAAGGCGATGTTCATCGCCTCGCGGCGGATGTCGACGCCGAACTTCAGCGAGTGGCGGCCGGCGATCCAGGTGACGTCGCTGGCCGCCTGCCACACGTGGTTGACGCGATTCACGAACGGCTGCTGCGGGTCGCCGAGGGCCGCGGTTCCGCCACCGAAGAAGCCCTGGACGACGATCGACGGCAGCCCGGCGGCGAGCGGGTTGGTGTTGGAGAACCCGATGCCGTAGTCGCGCGGATTGAGCCCGCTCGTCACCGCCGGGTTGGCGCTGATGCGGTTGATCGACGCCCGGGTCTGGCTGATGACGTTCGAGGCGATCACCCAGTTGAAGGACGCCATCGCGTCCTGCAGGGTGGCCAGCGCCTTCTGATCCGACGGGGCGATGACCTTGGGCGTCGTCCGATCGGTATCGGCGCGCATGTAGCGCAGCAGCAGCGACTGGTTCTGCCGGAGCTGGTAGTCCACCCGTGCGCCGAATTGATCGCGCACGTCCTCGAGGGTCGGCGAGACGATGTAGCGGTTGCCGGGCGAATTCGGCAGCGGCACGAACTCGCTGAGCAGCCGCGCGGCCGCCGGGCTGATGCGATTGGCGGGGATGGTGTTGTTGGGGAACGGCAGCCCGGTGAGCGGGTCGCGGATCGCGGTCGCGCCGAAGTTGCCGGCGCGCTGCGCCTCGGACAGCACGACCACGTTGGTCGTCGTGCCGGCCTGGTTGCGGAAGCCCTCGTAGTAGCCGAAGCCGAACAGGCGGTTGCGCACCAGCGGCCCGCCGACGGCGGCGCCGAACTGGTTCTGCTTCAACTCGGGCTTGGGCTGGTTGCCGGGCGCGAAGAAGTTGCGGGCCTGCAGGGCATCGTCGCGGTTGAACTCCCACGCCGCGCCGGACAGCGTGTTGCTGCCCGACTTGGTGACGACGTTGACCACGGAGCCGGCGTTGCGGCCGTACTCGGCGCCGAAGGCGTGGGTGAGGATCTTGAACTCCTCGATGGCGTCGGGCGGCGGCCGCAGCACGAAGCCGGTATTGAACGTGTCGTTGTTGGTGGCGCCGTCCATCAGGAAGTTGTTGGACTGGTTGCGCATGCCGTTGACGTTGAAGCCGCCGGTGACGTTGCCGAAGCCGCCCGGCGTGGCGTCGCCAGCCTGGCCGCCGAGACCACTCGGCGGCGCGACCACGCCGGGAATCAGCGTCCCGAGCTGGGTGAAGTTGCGGCCGTTCAGCGGCAGATCGACGACCTTCTGCTGGTCGATGACGATGCCGTGGGTGGCATTGGCGGTTTCGACGAGGGTGGCCACGGCGGTGACCGTGACCGTCTCGGTGACCTGGCCGACCTCGAGCTGGAACGCTGCCCGGGCGGTCTCGCTCACGGTCACCCGCACGCCTTCCTGGAGGCCGACGCGGAAGCCGGAGAGCGTGGCTCTGACGTCGTACACGCCCGGCTGGATGAGCGGCAACGTGTACAGGCCGTCGGCGCCGGTGACCGCGGAACGCACGGCCCCCGTGGCCGTATTGGTCGCCTCGACCGTCACGCCCGGCAGCACCGCCCCGGAAGTGTCGGTGACGATGCCGTTGATCTGACCGGTCGCCTGGGCGAACAGCGGCGCCGGCAGCAGCGCGGCGACGACCGCGGCCAGGAAGAGAAATCGGGACAGACGGGCCATCAAGAGGACCTCCGAAAGTGAAGCAACCCCGTCAGTGAACCTGACCGGCCCCGGCGTTGTCAACGACACGGCCGTGACGCGCCGCGACCGCTCCGCGGCCACGCGACACGCCGGGCGGATGCGGCCATGGCGCGGCCTGATGGTGTGGATGATCGGCGCGGCGGTCTCGGCCCCCTCGGGCTGCAGGTGACCGACACGGGCCGGGGCGTGGTGGTGAGGTACACGCACCTGTTCTCGTTCCAGGGACTGGGGCTGGGGGCTGGGGCCTGGGGCGTGCGACACACGACGAGGAGCTCACTTCACGGTGGCACGTGGTGCGACAAGTGCTTGAGACGAGCCCCAGCCCCTGGCCCCTAGTCCCCAGCCCCTAGATGAGGCGGTCACGAATCTCCCTCGGCGGGATCTCGCACGCGTTCGACGTGCCCGCGATCCGGTGACGCACGGCCGCGACCACCCGGTAGACGGCATCGCGAACCGGCACCGGCACGGCCAGCAGGATGCCAGCCCACCGCCACGGCGCCGTCATCCGCCGCGCGATGCGCAGCACCGCGGTCGATCGCAGATGGACCTGGTCGTCCTCGATCAGGATGAGGCTGCGCGCGGCCTCGCGGCTGGTGCCGAACCGGGCGAGCAGCGCGGCGGCCGCCGGCGTCTGCGACGCGCCGAACCGGAAGTAGCCCGCCGGATCGCGCGTGGCGATGAAGCGGACCGACCGCTCGCAGAACGCACAGGTGCCGTCGAAGAGCACGACGCCGTGCCCGTCGAGGCGCCGTTCGGCCATCGCCGGTCCCGGCGCTACGGCAGGAACGCCCGCACGCCGACGCGCACGCTGCGCGGCCAGCCCACCGAGCGCACCGGCGTCCGGGCCACGTCGAAGTCGCTGTCGAACAGGTTCTCCACCGCAGCGAACGCCTGCAGCGAGCGCCAGACGTTGCGGCCGGCGAAGACGTCCACGACGGCGTAGCGGCGGAGTTCCAGGGTGTTCAGGTCGTCGTCGAAGGCCTTGTCCGAAGCCCGCACCTGCAGGTTCAGCGTGGCGATGCGCGGGTCGGTCCACACCACGCCGGCGGCGGCGGACCATGCCGGCACCTGGGTCACCTTGTTGCCGGCGATGGCCGGTGTCGCCACCGAGCCGCGGAACTCGCTCGAGGTCAGCGTGAGCTGGCCGGTGAAGCTCAGCGCGGCGCTGGCCCGGACGTCGGCCTCGAACTCGGCGCCGTAGGCGCGGATCTCGTCGGAGTTGGCGCGCTGGCGGGTGATCTGCGTCGGCGTGCTGCTGACCGTGATGTTGGCGATGGCGCCGTCGAGCGTGTTGAAGAAGCCGGTGACGCGGCCGGAGACGCGGCCGCTCCGGCCGAGCAGCCCGGCCTCGACGCCGGTGAGGCGCTCGGGCTCCAGCAGCGCGTTCGGGTTGGTCACGACGTTGCCGGCGCGGAAGCCGCGGTGCAGTTCGTTCAGCGTCGGCGTCCGATACGACCGCGACGCCGCCACGTGGGCGCCGACGCCGGCGCGCTGCCAGGCCAGCGAGACGCGCGGGCTGAAGAAGGTCTCGGTGCGGTCGGCGATGGCCGGGTCGATCGACGCCGTCTTCCAGCCGTCGACGCGGGCGCCGGCCGACAGCGTCCATTCGTCGGCGAGGGCGATACGCGTCCGCAGGAAGCCGGCGGTGAGCAGCTCGTCGCCGCCGACCAGGAACGGCCCGGTGCGGACGTTGGTCGTCGAGTAGCGGAACTCCTCGACCGTGGCGTCGGTGTCGTGCAGCTCGCCGCCGACGATGAACGAATGGCGGCCGATGCCGCCCACCCACTGCGCCGATGCCTGCGTGAAGTCGCTCGGGGTGGTCTGTTCGGTGGTGAGGCGTTCGCTCGACCGATCGGTGACGATGGCCGAGAACGTCTGGTAGTAGTCCTGGCTGCCGCGCGACACGGTCGCCTGCCAGGCGCCGCCGGCGACGATGCCGCCGCCGGTCGCCGCCACCTGCCGCCAGGTGGTGTCGTTGACCTGCAGCGGGGTGCCGTTGCCGCGCTCCTCGCGGAAGCCCGAGATGCGGACGTTGGCGCGGGTCGATTCGCGCGCCCAGCCGACGTTGACGACGCCGGTGCGGTAGTCGCTGTCGGCGCGGGCGTCGACGACGCCGCGGTCGGACGCGGCGACCACGTAGGCGCCGTCGGTCGTCACGGCCTCGCCCGAGGCGAAGATCGACCAGTGGCCGCGGCTGCCGCCGCCGTAGAGCGATCCCCGCGCGGTGTTGAACGAGCCGCCCTCGACGAACGCCCGCACCCGCGGCGCCCCGGGCGTGAAGGTGAGCACCTGCACCACGCCGCCGAGCGCGTCGGCGCCGTAGAGGTCGCCGGTCGTGCCGCGCAGCACCTCGACACGGTCGATGGCCGCCTGCGGCACGCGGTTCCAGTAGACCCAGGATCCGAACGGGTCGTTGAGCGGCACGCCGTCGGTGAGCACCAGCGTGCGGCTGGCTCCTGACCCCGACACGCCACGCAACGTCACGCCCTGCGTGGTCGGGTTGGCGACGCGCGACGAGCTGCGCCGGAACAGGCTGAAGCCGGGGGTATAGCGCAGCAGGTCGTCCATCGCCCCGGCCGCCGAGGTCAGCACTTCGGCCGAGGTCAGCACGGTGGTGCTCGCCGGGGTCGCCAGACGGGCGTCACCGCGCGTCGCCGTGACCGTCACCCGATCGGTGATGGCCGCCGGCACCAGCACGACGCGGGTCTCCCCCGTCGGACGCGGCGTCACGGTCTGATCGGCGAACCCGGGGGCACTGACCGTCACCGGATCGGTGCCCTCCCAGTCGACGGCGCCGTCGGTGCCGGTCTCGAGCGGCGTCCGTCCGGCGGTGACGCTGGCGCCGGCGATGGGCGCGCCCGACTGATCGACGACGACGATCCGGGCGCCTTGGGCAGCGGCGCCGGTGGGAAGCGTGAGGACGACGACGGCCAGCAGGGCCGTAAGGGAGGCGTGAACGCGTCTGTTCATATAGCTGGTAGCTGGCGGCCGCGCCGGTCGGCCGCGCGGTGCCGGGTACTGTAGCACCTCCCTCGGGCGCGGGACCGGCCGCGGGCCGGACGCCGGCGGGACCGGGCGGACAGGGTAGGATCGACGGGATGGCGGTCGCCCCCGACGAGTCCGGGGCCGCGCCGGCGGCCCGGCTGGCTGCCGCCGCGGACCTGGCGCTGCTGGAAGGGCCACGAGCGAGGTGGCGGGAACTCGGCACGCTGATGCGGGCCGGCCGCGACTTCATTCGCGGCTTCCGGGCCCTGCACTTCGTCGGGCCGTGCGTCACCGTGTTCGGGTCGGCCCGCTTCAGCGAGGACCATCCCAGCTATCAGCTGGCGCGTGAGGTGGGCGCCGCGGTCGCCGGCCTCGGCTTCACGGTGATGACCGGCGGCGGGCCCGGCGTGATGGAAGGCGCGAATCGCGGCGCCCGCGAGAGCGGCGGCGTGTCGGTGGGCTGCAACATCGAGCTGCCCTTCGAGCAGAGCCCCAATCCCTACCTCGACCGCTGGGTCACGTGCCGCTACTTCTTCGTGCGCAAGGTGCTGCTGTTCAAGTACTCCTACGCCTTCGTCGTCCTGCCCGGCGGCCTCGGCACGCTCGACGAGCTGACCGAGGCGCTCACGCTGATCCAGACGCAGAAGATCCGCCAGTTCCCGGTCGTGCTGATGGGCAAGGAATACTGGGAGCCCTTCGTGGAGATGCTGCGGACGATGGTGCAGGCGCGGACGATCTCGGCCGGCGATCTCGACCTGATGCTGGTCACCGACTCGGTCGCCGAGGCCATGGCGCACATCGAGCGCTACGCCATCAAGCGGTTCGGCCTCACCACCGCGGCGCGGCCGTCGGCGTGGCGGTGGCTGGGCGAACGGGCGCTGCGCGCCACCCGGCCGGTCCGCTGATCCGCCGCTACGCCGGCCAGACCGCGGCCATCGCCGTGGCGGTGATCGCCGACAGCACCGTCCCCCAGCACATGTCGACGACCGTCATCCGCAGCGTGTAGCCGGCCAGCGTCGCGTAGTTGGTCAGGTCGTAGATGCCGTAGCCGACCAGCCCGAACAACCCGCCCCAGAGCGCGGCGTGCCACCACGGCGCCCCGGCGGCGCGCGGCACGGCGAACACCTGCAGGCCGACGACGATCAGGGGGTAGAGAATCAGCGCCGGCGCCAGGCGGATGTCGAAGGCCTCCCCCGCCATCCGCGCCAGCCCGGCCAGCTCGCGTTTGTAGAAGGCGTTGGCGACGACGCCGATCCACACGAGGTCGAGGGCCAGAAAGGTGACCAGGCCGGTCGCGAAGGGCCGCAGGATGTCGAGCACACCGCTAGGACGCCGGCGCCCCCGCCGGCGATCCCGCCGATCGGACCGCCGCTGCACGGCCCGGCACGCCCGGCCGGCGGCGCGCGAGGGTAAGCTGGGGCATGCGTCTCGTGAAGCTGGCGGTGGCCAGCCTCAGCCCCACCGTCGGCGCCGTCCGCGGCAACACCGCCGCCCTGGTCGCCGCGGCCCGGGCGATGGCCGACGACGACGTCACGCTCGGCGCCTTCCCCGAACAAGCCATCGGCGGCTATCCGCCGGAGGACCTCGTGCAGTGGCGCGCGTTTCTCGACGCGCAGCGCCGCGCCCTCGAGACCTTCGCCCGCGAGACCGCCGACACGGCGACCGTGTACGTGCTCGGTCTGGCGGTGCCGGTGCAGGCGCAGCTCTTCAACGCCGCCGCGGTCGTGCATCGCGGCCGGCTGATCGGCGGCGTGCCCAAGGAGAAGCTGCCGACGTACAACGTGTTCTACGAAGCCCGCACGTTCTCCCGCGGCGGTCCCGGTCTGTCCCTCGACGCCGACGGCATGCCGTTCGGCGACTACCTCTTCGCCTTCGACTTCGGCACCGTCGCGGTCGAGGTCTGCGAGGACGCGTGGGCGCCGGATGGGCCGATGCGGCGCCGCTGCCTGTCGGGCGCCGAGATCGTCGTCAACGTCTCGGCGTCACCCTACCGGCTCGGCATCCAGGACACGCGCCGGGAGATGCTGGCGACGCGCGCCGCCGACAACCAGACCGTGCTCGTCTACGCCAACGCCGTCGGCGCGCAGGACGGCCTCGTGTACGACGGCGGCGGCTTCATCTTCCAGAACGGCCGCCTCGTGCGCGAGGGCGAGCGGTTCGTCGAAGGGACGACGGCGGCGGTCGTCGATCTGGATCGCACCCGGCGGCTGCGGATGGAGCACACGACGTGGCGGGCCGATTGCGAGGCGTTCGTCCTCGGCGGCCGCCCGGTGCCGGCGCTGCGCGGCGACGGCGAGACCGCCGACACCAGCCGGTTGACCTATCCCGCGCCGGCCGGCGGCAGCTTCTTCCTGCCGGCGTCGTCGCCGCCGCCCGCCGACGCCCGCGATGCCGCCCTCGACGAGCTCTTCGAGGCGCTGGCGCTCGGCGTCGCCAGCTACTACGCCAAGACCGGCGCGTTCCGCTCGCTCGGGCTGGCGCTGTCGGGCGGCCGCGACTCGATGCTCACGCTGCTGGTGGCGTGGCGCGCCGCCGCGCGGATTCTGCGGGCGGCCGGCGACGACGCCGCGGCGCCGGGGCGCCTCATCACCGCGTTCTACATGCCGACCCGGCACTCGCAGGAGGCGACGCGCACGGCCGCGCATCAGCTGGCCGAGGCCCTCGGCGTGACCCTTCACACGATTCCGCTCGAGGAGGCCTACGACCGCGAGGTCGAGGCCGCCACGGCCATGCTCGGCGGGCAACCAGCCGGGCCGATGACACGTCAGAACGTGCAGGCGAGGCTGCGCGGCCAGCGGATGTGGAACTGGGCCAACACCTCGGGCGCGCTCTTCCTGCAGACCGGCGACATGAGCGAGAAGGCGGTCGGCTATACGACCATCGGCGGCGACCTCGAGGGCGCGTTGTCGGTGATCGCCAACGTCCCCAAGACCGTGGTCGAGGCGCTGCTCGCCCGCCTCGAGGTCCGCTTCGGCTTCGCCGGCATCGCCGCGACGCTGGCCACCCGGCCCGGCCCCGAGCTGGCCGACGCGCAGGAGGCCGAGCGCGACCTCATGCCGTTCCCCGTGCTCGACGCCTGCCTGCACCTCTACGCCAGCGAGAAGATGTCTCCCGACGAGATGGCCCGCGCCCTGGTGGACGTGTGCCCCGACGTCGATCCGACGCTGCTGGCGGCACATGCGGCTCGGTTCGCCCGGCTGTTCACCCAGTCGATCTACAAATGGGTCCAGTCGCCGCTCGCGCTGCACGTCGGGTCGCTCGACCTCGATCGGGAGCGGGCCCTGCAGATGCCGGTCGTGCAGCGCACGGAGTGGTGAGATGACGCTGCGCCCGCCGCGCGTGCCGTGGGTGGCCCTGGCGGCCCTCGTCGTGCTGGCGGCCGCGCTCGACGGGGCGGCGCAGTCGCCGGCCGCCGATCAGGCGGTGCCGCCGGCCCAGGTGCCGCCGCCGGGCACCACCATCCAGCCGCCGATCTTCCGATCGGGCGTCAAGCTCGTGCTCGTCGATGTGTCGGTCACCGGCGCGGACGACGAGCCGCTCGCCGACCTCACCGCCGCCGACTTCGAACTCGAGGAAGACGGCATCCCGCAGCGCGTCGAGCAGGCGACGCTGATGCGGCTGGACGGCGCCCCGCGCGGCGACGGCGAGTCGCTGGAGATCCGCTCGCAGGACCACGCCGTCGCCGAGGCCGGCCGCGACGACGTCCGCATCTTCGCGATCTTCATGGACGACTACCATCTCGGCCGCTATCCGCAGGAGATGATTCCGCTGCGCAAGGCGCTCACCGCGTTCCTCGACGACATGATGGGCCCGCTCGATCTGGCGACGGTGATGAATCCGATCACGCCGCTCAGCGCGCTGAAGTGGACCCGCGACAAGGGCGCGCTCGCCCGCGAGCTCCGGAACTACGAAGGCCGCCTCGACAACTTCATCGGCCGCAGCCCGCTCGAGGAGTCGCAGAACCTCACCCGCAACGTGTTCCGGGTCCGCTCGCAGGTGGTGATCTCGGCGCTGCAGGCCCTGGTGATGCACCTGGCCGGGCTGCGCGAGGGCCGCAAGACCCTCGTCGTCGTGTCGCGCGGCATCCCGCTGATGTTCGACATCTCGCTCGAGCCCGAGTTCCAGGCGCTGCTGCGCGAGGCCAACCGCGGCAACGTGGTGATCCACGCCCTCGACCCGCGCGGCCTCGGCCAGGGGAATTTCCCGCACTCGTCGCTGTACCGGCTCGCTTCCGAAACCGGCGGACAGGCCATCGTCAACACCAACAACCTCGAGTCCGGCCTGCGCCGCGTCGTCCAGGCCGCCAGCCATCACTACCTGCTCGGCTACACTCCGACGCGCGAACTGAACGACGGCAAGTTCCACCGCTTCGAGGTCAAGGTGAAGCGGCGCGGCGCCAAGGTCGTGGCGCGCAAGGGCTACTGGGCGCCTACCAACGAGGAGCTGACGCCAGCGCCGGTCGCGCCGGTGGAGCCGGCGGTGTCGGGCGCGCTCACTCGGATGCAGGCGCGCCAGGACGACCGCGTCGTCCACGTGACGACCGCGTTCGCGCCGGGATCGTCGGGCACGACCGCGCTGCTGGCGTTGTGGAAGCCGGTGGCCGGCTTCCGCGACCGGCCCGAACGGCTGCACGTCGAAGTGCGCGGCGGCGACGGCACGACGCTGACCGCCGCGGAGGGCACGCTGGCCGACGACGGCACCGGCGCGACGCGCGTCGAGGTGCCGGCCGGCGAGGTGACGCTGCGCTTCACGGCGCGCGGCGCCAGCGGCGACGTGGTGGATCGCTGGGAGGATCCGCTCACCGTACCCGACCTGAGCGGCCGCACGCTGGCGCTGGGCACACCGGCGTTCGTGCGGGCCCGCACCACCGCCGCGTTCCAGGCGCTGCGCAAGGGCGGCGAGGGATCGCCGAGCCCCGATCAGGCGTTCCGCACCACCGACCTCGTCGTGGTCCGCACCGCCGTGGCGGGCGACGGCGGCGAGCCGCCCGTCGCGGTCTCGGCCGAGGTGCTGACCCGGCAGGGCAAGCCGCTGGCGACGTGGCCGGCCACCGCCCTCGCCGGCCAGTACCAGATCGAACTGCCGGTGCGCTCACTGGCCCTGGGCGAGTACGTGCTGCGCTTCACGGCGACCCGCGGCGGCGAATCGGCGGCGATCACCGCCGGGTTCGCCATCGTCCGGTGAACGGACCCCCGCGGTGATCGTCCGCATCGAGACGCTCGATCTGCCGGCGCTCGATGCCTACCGCGATCTCGCGCGGCCCGAGGCGCTCGCCGCCCGCGGCCTCTTCGTGGCCGAGGGGCGCCTGGTGGTGGAACGGCTGATCGGCCTGCCCCATCTGCGCCCGGAGTCCCTGCTGCTGACGCCCGCGGCGCACGCCGCCATGACCGGAGCACTGACCGCCGTACCGGGCGACGTGCCGGTCTACGTCGCCGACCAGGCCCTGATGAACGCGGTGGTCGGCTTCAACATCCATCGCGGGTGCCTGGCCCTGGCCACGCGGCCGGCGCCGCGTCCGTGGCCGCCGCCCGACGTCGCAGCCTGGCCGCGCGCGCTGGTCCTCGAGGGCGTCAACAACCCGGACAACGTCGGCGGGCTGTTTCGCGCCGCGGCGGCGCTGGGCGCCGCCGGCGTCGTCCTCGGCCCGCACTGCGGCGATCCGCTGTACCGCAAGGCCGTTCGCACGTCGATGGCGGCGACGCTGAGCCTGCCCTTCGTCACCGCGCCGCACTGGCCGGGCGCGCTCGACGACATGCGGCGCGCCGGCTTGGCGGTCGTCGCCTGCACGCCGGATGAGCGCGCGCCCTCGCTCTACGACGTCGCGCTGCCGGCGCGCGCGGCGGTGCTGGTGGGCGCCGAGGGCCCGGGCCTCTCGGCCGCGGCGCTCGACGCCGCCGACCTGCGCGTCCGCATCCCCATGCACGGCGGACTCGACTCGCTGAACGTGGCCACCGCGGCGGCGATCGTCCTGAGCGCCTTGGATCGACGTTCGTCATCGTGACAGTCCCTACTTCGCCGGCCTGATGCCCGAGGCGGCGCGCGCCTCGACCCACCGGCCGTTCTGGCGCACGACCCAGGTGCCGGTCGGCTGACCGGTCCGCGGGTCGGTGCCTTCCACCCGGAAGCCGACGTCGCTCCCCGACAGCACGCGCTCCTCGGCGCCGCCGCGCGGCAGCTGAGCCACGGCGGTGACACCCGCGAGCAGCAGGACGGCGGACACGGACCACAGGACACGGCGCATCTGGCGCATTGGGCCCTCCTCGAACGCGACCTGGGGCTTTTGACGGTCCACCGCCCAGGACGGCCGGCGCCTGGGGTCACCCGGCGGCGCGGATCCAGCGGCGGAGGTCGGCCACGCTCGGGGCGAAGTACGCCGGCCCGGCGGCGTGGAGTTCGGCGTGGGCGCCGTAGCCCCACCCCGCCGCGACGGCGCGAACGTCGTGCCGATGCGCCGCCCGCACGTCGTCGGCGCGGTCGCCGATCATCACGGCCTCGCCGGGCGCCGCCGCGGCGGCCGTCAGCGCCGCCGCCACCAGGTCGGCCTTGTCGCAGGTGCGGTCGCCCAGCGCCGGCCCGTGCACGGCGGCGAAGTGCGCGGCGATCGCGAAGTGATCGAGCACGCGGCGGGCCGCCGGGGTCGGCTTGGCCGTGACCACCTGCAGCGCGTGGCCGGCCGCGGCGAAAGCATCGAGGGCGTCGGGGATGCCGGGGAACAGGGCGTTCTCGAAGACGCCGACCGCGTCGAAGCGCTCGCGGTAGCGGGCGACGGCGTCGTCGAGCAGGGCGGCATCGGTGGTGTCGAGGACCGCGGCGAAGATTGCCGCCAGCGGCGTGCCGATCATCGGCCGCAGGCGGGTCTCGCCGGCCGGCTGGCGGCCGAGCCCGGCCAACGCGTGGTCGATGCAGCGGACGATGCCCGGCGCCGAATCGGTGAGCGTGCCGTCGAGATCGAAGAGCAGGTGCAGGCGGGCCGCCAACCGGGTCACCGCTCGTCGGTAGCCCAGCCCTGGGCGCGGCTGACCGCCTTCTTCCAGCCGCGATAGCCGCGCTCGCGGCTATCGGCAGCCATCGCCGGCGAGAACTCGCGGTCGAGCGCCCAGTTCCGGCGCACGTCGTCGAGGCCGTCCCAATAGCCCACTGCCAGCCCGGCGAGATACGCGGCGCCGAGCGCCGTCGTCTCGGCCACCACCGGCCGCCGCACCGGCACGCCGAGCTGGTCGGCCTGGAACTGCAGCAGCATCGCGTTGGCGGCGGCGCCGCCGTCCACCTTCAGGTGCGGCAGCGCCAGGCCGGCATCGGCCTGCATCACTTCGAGGACGTCACGGGTCTGGTAGGCCATCGCATCGACGGCGGCCCGCGCGATGTGCTCGACGCGCGTGTCGCGGGTGAGGCCGAGAATGGCGCCGCGCGCGTGCGGATCCCAGTACGGCGCGCCGAGGCCGACGAAGGCCGGCACCAGGTAGACCCCGCCGGCGTCGGGCACCGCCGCCATCAGCCGCTCGACGTCGGCCGAGGTGGCGATCGCCTTCAGGCCGTCGCGCAGCCACTGCACGGCGGCGCCGGCGATGAACACCGATCCTTCGAGCGCGTAGGTGGTTCGGCCGCCGAGCCGCCAGGCGATCGTCGTCAGCAGGCCGTTGGCCGACGCCACCGGACGCTCGCCGGTGTTGAGCAACATGAAGCAGCCGGTGCCGTAGGTGTTCTTCGCGGTGCCGGGTTCGAAGCAGGCCTGGCCGAAGAGCGCCGCCTGCTGGTCGCCGGCGGCGCCGGCGATGGCGATCTCGCCGCCGAGCAGATCGGCGGCGGTGTGGCCGTAGACCTCGCTGCTCGATCGCACCGCTGGCAGCATCGCTCGCGGCACGTCGAAGAGCGCCAGCAGCTCGTCGTCCCAGTCGCGCGTGTGGATGTTGTAGAGCAGCGTGCGGCTGGCGTTGCTCTCGTCGGTGACGTGCACGCGGCCGCCGGTGAGCCGCCAGATGAGGAAGCTGTCCACCGTGCCGAACAGCACCTCGCCGCGGGCCGCGCGGGCGCGCAGGCCGTCGGTCGTGTCGAGCAGGTGCTTGACCTTCGAGGCCGAGAAGTAGGCGTCCAGCACCAGGCCGGTCTTGGCCCGCACCCGCGGCTCGTGGCCGGCGGCCTTCAGGCGGTCGCACAGCGGCGCGGTGACGCGGCTCTGCCAGACGATGGCGTTGGCCACCGGACGGCCGCTGGCGCGGTCCCACAGGATGGTCGTCTCGCGTTGATTGGTGACGCCAATCGCGACGACGTCGGCGGCGGTGACACCGGCGGATGCCAGGGCGCCGCGCGCGGTCTCGATCTGACTGTGCCAAATCGCCTCGGGGTCGTGCTCGACGTGGCCCGGCGCCGGAAAGATCTGCGGGTACTCCTGCTGGGCGACGGTCACGGCCCGGCCGGCGCGATCGAAGAGCATCGCCCGGCTCGACGTCGTGCCCTGATCGAGGGCGAGGACGTAGCGGCTCATCGCCCGGCTCCGGCGTCGCGGGGCCGCGTGATGCACAGGTCGTAGACCAGCCCGCCCAGCACCGCCCCGATCACCGGCCCGACGACCGGCACCCACCACCAGCCGTGGCCGGCGCGGAACACGTCCCCACCCCAGCCGGCCATGGCGGTGAACAGCCGCGGGCCGAGGTCGCGCGCCGGGTTGATGGCATACCCGGCGTTGAAGCCGAAGGCGACGCCGATGGCCACGACCAGCGCGCCGACCAGCGGCCCGCCCATCCAGCCCGGCACACCGGCGTTCTTGGTGTCGCCGATCGCGAACACGCCGACGAGCAGCAGCGCCGTGCCGACGACCTGATCGACGAGACCGCCGCTGAGTGTCAGATACGCCTGCGGATAGGTGGCGAAGATGCCCGCGGTGGCGCGATCGCCGGTGACCAGCCGCACCCCGCCGTCGAAAGCGGCGAACGCCTCGTGATACGTGACGAAGACCAGTGCCGCGCCGAGGAAGGCCCCGGCGATCTGCGCCACGATGTACGGCCCGACCTTGCCCCACGGCAGGCCGCGATGCACCGCCAGGGCCACGGTGACCGCCGGGTTGAGGTGCGCGCCCGACACGCCGCCAGCCACCAGCACGCCGAAGACGACGGCCAATCCCCACCCGAGGTTGATGCCGAGATACGAACCGTTGGCGTTGCCGCTGAGCACGGTCTGGGCGACGACGCCGACGCCGAAGGCGATGAGGACGGCCGTCCCGAGACACTCGGCGGCCAGTTCACGAAGAAGGTGACGCGACATGAAGACGGGCCCGGCGCATTATGGCAGCGGCGCGGGCCGCCCGGAAGCCCGCGCTGCGGGGCGCCGCCGACGGCGCCCGCTACAATGCCGGCCGGGATGCTGACCGATCTCGCGGTGGCGCTGCGCGGGTGGGCCGACGGCGCCGGGGCGCTCGGCGTCTTCGTCGTGTCACTGGTCGATTCGGTGGCGCTGCCGCTGCCCAACGCCACCGACGCGCTGATCCTCTACCTGACCGTGCAGCATCCGGCGCGCTGGTGGTGGTACGCCGGTGCGGCGATCGCCGGCGCGGTCGTCGGGTCGCTGCCGCTGTATTGGATCGGCCGGCGCGGCGGGCAGGCGCTGCTGAATCGCCGCTTCGGCGGCCGGCGCACCGCCGCCGCCGTGCGCTGGTACGCCCGCAGCGCCTTCGGCACCATCCTGGTCACCGGCTTCCTGCCGCCGCCCCTGCCCTTCAAGATCTTCGCGGTGCTGGCCGGCGCGACGGCGCTGGCGGTGTGGCGATTCGGGGCGGCATTGGCGCTGGGCCGTGGCGCCCGTCACGTCGCCGAGGCATTGCTCGCGGCGGCCTACGGCGACCGGGCCGTCGCGATCTTCCAGACGCACGGACCGACCATCGCGGCTGGCGTGGCACTGGGCGCACTGGCCGCGGTCGGCCTGGTGCTGTGGCGGCGGCGCCGACGATAATTGGCGCGATGCCGGCGACGGTGGACGTCTGGGTGGCCGAATCGTCCGACCTCGCGGCCGCCGACGTCGCGCGGATGACGACGCTGCTCACCGCGGAGGAAGTGGCGCGCGGGCAGCGGTTCGTGCGCCAGCGTGACCGCGACAGCTTCGTGCTCACCCGTGCGCTGGTGCGCACCGTCCTCTCGCGCTACGGGCCGACGGCGCCGGCCGACTGGCGCTTCCAGACCAACGCCTATCAGTGTCCGTTCGTGGTCGCCAGCCAGGCGGGCTCGCCGCCCCTCCACTTCAACGTCTCGCACACCGACGGCCTGGTCGTGCTGGCCGTGGTCCGCGGCCACCGCGTCGGCGTGGACGTCGAGGCGCTGCAGCGCGCGGTGCTCGACACGGTGCCCGAGCGGCACTTCGCGCCGGCCGAAGTGCAGGCGCTGCGCGCCGCGCCGGCCGATCAGCAGCCGCGCTTGTTCTTCGACTACTGGACGCTGAAGGAGGCGTACATCAAGGCGCGCGGGATGGGTCTGGCCATTCCGCTCGATCGCTTCGCGTTCACGCTGCGCGCGGCGCAGCCGCCGGCGATCGCCTTCGGGCCCGGCTTCGACGACGACGCCGCGCGCTGGCAGTTCTGGCAGGCATGGCCGACGGCGAATCACCGGCTGGCGTTGGCCATCGAGCGCGACGGCGACGACCTGGCGATCGCCCTGCGGCCGATCGCCGTCGCCGATCTCGTGCCGTGAGCGCCCCTCCGACCGTCTGGGCGCTGAGCGATCTGCACGTCGGCTTCGACGTGAACCGCCGCGCCGTCGAGGCACTGGCGGCGCGGCCGGACGACTGGCTGATCGTCGCCGGCGACACCGGCGACACGCTGGCCCAGCTCGAGCTGGTGCTCGACGTCGTCACCGCACGCTTCGCCCGCGTGTTCTGGACCCCTGGCAACCACGACCTGTGGACGCCGCGACAGTGGCCCGACACGCGGCGGGGCGAGGGGCACTATCGACGGCTCGTCGAGGCCTGCCGCGCCCGTGGCGTCCTGACGCCCGAGGATCCGTTCCTGGTCTGGCCCGGCCCGACGCCGGTGGCCATCGCGCCGTGCTTCACGCTCTACGACTACTCGTTCGCGCCACCCGGGCTCGACGCCGACGCCGCGGTGGCGTGGGCCGCCGAGACCGGCGTGCAGTGCGCCGACGAGGTGCTGCTGTCGCCAGCCCCGTACGCCTCGCGCGCGGCGTGGTGCGCGGAGCGCGTGACCTGCACGGCGGCGCGGCTCGACGCCGTGCCGGCCGGCACCAGGCTGGCGCTCGTCACGCACTGGCCGCTGCGCGCCGACCTGGCCGTGCTGCCGCGCATTCCGCGCTTCACGATCTGGTGCGGCACCCGGCGCACCGAGGACTGGCACACCCGCTACCCGGTGGACGTCGTGATCTCGGGCCACCTGCACATGCGCAGCACGCGCTGGCGCGACGGCGTCCGCTTCGAAGAGGTGTCGCTCGGCTATCCGGCGCAATGGCAACAGGCCACGGGCGCCGACGCCTACCTGCGCCAGATCCTGCCGGCGCCCACGACCGTGCCGCAGGGCTGGGGTGACGACCGGACCGTGCTGCGCCATCCCTGACCCCACCCGCCGCGGCAGGCGACGAGCGGTGCGATACTCGGTGGACCGTCGTCCCGCCCGAACGCCTCGCGCCGAGGCGAGGGCGGGGCCCGGCGGCGGAGTCGTCGTGCGCCATCTCTTGTCTTGCGTCTGTGCCCTCGCCCTGACGCCGATCGCCAGCCTGCCGGCAGCCGCCGCCGCACAGGAAGTGTTCGGCGCCAGCGCGATCGTCGCCGCCGAGGCGCCGGTCTTCCTGCTGCCCGACGCCACGCGCACGCCGCTGCGCACCGTGCCGCCGGGCACGGTGTTGACGCTGCTCGAGCGCAAAGGCGACTGGCTGCAGGTGACCTTCGAGGACCGGCAGCTCGGCCGGCGTACCGGGTGGATGGAGGCACGATTCGTCCGGATGCGCGATCCCACCGCCGCCGAACCGGCACCGCCCTCGCCACCGCCGGGCGAGGCCTCGCCCACGCCGACCCCGGCCGCGCGCCGCCAGGCACCAACGCCGAACCGACCGGCCCGGCGCGCCGCGACCACGTCACCGGGTATCCGCCTCGTCGGCACCGTTGCCGCCGACCGGATGACGGCAGGCGAGGCCTTCGACGCGGTCACCGGGTCGGATGTCGTCCAGTCGTACGGCGGCGGCGTGCAGATCACGAATCTGTGGCGCGGGCTGTTCGTCGAGGGCGCCATCGAACGCAGCCGGGTGGACGGCGAACGGGTGTTCGTCTTCAACCAGGAGGTGTTCCGCCTCGGCATCCCGACCGAGATCACGATGACGCCGATCGACGCCGTCCTCGGCTGGCGCGTTGGGTTTGGCCGGGTCGTCCCCTACCTGGCCGGCGGCGTGACGTCCTTCCGCTACGAGGAGACCTCCGACTTCGCCGACGAGGACGAGAACGTGGACGAACGGAAGATCGGGTTCGTCGTCAAGGGCGGCGTCGAGGTGACGGTCACCCGCTGGATCCACCTGCGCGGCGACCTGCGCTACCGGCAGGTCAACGACGTGCTCGGCGTGGCCGGGGCCTCGGCGGCGTCCGGCGAGGACCGGCTCGGCGGCTTCGGCGCAGGGGTATCCCTGCTCATCGGCCGATAGGCCGATTGGCCCGGCCGCGGCGTTTAGGTCGACATGGAGGGGTGTCCATGCGCTCGTCGTGCTGCCGGGTCTTCGCTCTGCTCTCGTTCGTGACGCTCTCGATCGTTCCGGCCGCCGCGCAGTCGGTGCCCGATATCCCTGGGGCCCTTACCGCTCAGGTGGTCGGCAGCGCCGTCACGCTGTCATGGGGGCTCTCCTTCCCGCCGCCCTCGACCTACGTGGTCGAGGCGGGGTCGGCGCCCGGCCTCACCGACCGCGGCACGTTCTCGGTCGGGCCGGTCACCAGCCTGGCCGTGCCCGGCGTGCCCACCGGCAACTACTTCGTGCGCGTGCGCGCCGCCAACGTCATCGGCAGCAGCGCGGCGACGGCCGACATCGTCGTCAGCGTCGGCGGCGCGTGCCAGTTGCCGGACCCGCCGATCGGCCTCAGCGCCTCGGTCGCGGCCAACGCCGTGTCGCTGCAATGGGCAGGCGCCGGGCCATTCCGGCTCGTCGCCGGCCGCGCGCCGGGCACATCGAACGTGTTCGCGGGCGATGTCGGCAACGCCACGTCGCTGGCGGCATCGGTCGGGCCGGGGGCGTACTTCGTGCGGGTGCACGCCCGGAACGCGTGCGGCCTGAGCCTGGCGTCCAACGAGGTGGGGCTGCACGTCCAGGTACCCGAGGCGCCGACGGCGCTGGCCTCGAGCGTGATCGGCTCACAGCTGCGGCTCGTATGGAGCGCGCCAGCCGCCGGGCTGGCGCCGCTCGGCTACGTGCTCGAAGCGGGCACCGCCCCTGGCCTGAGCAACATCGCGACGCTGCCGGTGGCGGCATCGCCGACCCGCTTCGACGTGAGCAACGTGCCGGCCGGCACCTACTACGTGCGCATGCGGGGCGCCGGCAGCCAGGCCGCCGGGCCGCCATCGCGCAATCTCGCGTTCACGGTGGGTCCGCCGCTGCCAGGCACCGCCACCGTCACGTTCAACGCGCTGGCCGGCTCCAACGGCACCCCGTTCGTGAGCCATCTCGAACAGGACGTCCTGGTCGAGCCGGTGGCGGGTGCCTGGACGGTACTGGCCGGCTACGGACGGCCGGCGCCGGCGATCCAACTGGTCCGCACCACGAGCGATCCGACGCTCGTCGGCGACGTGCGGGTGACGGCGGGCGGCGCCCTGTTCAGGTTGTCGTCGCTCGACATCTACTCCAGCGTCACGCCGATTCCTTACACGTTGACCGGGACCCTGTCCGGCGTGCCGGTGTTCACGTCCGCAGGCACGGTGCCCAACACCTTCGGTAACTTCGCCACCGTCGCCAATCCCGACGCGACGCTCGCGGTGGATACCGTGATCATCAGCGTCACCAACCCGGCGCCGAACTGCCCGCCGATCTGCGGCGGCAATCCGGTCGGCCTCGACAACATCGTCGTCTGGCGCTGACCGGACAGCCGGCGCCGCCGTGGCTACAATGACGGCATGCGCGTGCTCCTCGTCGTCGTCGGCCTCACCCTCTCACTCGCGAACGCGGCCGGCGCCCAGGCGCCGGCCCGCTTCGCCCGTCCCGAGCTGCTGGTCGACGCCCAGTGGCTGTCCACACACCTGTTCGAGCCGAACATGCGCATCGTCGACCTCCGCCCGCGCGGCTACGACGAGGGGCACATTCCCGGCGCGGTGTGGCTCGACAACAACGCCATCCGCGTCGCCACCCGCCCGCCCACGTTCCTGCCGACGCCGGAGGAATTCGCGGCGCTGATGCAGCAACTCGGCATTTCCAACCAGACGCGGGTCGTCGCCTACGACGAGCGCGGCGGCATCTACGCGGCGCGGCTGTGGTGGATCCTCAACCACTACGGGCACGCCAACGTCGCCCTGCTCGACGGCGGCTGGGTCAAGTGGTCGGCCGACAAGCTGGTCACGACCACGGCCAGGGCCCTGCCGGTGCCAGGCACCACGTTCACGGTGAAGCCCGGCACGGTCGGCGTGGCCACGGCCGACGACGTCAAGGCGGCCATCAACAACACGAGCGTCAAGCTCATCGACGCCCGCACCCAGAACGAAATCGACGGCAAGGACCTGCGCGGCATCAAGCGCGGCGGCTACATCGAGTCGTCGATCCCGGTCTATTGGGAGGACACGCTCGACCCGACGCTGAAGACGTTCAAGTCGCCGGCCGAGATCGCCGCGCTGTGGCGCGGCAAGGGCGTGACCACGGCCGACCACGTGCTCGTCTATTGCCAGGTGGGCATGCGGGCCAGCCACGACCTGTTCACGCTGGCGCTGCTCGGCCACGACCTCACGAAGCTCCGCAACTACTACGGCGCCTGGGAGGAATGGGGGAATCGGGACGACACGCCAATCAAGAACAGGGACTAGCAGCTGGCGGCTAGGACGAGCCTCGCGGTGTAAGCTCGACCCATGGGCGAACCCACGCAGAGCGCGATCGGGCGGTTCCTGGGCGGCCTGGCCACGCCGCGGCTGTTCCTGATCGCGGCGGCGCTGCTCGGCCTCGACCTGCTGATTCCCGATTTCATCCCGTTCATCGACGAGGCGCTGCTGGCCATCCTCACGCTGCTGTTCGCGCGCCGGAAGCCCCGCCCGTAGTATCGTCCTCATGCCCGGGAGGCATGTGATGCACCACCGCCGCCGTTTCGTCGCGTCGTTCGTCGCGCTGGCCGTCGCCACGCTCACCCTGACCGTCCAGGCCGGCAACACCCCGGCGCGGGCCCGCAAGGGCATGGTGGTGTCGCAGAGCGACATCGCCTCCGAGGTCGGCTGGAAGGTCATGCGCGAGGGCGGCAACGCCATCGACGGCGCCATCGCCACCGCGTTCGCGCTGGCGGTCACCCACCCCACCGCCGGCAACATCGGCGGCGGCGGGTTCATCGTCTACCGCGCCGCCGACGGCACGGCGACGACGTTCGACTTCCGCGAGATGGCGCCGGCCGGGTCGAGTCCGACGATGTGGATGAAGGACGGCAAGTACGACTTCAACATCCACCACAACAGCCACCGCTCGGTCGGCGTGCCTGGCACGGTGGCCGGCCTGCACCTGGCGTGGCAGAAGCACGGCAGCAAGCCGTGGAAGGACCTGGTCACGCCGGCGGTGGCGCTGGCCCGCGATGGCTTCGAGATGAGCGACGGCCTGGCCCGCTCGCTGGCGCGGATGCTGGTCGAGCCCGACGACTTCAAGAAGTACCCGGCGTCGCTGGCCCAGTTCTCCAAGAACGGCACGCCCTACGAACCAGGCGAGATCTTCAAGCAGCCGGACTTGGCGCGCACGCTGCAGCGCATCGCCGACCGCGGCCCGGCCGGTTTCTACGAGGGGGAAACCGCGGAGCTCCTCGAGAAGGAGATGAAGGCCAACGGCGGCCTCATCACCCGCGACGACCTGAAGAACTACCGCGCCAAAGAGCGCACGCCGGTCAAGGGCACCTACCGTGGCTACGAGGTGATCGGCATGCCCCCGCCGAGTTCGGGCGGCATCGCCGTGATCCACATGCTGAACCTGCTCGAGGGCTTCGA
>CAYUAX010000039.1:0-31698 GCA_964442845.1 uncultured Bifidobacteriaceae bacterium | reverse complement strand
CACCGAGCTGCCGAAGAACGGCGAGCGGTGCAGGCCGTTGATGAAGCCGTCCACCACCCAGCGGGCCACCAGCTCGAGGTTGCCGATGCGCGCCAGGACCGCCGGATCGACGAACTGCGCCCCGGGAATCGCGCCGCCGAGCTGCATCACATCCCCGATCGCGGCGCCGGCACCGACTCGAGCAGCTTGTCCACGATCATGTCCGACGTCATGCCTTCGGACTGGGCGTGGAAGTTGATGAGGATGCGGTGGCGCAGCACCGGATGCGCCAGGGCGCGGATGTCGTCGAAGGTGACGTGGTAGCGGCCGCTGGTGAGGGCGCGGGCCTTGGCCGCCAGCACCAGGAACTGCGCGGCGCGCACCGACGCGCCGAACGACACCCATTTCTTGACGACGTCGGAGGCGGTGCCGCCCTTGGGGCGGCTGGCCCGCACCAGCGCCAGCGCGTAGCGCATCACCGGCTCCGCCACCGGCACCCGGCGGACCAGCCGCTTGAACGCGATCAGGTCCTCGCCGGTGACGGTGCGCTCGAACTGCGGCTCCAGGATGGCGGTGGTGGTGCGCACCACCTCGAACTCCTCGTCCTCGGGCGGATGCTCGATGACGATATGGAACATGAAGCGGTCGAGCTGCGCCTCGGGCAGCGGGTAGGTGCCCTCGAGTTCGATCGGGTTCTGCGTCGCGAAGACGTAGAACGGCTCCTCGAGCGTGTAGGTGCGGCCCTGGATGGTGACGCGGTGCTCCTGCATCGCCTCGAGCAGCGCCGACTGCGTCTTGGGCGGGGTGCGGTTGATCTCGTCGGCGAGCAGGATGTTGGTGAAGATCGGCCCTGGCGCGAAGGTCATCTGGCGGCGGCCGGTGGCGGCGTCCTCCTGGATGATGTCGGTGCCGGTGATGTCCGACGGCATCAGGTCGGGCGTGAACTGGATGCGGTTGAACTTCAGGTCGACGACGCGCGCCATCGTGTGGATGAGCAGCGTCTTGGCCAGCCCGGGCACGCCGACGATCAGGCTGTTGCCGCCGACGAACAGCGTGAGCAGCACCTGCGACAGCACCTCGTCCTGGCCGACGATGAGCTTCTTCAGCTCCTGGCGGATGCGCGTCTGGCCCTGGTTCATCCGGTCGGCGAGCGCGATGTCGTCCGGTGCGCTCAGGTCCACCTGCACGTTGGCTGCTTCCACGCGATCCCCCCGTTCCCCGGTCCCTGGTCCCTGGTCCCTGGTCCCTGCTCTTCAGTGTGTCATGCCGTACACGATGTAGTTCACGCCGAACTTGTAGGCCTCGTTCGACAGGTCGATGGGCACCCAGCCGGTGTCCGAGAACTCCCAGTATTCGCCGAGGTCGTTGTCGTAGTTGGCGACGACCTGCAGGCGCTTGGTCTGGTCGTTGTCCTCGAAGATGCCGTGGAAGGTCGGCGTCAGCCCGCCGTAGGGCGAGACGAAGCGCGTCGGGTCGATCTCGAAGAAGGCGTGGAACACCGGGTGCGTGCCGTCGAGCGGGATGAGCCGCTGCGCCGGCAGCACCTTCTTCAACTGCGCCTCGAAGTTGTACCAATGCTCCTGGCGGAAGTCGTCGAAGATCAGGAACCCGCCCTTGGCCAGGTAGGTGCGCAGCCCCTCGGCCTCGGCGTCGTTCAGCGTCCAGTAGCCCGGCTCCGACATGTAGGCGACCGGGTAGTTGTGCAGTTCGGGGTCGTCGAGCGTGAAGATGTTGCTGTCGTCCAGGTGCGGCCGCAGCAGCGTGATCTCGCTGACGATCTTCATCAGGTGGCGATCGGCGCGCGGGTAGTCGTGGGCCCACGGCGGCTCGCGGCGGAAGCCGCCGAACCCGCCCCGGCCGCCCAGGTTGTAGCGCAGCCGGACGAAGGCGAAGCGGCCGTCGTACTCGACCCGGGCGTCGTCGTAGTCGACGGCGGCGCCGCGCCGCCGTTCGCGTTCCCCGGCGAAGGGCGACCACTGGGCCGACACCACTGCCGCGCCGAGCGTCGCGGCCAGCAGCGTCGCGGCAGCCGCCAGGCGGCGGTCAGGACAGCCCGACGGCACGCCGGTACCCCCATTCCGCGCTGAGGAGGCCCAGCAACAGCGCCAGCATCAGCGGCGCGTTCCACAACTCGCGTTCTTCCACGGCGGTGATGCCGCGGCCGGTGTACTGCACGTCTTCGACCAGCGCGCCGGCGGTGGCCGGCGTGTAGGCCTTGCCGCCGGTCTCCTCGGCCAGCCGGCGCAGCGCCGCCATCTGCAACGTGGTCTCGGCGTACTCGGCGTCGCCGGGCCCGGCGTTGACGTGCACGGTGGAGCTGCCGAGCGACGTGCCGCCGCGCATCGCCTCGACCCGGGCCTCGTACCAGCCGGGCGCGCCGGTGGCGAGGGCACCGGTGTAGGCGCCGTCGCGCTGGCCGTTCCAGGTCAGCGGCACCGTGGTGGTGGCGCCGTCGGGGCCGGTGACCGTCGCCGTCACCTGGGCGTCGTTGACGGCGACGAACGACGGATCCGAGACCTCGGCGGTGAGGGCGATCGGCTCGCCGGGTTCGGCGCGGTCCACCGACGTGGACAGCTCGACCGGATCGGGCACGCCGTCCACCAGCCAGCGGAACAACTGCCGCGTGAAGGTCTCGTGCGTCTGGTCCTCGACCGAAATCGAGGCATGCATCTGCCACAGCCACGAGTCCTGCGGCGTGAAGGCCGCCGACTTGCCGCGGCCGAAGCGCTGGAAGGCCAGCACCGGCCGCTCTCGCCGGCCGTCGCCGGCGGCGGCGAGGAGCGTGGTCGCGCCCGGTTTCACGGCGTCGAGGGCGTTGACCGTGGTCAGTTCGGGCAGCTCGGCCCAGCGCGTGGCCGAGGCGGCGTCGGTGGCGGCGATCTGCGACACGGCGTGGCCGGTGCCGGCGCGCGTCGGCCGCACCGCCAGCCGGGTGACCACCGGCTCGGCCGGCGGCGTCATCCGTTCGAGCGTCACCGGCAGCGTGTCGCCCAGCACCGTGCCGGCGTAGCCGCCTTCGCTGAAGGCGCGCGGCCCGCCCAGCATCAGCAGGCCGCCGCCGCGCTTGTCGACGAACTCGCTCAGCATCGCCAGCTGATCGCCGGTGAACGCCGCCGCCTCGATCGACCCCAGGATGACGCCGCGGTACTGGAACAGCTCGTCGCGGGTCTTGGGGAAGCCGCCGATCAGCTCCTCAGGGTCGTCAACCTCGAGGCGCAGGTACTTGTTGTCGGCGGTGCGCTGCAGGACGACGAGCTGGAGCTGCTTGTCGTCGGTGAGGGCCCGGCGCAGGAACTTCATCTCGAAGCGCGGCTCGCCCTCGAAGTAGAGGATCTTCTCGCGCCGGTCGCGCACGTCCACCAGCACGTCGCGGCTGTTGTTCTCGGCCAGCAGCTCGCCCGGCTGCGGCGCGACGCGGAAGCTGAACACCCGCGGTCCGGGATCGTCGGCCGTGAAGCGGACGCGGACCGTGGTCGGCTGGCCGTCGGCGGCGACGGTGAACGCCTGGCTGCCCACCAGCGCACCGCTGTCGAGCACGTCGAGGGTGAGCGCCTGGCCGGCGTAGCCGTGGCCGGTGACCACCGCGTCGAGCAGCAGCGTCGTGCCAGCCAGCACGGTGCGCGGCGCGGCGACGCGGCCGACCTGGATGTCGCGCTCGGCGGTCTCCTTGCCGACGCCGATGGCGAACACCGGCACCCCCGACGCCTTGAGCGCCAGCAGCGCCGGCTCGACGGCGCCGCCGGTGGTGTCGGCGCCGTCGCTGACCACGACCAGGCCGGCCAGGGGCACGCCGGCGAGCTGCTGGCGCGCCTGGTCGAGCGCGGCAGCGAGCCTGGTGTTCGAACCGGCGAAGGTGAGGTCCTGGCCGGACGGCGCGGCGGCCAGACCGCTCGAGAAGCGCAGCGTGCGGACCGTGAAGCGCTCGCCCAGGGCCCGCCGCAGGCCGCGGTCGGCGGCGCCGAACTCCTCCTGCAGGTAGGCGCTGCGCGGCTGGCCGTCGTGGTCGGCGATGCGCATGCTGCGCGAGTCGTCGAGCAGCACGCCGATGACGTTCTGGTGGGGCACGGCGGCGCGCAGCACCAGCATCGGCCGGAACAGACACACCAGCAGCAGCGCGATGAGGGCCGCGCGCAGCGTGGTCAGAACGACGCGGTCGCGGGTGGTGAGGCGGCGCGGCGCGCGCTGATAGGCCACCGCGGCCACGGCGATGGCCCCGGCGCCGGCGACCGCCGCCAGCCACGCGCCGGCCGGCGCGGCGAAGCGCAGTTCGCCCTGGTCGAAGACGACCCAGCGCACGCCGAGGAGGAGTTGCGACAGCCAGTCGAGCACGGCGACACCACCCGGGCCGCCGGGCGACGGTCCGATGAGCGATTCTATGTCGGTTCGACGCGCCGGCCGCCACGGTGGCCGGACTGCTATGCTTCGGCCGTCCATCCCGGAGGCCGCCCCCATGCGCACGTCGCTCAGCCGCACCGCCCTCGTCGCCGTCCTCGCCGCCAGCGGCGCGTGGACTTTGGCGCCCCGGGCGCAGCAGCCCGCCCCCGCCGACCTGGTGCTCGTCAACGGCAAGGTCATCACGGTGGACGGCAGCGACACGATCGCCCAGGCCGTCGCGATCAGCGGCGGACGCATCGTCGCCGTCGGCACGTCCGCCGACATCAAGGCGCGGGCCGGCGCCGCCACCCAGGTGATCGACCTGGGCGGACGCGCCGTCACGCCGGGGCTCATCGACACCCACGTCCACTTCACCGAGGTCGATCAGCTGTTCAGCATCGACCTGAGCGACCCGGCCATCAAGACGATGGCCGACGTCCAGGCGCGGGTGGCGGCCCGGGTGGCCAAGGCCAAGCCCGGCGAGTGGGTGACCGGCGACGGCTGGGACGAGGGCAAGCTGGCCGAACGGCGCCACATCACCGCCGCCGACCTCGACAAAGTGGCGCCCAACAACCCGGTGTGGCTGCAGAACACCACCGGCCACTACGGCGTGGGCAACACCTACGCCATGAGGATCGCCGAGCTGCGCAAGGGCACGCCCGACCCGCCGGCGGGCACCATCGTCCACCTGGACAACGGCGAGCCCAACGGCGTGGTGCTCGAGAGCGCCCAGCAGCTCATCAGCCGGCACGTGCCCGCCTACACCCGCGAGCAGCAGAAGGCCGGGCTGGTGAAGATGATCCAGGACTTCAACGCCGAGGGCATGACCGGCGCGAAGGATCCGGGCATCAGCGAGCTGAAGTGGGCGCTCTACAACGAGCTGCTGAACGAAGGGCAGCTCGACGTCCGGGTGTTCGCGCTGTGGGCCGGGCCGCGAAGGCTCGATCAATACGCCGCCGTGAAGGCGCGCGTCGACGCCAATCCGCGCCCGCCGCGGTCGCTCGGCGACGGCCGGCTCTTCTCGGGCGGCGTGAAGATGTACATGGACGGCAGCGGCGGCGCCCGCACCGCCTGGATGCACGACGACTGGAACAAGAACCTGAAGGACGTCGACACGGGGAACCCGGGCTATCCGGCGACGCCGCCGGACGAATACCGGAAGATGGCCACCGACTTCCACGAGGCCGGCATCCACGTGAGCACGCACGCCATCGGCGATCGGGCCATCGACTGGGTCGTGGACACCTACAGCCAGGCCGTGGCGGCACGCCCCAACAAGGGGCTGCGCCACGGCATCATCCACGCCAACACCCCGACCGATCACGCCAACGACGTGATGGCGCGGCTGCAGCGCGACTTCGACGCCGGCTTCCCCGAGGCCTCGGCCGGCTTCATGTGGTGGATCGGCGACAACTACGCCGGCAACTTCGGACCGGTGCGCAACCTGCGGATGAAGCCGCTGGCGACGTGGCAGAAGAAGGGCATCCGCTGGGGCGGCGGCTCCGACTTCTCGGTGACGCCGTACGCCGCCCGCTACGGGTTGTGGGCGTCAGTGGCCCGCGAGACGCTCAACGGCACCTACGGGCGGACGCCGTTCGGCACCGCCGAGGCCGTCGATGTCCGCACCGCGCTGCGCTCGTACACGATCTGGGCGGCGCACACGACCTTCCTCGACGATCGCGTCGGCTCGATCGAAGTCGGCAAGGACGCCGACCTCGCGGTGTGGGACCGCGACCCCTATACCGTGCCGACCGCAGCGCTCAAGGACATGAAGGCCGAGCTCACGCTGCTGGCGGGGCGGGTCGTCCATCGCGGCGCCGGTTTCGGCGGCACCGCCCGGTAGCAGCGTGACCGATCCTCCGGGCGACACCGGCCCGGCGCCGCCGGCTGGCGATCCCGTCGCGCCCGCGCCGCCGTCTGCCGCGCCCTCGCCGGCGGCGACGCACGACGCGCCGCCCGCCTCCGGCCACCAGGAGACCGCCGTGCCGATCGCCCGGCGGGTGGCTGCCGCCGCGCCGGTGTTCTACCCGTTGTGGCTGCGGGCGCGCCACGGCCCCGACGCGCGCATGCCGATGGTGCGCTGGTTCGACCCGGCGCAGCTGCTGCACACCGGCGTCAAGAGCCTGGTCTCCCTCGTCGTCGGCGAGCAGAGCGATCGCCGCATCGTGCAGGCCCTGGCCGCGCGCCGGCAGGAATACTACGACCACGCCGTCCACTACCGCGACAGCCGGCGCGGCCCGCAGCCGCTGCGCGACGCGCCGCGCGACGGCATCTGGGTCGACTTCACCTGCGACACCGGCGACGGCTTCAATCCGACCTATGCGGTGGCCTACGCGATGGCCCAGCCGTCGCTCACCGTGGACGGGCCGGCGGGGCCGGTGACCTTGCCGCGCGGCGATCTCCTGGTGTTCGGCGGCGACGAGGTGTACCCGACGCCGAGCCGCGAGGAGTACCAGCGGCGGCTGGTCGGGCCGTACGCCGCGGCGTTCGGTGACGGCACGCCGGCCGAGCGGCCCCACGTCTACGCGGTGCCCGGCAATCACGACTGGTACGACGGCCTGTCGGCGTTCACGCGCTTGTTCTGCTCCGACATCGGCGGCCGCCGCTTCGCCGGGTGGTGGACCCGCCAGCGGCGCAGCTATTTCGTGATCAAGCTGCCGCACCGCTGGTGGCTGGTCGGCAGCGACGGCCAGCTGCAGAGCGATCTCGACGTGCCGCAGATCGAGCACTTCCGCGAGATCGCCGCCCGCCACATGCAGCCCGGCGACAAGGTGATCCTGTGCCTGTCGATGCCGGTGTGGGTCTACGCGCAGAAGTACCGCTCCATCGATCAGGTGTTCGACGAGACCGACCTGGTCTATCTGCGCGAGGAGATCTTCGCCAAGGCCGGCGTCCACGTCCGCGCCTATCTGACCGGCGACCTGCACCACTACCGGCGCCACGAAGAGACCGCGGCCTCGGCGGCGGGGGAGCCGCCGGTGCAGAAGATCATCGCCGGCGGCGGCGGCGCGTTCCTGCACCCGACGCACGAAGAGGACGTGTCGCTGCTGCAGGAGGCGACGGTGAGCGACGACGTCCGGCCGCGCACGTTCGAGGTGAAAGCCACCTATCCCGACATGAAGCGGTCGTCGCGGCTGGCGTGGCGCAACCTGCTGTTCCCGCTGCTCAACCCCGGCTTCGGCGTCGTGCCGGGGACGATCTACCTGATGACCGCCTGGCTGGTCGGCGCCGCGGCAGGTGGCGCCTCGCCGGCGACGCTGGCCGAGGCCGTCGGCGTCACGCTGTCGGCGTTCGAGGGCCATCCCGGACTGACGCTGTGGGTGGTGGGCATCTACGCTGCGTTCCTGGCCTTCACCGACACTCACAGCCGCATCTATCGCGTGCTCGGCGGCACGGCGCACTTCGCCGCGCACATGGCGACGATCTTCTTCCTCGGCTGGGGCGCGCGCGATATGGCGACGCGCTGGCTCGGCCTCGACGGACCGCTGCGCTCGGGTGCTGCCGGGTTCGGCACCTTCGCCGGCGGCTGGGTGCTCGGCTCGTTCGTCGTCGGCATCTACCTGCTCATCTCGGTCAACGTGTTCGGCCGACACAGCGAGGAAGCGTTCAGCGGCTTGCGCGTGCAGGACTTCAAGCACTTCCTGCGCCTGCACGTCGGCCCGGACGGCGTGCTGACGATCTGGCCGATCAAGATCGAGCGGGTGCCGCGCCGCTGGCGGGCCCGTCGTGACGACGACCTGACGCCGTCGCGCGTGGTGCCGATGGACACCCTGCGCCCGGAGCTGATCGAGCCGCCGATCCGGCTCGGCTGAGGCGGTCCACGGCGCACCGGCGCGACTTGACCAACTTGACCAATCGCGGCCTGCCTGCTACCGTGGGGCCATGCCGCGCACCTTGAATCTCTACGAAGCCAAGACCAATCTGTCCGCGCTGGTGGACGAGGCGGCCGCGGGCCGGGAGATCATCATCGCCAAGGCGGGACGGCCGCTGGCCAAGCTGGTGCCGTTTCGCGCCACCCGACGCCGTGTGCCGGGACGCGGCAAGGGCTCGATCTGGATCGCCGCCGACTTCGACGCGCCCTTGCCCGACGAACTGCTCGACGCGTTCGAGGGTTTGCGCTCGTGAGGCTGCTGCTCGACACCCATGCCGTGCTGTGGTGGCAGAACGACGACCGTCGACTGCCGAAGGCGGCCCGGGCGGCGATCGCCACCGCCGACGTCGTCTGGGTGAGCGCCGCCTCGAGCTGGGAAGTGGCGATCAAGCAGGGCCTCGGGCGGCTGCGCCTCGCCGAGCCGTTCGCCGCCACCGTCGCCGCCGACGACTTCACCGAGTTGCCGATCAGCTTCGCGCACGCGGCCCGTCTGGCCGTCCTGCCGCCGCGGCACCGCGATCCGTTCGACCGCATGCTGGTGGCGCAGGCGCTCGTGGAACAGGCCACCCTGGTCAGCAAGGATCGGGCGCTGAGCACCTACGGCATCGACGTGCTGTGGGCGTGAGCGCAGTCGCGCCCGCCCGGACTGGGCTCAGACGACGTGATGCTCGCCACGCGCGCCGCCGCCGGCGAAGCGCGCGAACGCGAACGGCGTCAGGTCCAACCCGGGGTCGCGGCCGACGATCACGTCGGCGAGGATGCGCCCCGCCGCCGGCGCGTGCTGGAAGCCGTGGCCGCTGAAGCCGGCGATCGCGAACAACCCGTCGACGCCGAGGCCGCCGATCACCGGGTTGTGGTCGGGTGTCATCTCGTAGAGCCCGGCCCACGCGTGTGTCACCGACGCGTCGGCCAGCGCCGGCAGCCGCGTCACCGCCGTCTCGGTCACCGCGGGCAGGAAGTCCCAGCGCACCGTGGTGTCGAACCCCGGCCGCTCGCTCTTGTCGCCCATGCCGAAGAGCAGCCCGGCGCCCTCGCGGTGGAAGTAGAACGTGGTGTCGAAGTCGATCACCATCAGCCGCGAGGCGGGCGTGCGTCCGGCGTAGGCGGCGTCGTCCCAGCTGGCCCCCGGCACCGGCTGGGCGATGAAGATGTGGCGGCGTTCCGGGACCACCGGCAGCGCCACGCCGGCCATCGCCGCCACCTGGCCGGCCCACGGCCCGGCGGCGTTCACGACCACCCGCGCGGCGATCGGCCCCTGCGTGGTGGTGACGCCGGCGACGCGCCCCGCCGACACCTCGATGCCGGTCACCTCGCACTCGCGCAGCACCGTCAGCGTGCCGCCGTGCTGCGCCGCGCGCACGAAGCCCATGGTCACGCCGTTGGGATCGGCGATGCCGTCGGCCGGACAGAAGGTGGCGGCCCGCACCCCGGTCACGTCGAGGCCCGGGGTCATCTTGGCGGCGTCGGCCGCGGTGAGCCAGCGGACGTCGAGGCCGAGGCGCCGCTGCAGCGCCACCGCCTCGGCGAACGCCAGCTCGCTGCCTTCGCTGGCCAGCAGGAACAGATAGCCGTCCTGCCAGAAGTCGATCGGACTGCCGATCTCGTCCTCGAACCGCGCGAAGAGCGCGATCGACTCGCGCGACAGCGCGATGTTCGCCGCGTCCGAGAACTGGTGGCGCACGCCGCCGGCGTTGCGCCCGGTGGAGCCGGTGCCGAGCTGCGCGTCGCGCTCGATCAGCACCACGTGGCCGGCGCCGTGTCGGGTCAGGTAGTACGCGGTGGCCGCGCCCATGCAGCCGCCGCCGACGATGACCACATCCGCCGTACGCATCGCACGCGATCGTACCACCGCGTTATGCTGATGCGGCCATGAGCCGATCGACTCCGTCGCGTCTGTGTGCACTCGGCGTGCTTTCGTCCCTGCTGTTCGTCCCCGCCGTGCCGGCGCAGTCCCCGTCGGGGCCGGCCGCCGAGACGCGCGTGCTGCGTCCCGCCCGCGTCTACGACGGCGAGGCGATGCACGAGGGGTGGATCGTGGTCGTCCGCGGCCGCGAGATCGTCGCTGCCGGCCCGGCCGCCGGTGTGACGGTGCCGGCCGGTGCCCAGGAGGTCGCGCTGCCGGGGCTGACGCTGATGCCGGGCCTGGTCGAGGGCCATTCGCACCTGCTGCTGCATCCCTACAACGAGACCACCTGGAACGACCAGGTGCTGCGCGAGCCGCTGGCGTATCGCGTGGCCCGCGCCACCGTCAACGCCCGCGACACGCTGCTGGCCGGCATCACCACGGTGCGCGATCTGGGCACCGAGGGCGCCGGCTACGCCGACATCGGCCTGAAGCGGGCCATCGAGGACGGCGTGGTGCCCGGGCCGCGGATGCTCGTCGCCGGCCCGGCGATGGTCGCCACTGGCAGCTACGGCCCGAAGGGCTTCGCGCCGGAGATCGCGGTGCCGCAGGGCGCCGAGGAAGCCGACGGCCTCGAAGGCGTGACGCGCGTCGCCCGCAATCAGATCGGGCACGGCGTCGACTTCATCAAGATCTACGCCGACTACCGCTGGGGGCCCAACGGCGAGGCCCGGCCGACGTTCACGGTCGAGGAGATCACGCGCATCGTCGAGGTGGCGCGGGCCAGCGGCCGGCCGGTGGTGGCGCATGCCGGCACCGCCGAGGGCATGCGGCGCGCCGTCGTCGGCGGCGTCGAGACCATCGACCACGGCGACGCCGGCACGCCCGAGGTGTGGGCGCTGATGAAGGAGAAGAACGTCGCGCTGTGCGCGACCCTGGCGGCGCCCGACGCGACGGCGCAGTACGCCGGCTGGAAGAAGGGCCAGGAGCCCGAACCGGCCCGGCTCCAGCAGAAGCGGGCCGCGTTCCAGCAGGCCCTGAAGGCCGGCGTGCGGCTGTGCTTCGGCGGCGACGTCGGCGTCTTCCCCCATGGCGACAACGTGCGCGAGCTGGAGCAGATGGTCGCGGCCGGCGTCACGCCCGCCGACGCGGTGCGCATCGCCACGTCCGGCAACGCCGACATCTTCCATCTCGGCGATCGCCTCGGCCGGGTCAAGAGCGGCCTGTTCGCCGACCTCATCGCCGTCGAGGGCGATCCGACCCGCGAGGTGGCGGCGCTGCGCCGCGTCCGCTTCGTGATGAAGGACGGCCGCGTCTACAGGACGCCATGATCGACGTCGCCAGTCTCCACATCTACCCGGTCAAGTCGTGCGGCGGGGTCACGCTCGCCGAGAGTGCCGTCACGCGCACCGGCCTGCGCTACGACCGGCAATGGGCCTTCGTGGACGAGCACGGCATGTTCGTGGCCCAGCGCGACTCGCGCGGCCTCGGCATTCCGGTGCGCACCATGTGCCTGATCGGCACCGCGATCGGCACCGACTCGCTCACACTGACGGCACCGGGCATGCCGCCGCTGGCGGTGCCGCTGGCCGGGCACGACGGCCCCGACGTGCCGGTGCGCGTCTGGGACAGCCACACCCACGGCGTCGACCAGGGCGTGGCGGCGGCCGACTGGGCCAGCGAGGTGCTGTCGCGTGAACGTCCAGGCCGCTACCGCCTGGTGCGCATGGCCGAGCGCACGCATCGCCGCTCGAAGATCGGCGATGGGGAGGTGGCCTACGGCGACGCCTATCCATTCCTGGTGGTGTCCGAGGAGTCGCTCGCCGATCTGAACGCACGGATGGTGACGCCGCTGCCGATGGATCGCTTTCGCCCGAATGTCGTCATTCGCGGCGGCGCGCCGTACGTGGAGGACACGCTCGACCGCTTCCGCATCGGCGACATCGCCTTCACCGGCACGACGCTGTGCATCCGCTGCCCGATCCCGACCACCGACCAGCGCACCGCCGAGCGCGGCAAGGAGCCGTTGAAGACGCTGGCCACGTATCGGCGTCAGCCCGACGGCGTGGTGTTCGGACGCAACGCCAACCACGCGGGTACCGGGACGATCCGCGTCGGTGACGCGATCCACGTCTGACGGTTCCGGAGGAGGCTCACGAGGCCAGAACGGCGGCCAGGGTCGGCAGGTCGATGTTGCCGCCGGTCAGGACCAGCGCCACCGCCTTGCCGGCCAGGCGTTCGCGCAGCGTCAGCAGGCCGGCGAGTCCGGCCGCGCCGGCGCCTTCGGCCAGGTTGTGGGTGTGCGTCAGGTAGGCGCGCACGGCCGCGGCGATCTCCGGATCGGTGACGGTGACGAAGCCGGCGAGGCCGTCGAGCAGGATCGGAAAGCCGAAGCCGGCGGGTTCCTTGACGCGGATGCCGTCGGCGAACGTCTGGACCGTGGCGCTCGGCCGCATCGCGCGCGCGTGCCACGAGTCGTGCACCGCCGGCGCCCCCGCCGCCTGCACGCCGAAGATCTCGAGGGAGGGCTTCAGGGCGCGGGCCACCGCGATGGCGCCGACGGCGTGGGAGCCGCCGCCCACCGACAGCACCAGCGCGTCCACCGCCGGCAGTTGCTCGAGGATCTCGAGCGTGATCGTGCCGGCGCCGGCCACCACGTCGGGATTGGTGAAGGAGTGCACCAGCACGCGCCCGGTGCGCGCCGCCTCCGCTCGAGCGAACGCGATCGTCTCGCTGTAGTCCTCGCCGACCTCGAGCAGGGTGGCGCCAAGGTGTCTGATGGCAGCGTTCTTGTCCGGGTTGTTGCGCCGCGGCACGACGATTACGGCGTCGATGCCGAGCGCCCGGGCGGCGAACGCCACCCCCTGGCCGTGGTTGCCCAGCGTCGTCGCGATGACGCCCCTGGCGTGGTCGGCCGCCGGCAACGCCGTGAGCGCCGACAGCCCGTTGCGGTACTTGAACGAGTTGGTCGGCAGGTGGTTCTCGTGCTTGACGTGCACGCGGATGCCGTGGCCGACCAGCGCGTCGAGGCCGGGATAGTGGCGCAGCGGCGTCGGCGTGAGATACGGCCGCAGCCGTTCGCGCGCGCGCAGGACGTCGTCGCAGGCGAAAGAGATCGGCGCCGACGCGTCGGGCATGGCGGGCTCAGCGCCCGACCAGCGCTCGAAACGCCGGGTCGTTCTTCAACGGCGCGAGCAGCGGGTCGTCGGCGGCCTGCGCCTTCCACTGTGCCGGCTGGCGGGCGATGGCGCGGCCGAGCTGCTCGATCGCTTGGCCGGGATCGCCCGCCTGCGCGTAGCGCTGCGCCAGCGCGTACATCAGCGCCTCGCTGCGCGGGTTGATCGCGAGCGCCTGCTGCTGGAGGCGGATGGCCTCGGCATGCTGGCCGCTCTTGGCGAGGATCGCGGCCCGTTCGGTCAGCGTATTCGGTTCGCCCAGCGTCATCCGCATCAGCCGGCGCAGTTCGAGAAACGGCTGCTCGTGGTCGTCGACGCGCACGTCCACGATGCGCTCGACGGTGGAGTCCGAGCCGGGCGGAATCGGCCGCACTACCAGCAGGCCGGCCGACTGCATGCCGCGCGTGTCACCGCC
Organism: uncultured Bifidobacteriaceae bacterium; assembly: GCA_964442845.1. Taxonomy (GTDB): domain Bacteria; phylum Acidobacteriota; class Vicinamibacteria; order Vicinamibacterales; family UBA2999; genus CAWAYR01. The sequence continues at coordinate 18,040 of CAYUAX010000039.1, read as the reverse complement.
CTTGGCCTGGCCGGCGTCGAGGGCGTCCATCAGCCGCTCGGCCATGGTCCCGCGGCCCGATTGATACGCCGCCGCCATCGCGTCCACGACGGCCTTGCTGGCCAGCGTGTTGCCCTGCGCCGAGAAGTTCACGCCGGCGACGTGGCCGGCGTAGCCGCCGAGATGGACGAGGTCCTTGGGATCGCTGTTGCGCTCGATCACCCGCTTGCCGGTGTAGACGGCGGATCGGCCCTGCATGTCGATCACCGCCACCTGGCGGGTGTCGCGGCCGGGATCCTCGTCGGTGATGCGCTTCACCACCTCGGCAGGGGACAGGCCCTGCTCGAGCAGCGCGATCGCCTTCGGCCCGTACTGGCGATTGGCGGCCGCCTGCGTGGCGACGGCGCCGACGCCGGCTTTGGCATAGGGCACAGCGGCGCCGGCTCCGAACGCCCGCGACTGCACGCCGACGCCGAGCTCCTTCGTGGCCGGATCGACGGCGACGATCGAGAACGTGCCGAACCAGGGGTCGGAGGTGTCCGGCGCGCGTCCGCTGGCGCCGACGGTGGCCACGCCGACGGCCGCGGCACAGGCGAGGACCGCGAAGCGCGTCACGTCAGCGTCACCGCAATCGCCGCGACCGGCAGTCCGTCGGCGCGCGCGATCCACTGCTCGCCGGCGGCGATCGGCTGCGAGTCGGTGAGCGTGCCGGTGGAGACGAGGTCGCCGGCGCCTAGCGGCGGCAGGCCGGCGCGATCGCGGGCCGAGGCCAGCTCCGCCAGGCACAGCGCCGGGTTGCGCATCACATTCCGGCCGCCGCCTTCGGCGGCGACGACGTCGCCCTTGGCCAGCGTCACCTTGAACGAGGCGAGCGCCTCGGCCAGCGCGGCCCGGGTGTCGTCGGTCGGATGCACCGGCTCGCCGACGACCAGGCCTGCGTGCAGGCCATACGCGGCGACGAAGTCGATCGGCTGAAACTTGAGGTCGCCGTAGGGCGGGTCGATGATCTCGAAGCCCAGCGTCAGCCACTCGACGTGGCGCAGCACCTCGACGGGATCGGCCAAGCCGGCCGGCAGCGGCGCCGCCAGCTTCACCACGATCTCGGGTTCGATCCTCGGGGCGATCATCCGGCCGATGGCCAGGGTGGCGTGGCCGCCGCTGGCGTAGGTGACGGTGTCGTCGTACATCGAGCCCCAGGCGACGGTCTCGAGCTTCAACGCCCGCCACACCGCCTTGTTGGCGTAACCGACCTTCACGCCCACGACCCGGTGGCCGGCCGCGGCCCGGCCGCGCGCGAGTTCGGCCTCGACGGCATAGGCCGTCGGCAGGTCGAGGCCGCGCGCCGACGGCAGCACGGCGATCGGCTCGCGGCTGGCGCGGGAGGCGACGACCTCGCGGGCAATCGCCCCGGTGTCGATCATGCCGCCGCCTCGAGGTCGGCCTCGGCCATGCGCCGTCGCATCGGCCGGAGCACGAGGATCGCCGCCAGCGCCGCCGCCAGGTCGAGCGCCGCCATCGAATAGAGCACGACGGTCCAGCTCCCGGTGGCCTCCATCAGCACGTTGCCGAACGGCACCAGCAGGGCGGCCAGTCCCTTGGCGCAGTAGAGCAGCCCGTAGATCGTGCCGATGTTCTTCGTCCCGAACGTGTCGCCGGCAGTGGCGCTGAACAGGCTGTAGACCTCGCCCCAGGCGAAGAACACGATGCCCGACAGGACGACGAAGGCCCACGGGTTCGACCCGTACCAGCCGAGCGCGAGGATGCCGATCGCCTCGAGCGAAAAGGCGAGGCACATCACCAATTCGCGGCCGATCTGGTCCGAGAGCCAGCCGAACGTCGGCCGGGAGATGCCGTTGACGATGGTGTTCATCATCAGCGCGAACGGCAGCGCCGCCATGGTGAAGAGCTTGAAGTCGATCTGGTAGTTGCGGACGCCGAGGTCTTCGGCGATCACGCTCAGCTGCGCCACCGCCATCAGGCCGCCGGTGACCGTGCTGGTGAACATCGCCAGCATCACCCAGAACACCGGCGTCCGCAGTGCCTCGCCCAGGGTGTAGTCGCGGCGCGACTGCGCGACCTTCGCCGAGTACTTGATGACGCCGGGCCGGGGGCCGCGCAGGAACGAGGCGAAGAGCAGAATCACGGCGCCCTGGATCAACCCGAAGGTGAAGAACGCCGCCTGGTAGCCCGCGCTCGCGATCATGTTCGCGATCGGAATCACCGTGAGGATGGTGCCGGAGCCGTAGGCGCCGGCGGTGAGGCCCACCGCCAGGCCGCGCTTGTCGGGGAACCACTTGATCGAGTTGTTGATGCAGGTGGCGTAGACCGCGCCGACGCCGAGGCCGCCGACCACCGCCCCGACGTAGAAACCGGGCAGCGACGTCGCGTACGAATTGATCACCCAGGCCAGTCCGGTCAGCACGCCGCCGAGCAGCACCAGCAGGCGCGGCCCGTAGCGGTCGATGAAGTGGCCGATGAACGGCGTGCTCCAGGTCTGGACCACGACGAAGATGCTGAACGCCGTCTGGATCGCGGCGCGCTCCCAGTTGTGCGCCTTCTCGATCTCCGGCACGAACTGGGTCCAGGAGTACTGGATGTTCGATGCGGCCACCATGCAGGCGACACCGAACGCGAGCTGGCCCCAGCGGGACGTCTCAGCCTGGTCGGCGGCGGTCGGGCTGACGGGGGACGACATCCGCTGCGTATCCTAGTGCACTTCAGCCCTGCCGCCGCCGGGCGTCGTGCTCGTCCAGCATCTTCGCGCAGGCGTAGACGGCCTGCGTCGCCGGCATCGCCACCCCGAGCCGCTCGCCCAGCTCCACCACGGCGCCGACCACGGCTTCGAGCTCCAGCGGCCGGCCGGCCTCCCGGTCCTGGAGCATCGAGGTCTTGTGGGCGCCGACCTTCTCGGCGCCGGCCATCCGCTGATCGATCGAAATCGGCAGCTCGATGCCGAGCCGCGCCGCCACCGCTTCGGTCTCGGCCATCAGCGTGCGCACCAGCCGCGAGACGTCGGGGTGCCGGGCCAGCTCCTCGAGGGTGCCGCCGGTGAGGGCGCTGATCGGGTTGAAGGCGACGTTGCCGAGCAGCTTCACCCAGATCTCGTGGCGGAACCGGGCCGTGACCGGGCAGCGCATGCCGGCGGCGATCAGCACGTCGGCGATGCGTTTGGCGCGTTCGCTCTTCGTGCCGTCGGGTTCACCGAAGCTGATGCGATTGCCTTCGATGTGCCGGACGACGCCGGGTTCGGGCAGGTCGGTGGCGAAGTAAGCCAGCGAGCCGACGACGCGGCGGTGCTCGATGGCCCCGGCGATGACGCCGCCCGGATCGACACGCTCCAGGCGCAGGTCGTTCAGCTCACCGCCGAGGTTCTGGAAGTACCACCACGGAATGCCGTTCTGGGTGCTGACGACGACCGTGTCCGGGCCGAACAGCGGCCGCAGCGTCGGCGCCAGCCCGGTCAATGCATGCGCCTTCACGCCGAGGAACACCACGTCGGCCTGCCCCACCGTGGCCAGGTCGCCGGTGACCTGCGGGCGCACCTCGAACTGCTCCTCGCCGCCGATCACCCGCAGGCCGCGCTCCTGCATCGCCCGCAGGTGCGGGCCGCGGGCGAAGAGCACGACGTCAGCGCCGGCCCGCGCCAGCTTGGCGCCCAGGTAGCCGCCGATCGCCCCGGCGCCGGCGATGACGATCCGCACGTGATCAGGCCTGCGGCGCGAAGGCCTGCGCGACGACGCGGCGCTGGATCTTGCCGGTGGCCGTGCGCGGAATCGCCTCGGTGATGTGGATCTGCTTGGGCCGCTTGAACTCGGCCAGATGCTGCTTGCAGAAGGCGAGCAGGTCGGCTTCGGTGGCCGCGCCCTTGAGCGTGACGGCGGCTTCCACCTCTTCGCCCCACATCTTGTGCGGCACGCCGAAGCAGACGGCTTCGTTCACCGCCGGGTGGGTGAGCAGCACCTCGTCGATCTCACGCGGCGAGATCTTCTCGCCGCCGCGGTTGATCATCTCCTTCAGCCGGCCCGACAGGGTCAGGTAGCCGTGCTCGTCGAGGAAGCCCTGGTCGCCGGTGCGGAACCACTCGCCGAAGAACGCCGTGGCGTTCGCCTCGGGGTTGTTCTCGTAGCCCTTGACCACGTTGGGGCCGTGGATGCAGACCTCGCCGCGCTCACCGGTCGCCAGCACCTGGCCGCTGGCGTCGCGGATCGTGATGCCGACGTTGGTGCCGGGACCGACGGCGCCGGGCTTGCGCGCCGCCGGGGGCAGCGGGTTCGACGCCATCTGGTGCGCGGCCTCGGTCATGCCGTAGGCCTCGAGCACCGGCGCGCCGAAGGCCGCCTCGAGATCGTGCATCACCTGCGGCGGCAGCGACGCGCTGCACGAGCGGATGAAGCGCAGCGTCTCGGCCCCGGCCGGCTTGGGCGAGCCCGGCTCGTGACGGGCCAGCAGCAGCTGGTGGATGGTCGGCACCGCCGAGTACCACGTGGCGCCGTACTCCTTGGCGATCCGCCAGAACGACAGCGGGCTGAACTTGCCGGGCACCACCACGATGCCGCCGCTGGCCAGCGTGGCCAGGGTCGAGGCGACCAGGCCGTGCACGTGGAAGAGCGGCATCACGCACAGCGCCACGTCGTCGGGCGTGAGCTGGTAGGTGGCGGCGATGTTGTGCGCCGAGATGGCGAGATTGGCGTGGGTGAGCGGCACGCGCTTGGGCCGGCCGGTGCTGCCGCTGGTGTGCAGGATCAGGGCGACGTCGTCCACCGCGGGGGCATCGGCGCGCCCGCCGAGCGGCTTGCCGCCCAGCGTGAGCGTGCCGGTGGCCGGATCCATGTCCACCGCCAGAATCGGCACGTCGCCGGCGGCCTTGCGGGCCTCGTCGAGGCCGTCGGGCGGCAGCAGCAGCACCTTGGCCTTGGTGTCGTCGAGGAAGAAGCGGAACTCCTCTTCCTTGTAGCCCGGGTTGAGCGGCGCGGCCGTGCCGGCTTCCGCGGCCGCCAGGAACGCCACGATGGTCGGCAGGCCGTTGGGCAGGGCCATGCCGACGCGGTCGCCGCGACGGACGCCGGCGGCGGCCAGCGCGCCGGCCATGCCGGCCACCTGGTCGCGAAGCTGGCCGTAGCTGATGCGCAGGCCGTGGTCGGGGAGGGCGATGGCGGTGGCGTCGGCGGGGGCCGACGCGAGCAGGCCGAGCAGGGTGGTGGGAGCCGGAGCGGCACTCATATCGGGTTGCACTGTGCCTCACTCCCCGGCCGTCGTCAATGCGGGAGCGCGCCGCGACGCGCCCGTCCAGACGCCCCCGCTCAGCGTTCGAGGAACGCGTCGACGCGAAGTCCGATCGGCAGCGTCGTCCCCGGCGCCAGCTCGAGCAGCGTCTCGAGCACCTTCGTATCGGTCCGCTCCGACGGCGCGTCGGTGCGGATGGCCTTGCGCCCGAGCACGGCGCCGACGCGCACGACCGTGCCCGGGAAGCGGGTCGCGCCGTAGGCGCTCGCCGTCACCCAGCCGCGCTGGCCCACCATCAGGCCGGCGATGTCCCGCTCGTCCACCTCGACGCGCACGCGCAACCGCCGGGTGTCGGCCACGGTGACGATCGCGGGCGCCGGGCTGTCGGTGGAGACGCTCTCACCCGGATGGCGGTGGCGGCGCAGCACCACGCCGTCGAACGGCGCCCGGACCTCCGTCTTGGCGAAGGCGGCGCGGGCTTCGGCCAGGTTCGACTCGGCCAGCGCAACCGCGGCGTCGGCGCGGGCGCGCTCGTCGGCGCGGGCGTCCGCATCGACCGTGGCGGCGCGCTCGGCGGCTTCGCGGTGACGCGCGGCGGCCACGGCGAGATCGCGGTCGGCCCGATCGACGGCGTCGCGGGCGACAGCGCCGCCGGCCCACAGCCGGTGGTGCCGGTCGGCCTCGAGGCGCGCGTGAGCGAGAGCTGCCTCGGCCTGGGCCAGCGCCGCCTGGGCCTCGCGCCGCTCCTCGGGTCGGGCGCCGTTGACGAGCCGCAGCCGCTCGGCCCGGGCCATCTGCAGCCGCGCCTCCGCCGCCCCCACCCGGGCCGCGTAGTCGCGGCTCTCCAGTCGCGCGAGGACCCCGCCGGCCGCCACGGCGTCGCCTTCGTCCCCCAGCACGTCGACGAGCCGTCCGGAGATCTCCGCGGCGACCTCCACCTCTTCCGAGACGGGCTCGACCCGGCCGGGGCCGGCGACGACCGCCGGGTCGCGGGTGGTCGCGGGCGCCGCCGCCGCGGTGGGGGCGCCGCGGCCCTGCACGACGGCGAGTCCGGCCAAGCCGAGCGACAGGGCTGCGAGGACGACGATGACGCGGGCAGACATGCAGGACCCCTATTGAATACGGCCGTCGGCGATGTGCACGATGCGATCGGCACTGGCCGTGGCGCGGTGGTCGTGGGTGACGAGCACGACGGCTCGTCCGCGCTCGTGTGCGAGGGTCTGCAGCAGATCGAGCACCGTGCGTCCCGACTCGGCATCGAGCGCGGCCGTCGGTTCGTCGGCAAGGACGATCCGCGGGTCGCCGACCAGCGCCCGCGCGATGGCCACGCGCTGCTTCTGGCCGCCGCTCAGATCGGCGGGCAGGGCGCCGGCCTTGTGGTCCAGGCCCACCGCCGCCAGGGCGGCGCGGGCCCGCGCGGCGGCCGTTCGGCCGCGTTCGCCGCGGATGTCCAGCGCCAGGGCGACGTTCTCGGCGGCGGTGAGGGCCGGGAACAGGTTGAAGCCCTGGAAGACGAACCCGACGTGGGCGAGGCGGACCGCCGGCAGGTCGCGTTCGGGCCGGCCGACCACCTCCTCGCCGTTCAGCCGCACGCTGCCCGACGAGGCGCGGAGGATCGCCCCCATGATCGACAGCAGCGTGGTCTTGCCGCTGCCCGACGGTCCCATCAGCAGCAGCACCTCGCCGGGCCACACGTCGAGATCGACCGGATGGAGCGCCCGCACGGCGAGCGCCCCTTCGCCGTAGGTCTTGCTGACGCCGCGGACGACGATGGCCGGTTCCATCGGTCAGCCCTTGAAGACCATCGCGGGATCCAGCCGCGTGACCGTGCGGATGGAGATCACCGAGGCGCCCAGGCACATCGCCAGGGTCAGCGCGAACAGGCCCAGCGCCAGCGGCGCCTCGAGCACGATCGCCGTCGTGCCCTGCAGGCTGCCGGCGGCCGCGGCCAGGGCGATGGCGATGCCGATGGCGTATCCCACCACCGCGCTGATCGCCGCCTGCTCGAGGATCACGCGGTAGAGATAGGCGTTGGTCGCGCCCATCGCCTTCAGCGTCCCGTACTCGCGGATGTGATCGACGGTGGCCGAGTAGATGGTCTGGGCGACGACGACGATGCCGACGAGCAGGCCGAGCGCGGCGGCGATGAGCACGGTGATGCCGGCGCCGGTGCCGAACATCCAGTAGCCCTCCTGGCCCGTGCGCCAGACATCGGCCGCGACCACGTCGACGTCGGTCAGCCGCGCGCCGAGTGCGGCCGCCACCGCGGCCGGGGCGGCGCCTTCGGCGAGGCGGATCAGCAGGTACGGCGTCTCGTCCTCGGCGAGTCCGCCGTAGTCGAGCGCCCGCTCGAACGACGCGAACACCGGCGGCGAGGTGGTGAACGTGCGGATGCCCCGCGTCAGTCCGACGACGCGAGCCCGCCGGCCGCGGATCTCCACGGTGTCGCCCAGGCCGGTGATGCCCAGCTTGCCCAGATAGAGTTCGTCGACGATCACGGCGTCGGGCTCGGCCAGGGCGGCGACGCTGCCCGCCACCAGGTTCCACGGCCGGCCCATCGGGCCGGCCAGGTCGACGCCGATGAGCAGCACGCCTTCCTGGCCGCCGTCGGGTTTCTGCCACTGCGTGAACTGCACGACGTGCTTCTGGGCGGCGGCGACGCCGGGCGTGGCCAGCGCGTCGTAGAGCTTGCGTTCCGAGAACGGGACGGCGTTCTCGAGGTGGGTCACCCCGGCCGATTTCACCCACAGATCGGCGCCGGCGTGGCGGATGACGTCGGAGGTGGCGCGGCGGAAGCCCATGAAGAGGCCGAGCTGGACCGCCGACAGCACCACGGCGAAGACGATGCCGGTGAGGGTGACGACCAGCCGGACGCGGTCGTGGAGGAGGTTGCGGCGGGCGAGGGACGGCATGGCCTGGGCTTTACACCGATCTATGACGTAACACCGTTAAGTGACGTTCCCGCGACGGCCGGGCGGGGCAGGGGCGGCGCGGCGCCGGCGCCGCGCGTCGACGTCAGGCGGCGCGGAGGCCGCGGATCAGCAGATCGACCTGACGGGCGGCGAGGGCGCGGGCGTCGGCGAACGGGAAGCCCGGTTTGGCGACCAGCAGTGACACCAGGCCGTGGATGGCCATCCACAGGACCTGGGCCGTTTCCTCCACCGGCGTCGGGCGGATCACGCCGGCGGCGACGCAGTCGGCGACCGCCTGGCGCAGATAGCCGAACGCCTTGTCGCCGGGCGAGCCGGCGAAGCCGGCCGGCGAGTCGCCGCGCATCGGCTGCAGGAACGTGACGATGTAGTGCTCGGGATGCTTCAGCCCGAAGACGATGTATTCGTGCAGGCCGGCCTCGAGGCAGGCCAGAGGATCGGCGCCGAGATCGCGGCGCTGCTTCGCCAGCCGCTTCACCAGCCCGACGAAGGTCTCGTCGCAGACCGCCCGGAAGAGGTCGTCCTTGTCCTCGAAGTGCAGGTAGATCGCCGTCGGGGAGTACTCGATGCGCTGCGCCAGCTTGCGCATGCTGACCGCGGCGTAGCCCTCGCGGGCGAACATCTCCCGGGCGGCGTCGAGGATGCGGCGCCGCAGCGAGGTCTTGTGACGCGCGCGCCGCTCGGCGATGCCCATGGACGACCCGGTCCGGCTCAGCGCAGCCCGAGCTGCAGATCGACGCGGAACGTCCGCGGCGCGCCGAAGTGGGTGCCGCTGAACGGATTGCCGAAGTTGAGCGCGTAGGCGTCGTTGGTCAGGTTGAGGACGCTGGCGCGCACGGTGAGGCCGGCGCGTCTCCCCTGGGCCACGCGCTGCGACACCGCCAGATCGACGACGAACCGCGGCTTGACGCGGCCGCGTTCCAGGTCGACGCGGTCGCTCCCCGGCCGGGCACGGATCTCGTCGATGTCGTCGGGCTCGTCGTCGTCGAGCTCCACCGGCGTGCCGCTCTCGTAACGCGCGGTCAGCGCCGCCACCAGGCCCGCCGTGCCGGGCTGGAACGTGACGCCGGTGCTCATGACGTGGCGCTGATCGTGGTCGGGCGTGAAGCGCGTGCCCGGGCCGATCTCGCCGATCTCGTCCTCCAGGAACAGCCCGCCGTTGATCGGACCCTCCTGATCGACCTTCGAGAGCGTATAGCTGGTCCAGGCCGACCACCCCGCCGCGCGCGGCAGTTCGAGGCGCACGTCGAGGCCGCGGGCGAAGCCGCGGGCGACGCTGTTGGGGAATACGATGGTCGTGCCGAAGAACACGTTGGGATCGCCGAAGTTGCGGACGTGGCGGCCCCAGGCGGCGACGTCGGCGCGGACGCGTCCGGCGATCCACTGCTCGACGCCCACCTCCCATGCCGTCTGCCGCTCGGGCGGCAGCTCGGCGCCTCCGCTCGCGCTCGCCCCGTCGTCGTCGTCCACGAAGGGCGAGAGCGCGCGGGCATCGGGCGACGACGACAGCAGCAGGTGCTCGGGCTGCGGCGGCTGGAAGAAGCGGTTGACCGAGGCGCGCAGCGTCGTCGAGGTCTCGGGCCACGCGTAGGCGACGCCGGCCCGCGGGCTCCACTGCGACGCCGGCACCAGCAGCCGCGTTCGGTCGAACCTCAGGCCGAGGTCGAGCGTGGCGCGGTCGGTGAGGCGGATGCTGTCCTGCGCGTACGCCGACCACTGCGGGCGCGACACCCGGTCGGCGAAGAGGAACGGGTCGGCGAGCGTGAAGTCCTCCGCGGCCTCGCTCAGTCCGGCTTCTTCGGCGGCGTCCTCGTCGGTGATCGCGAACAGGAACGACTCGCGCAGGTTCAGCCGCGCCGCTTCGACCCCGGCCTTGAGCGTGTGGCGCTGGCGCTGCCAGGTGACGCTCGCCAGGGCGCCGAGCCGATCGTGGCGCCGGTCCGAGGTGGCGAACAGCGGCACCGCCGCCGTCGTGTCGCGCAACTCGGCGTCGACGCGTCGGTGGTAGGCGGCGACGTGCGAGACGACCGAGGTGCCCCACGGGCGCTGCCACGACGCCGACGCCGCGCGCTGCTGCAGCCACTGCCGCTGGTCCTGCCCGGCCGACTCCTGCACGTCGCCGTGCGGCACGTCGAAGCGCGACTGGCCGAGACTGGCGGCGACCGATAGCCGCTCGCCGCTGGCGAAGGGCCACGCCGCGCGCACGCCGCCCGAGGCCGATCCGCCGGTGTTGTGCAGGTTGTCGGGATGGACCGGGTCGAGGAACCGCTCGGAGCGCTCGCCGGCGCCGAACACCGTGAGCTCGCCGCGGCGGCCGAAGCCGCCGCCGGCCGTGCCCCGGGCGGCGCCGAGGCGGTTGCTCCCGGAGCCCGCGTCGAGCGTGCCGCTCCAGGTCCGCTGCGCCAGCGCGGCCGAGCGCACTTCAATCACCGCACCGGACTTCAGGCCGAACTCAGCCGGAATGTAGCCGGTCATCACGTGCAGGCTGCCCACCCCCGAAGCATCGGGAGCGACGCCGAACGTCTGGTCGAGCCGGTCGTAGACCGGCACGCCGTCCTCCAGGTACAGGAACCCGTCGTCGATGCCGCGCACGTGCAGCAGGCCGTTGTCTTCGCTGGCCCAGCCGGCGAGCGTCGCCAGCATCTGCTGCAGCGATCGGCTCGACAGGCGGGCCGGCGCGGCGCGCACGGCATCGCCGGACAGGGTGGTGCGGGTGGTTACCGACGGCTGCGCCGCGGCGCCGTGGACGACGACGTGCTCCGACACCCGCGACGTGAGGGCGAGCGTCACCTGCACCGGAAGCGCCGACTGGACGACGACGGTGCGCGCGGCGCCGAGCGTCGTGCCGCCCTCGGCGCGCAGGGTGTAGGTGCCGAGCGGCACCGCAGCGAAGGTGAACCCGCCGCCGGTATCGGCGGCGGCGACCTGCACGGCGTAGCCGAGAGCATCGACCAGGCTCACCACGGCGCCGGCGACGGGCGCGCCGGCGGTGTCGGTGACCGTGCCGCGCACGACGGCGTGCTGCGCCTGGCGGGCCAGCGCCGGAGAGGACGCGGCGAGGGCCAGCGCGACGAGCAGGACGAGCCGAGTTCGTGCCGGCATGTCAGCGCCGAACGTTCCGATAGACCGTGCCGCCGCGCATCACGAAGCGCACGCGCTGCAGCGCGGTGATGTCGGTCAGCGGGTTGCCCTCGACGGCGACGAGATCGGCCTGCAGCCCGGGCGCGATAGCGCCGATTTCGCCCTGCAGGCGCATCGACTCCGCGGCCAGCGAGGTGAGCGACTTGATCGCCTCGGCCGGGGCCTGGCCCGACTTCACCCGCTCGACGATCTCGCGCATGTTCTGGCCGTGCGCGCCGGCCACCGCATCGGTGCCCATCACCATCTTCAGGTTCGGCGTCTTGAGCGCCGCCGCGAACATCGCGTCCTTGAAGCCGAGCGCCTTCTCCATCGACGCGAACCCTTCCTCGGAGTAGTTGCCGATGCCGAGGAACCGCGCCTTGTTCTCGAGGTAGTTCTGGGTCACCAGGCCGATGTTCGGATCGAACCACACGCCGGCGTCGGCGAGCATCTTCAGGGCGGCAGCGTCGGCCAGCCCGCCGTGCTCGACGACCGTGCACCTGGCGCGGGCCGCGCGCATCATCGCCTCGGGCGCGTGGGCGTGCACCATCGAGCGCAGCCCCAGCGCCGTGGCTTCGCCGCAGGCGGCGTCGAGCTGGGTCTGCGACAGCGTCGGCACGCCGCCGTCGCGGATGCTGGCCGAGGCGAAGATCTTCACCAGGTCGGCGCCGGCGGCCTTGAACTTGCGCACCTCGCCGCGGATCTCGTCGGGGGTGAGCTTCGGGTTGGCGATCTGGCCGAGCGACGACAGCAGCCGCGGCCCGGGGATCACGCCGCGGGCCAGCGCGTCGCGCAGCGGCTTGTCGGACGCCGCGCCGACGCTCTGCACGGTCGTGAACCCGGCCATCAGCGTGACATAGGCGTTCTCGGCGCCGTAGAGGGCGGCCTGGTCGGCCGGTTCCGGTCCGGAGTGGTAGCGCCCGTTGGCGTCGAAGTGCCAGCCGATGTGGACGTGGGTGTCGATGAAACCCGGCAGCAGCGTGAGACCGGCGAGGTCGTAGGTGGCGGCGCCGGTCGCCGTGCCGACCGCGACGATCGTGGTGCCGTCCACCGTGACCGTCGCCCCGGCCTGCGATCCGCCGCGGCCGTCGAGCAGCAGCGGGGCGCGCAGGGTGACGGCACGGCTCTGGGCGGAGGGGGCCAGACCGCCGGCCGCGGACAGCGCGAGGACGACGGCGACGATCGCGAGGCGGTGCAGCATGGTGGGCTCCCGGCGGGCATTGTAGCCGCGCCGCGGCCGGCACGACGGCGCCGCGGTCTTGTCATCGAGATGTCTCGGCATCTTCGGCCGCCGCCTTGCGCTGGCTCAGGAGGCCCCGGTACCATCGGCGCGCTCGCCGAGTGGCCGCGCGGCCCCGGCTCTGGAGGTCGCTATGAGACGTGTCGTCCTGGCGCTGGCCTGCGCCACGCTGGTCACTCTGCCCACATCCGCCCGGCAGGCGGCCCCGGTGCCCGAATTGCCGTTCGTCTCGGTGCCGAACCCGCTGACCCTGCCGCCCGACATCCACTTCGGCGAGATCGCCGGCGTGGCCGTCAATTCCAAGCGGCACATCTTCGTCTTCTCGCGCGGCAACCTGACCGGTCCGTCGTACATGAACCAGGCCGCCCAGCTGCTCGAGTTCGACGCCAACGGCAAGTACGTGCGCGAGATCGGCAAGAACAACTTCGCGCTGTCGTACGCTCACGCCGTCCGCATCGACAAGCAGGACAACATCTGGATCGTCGACAAAGGGTCGAACATGATCGTCAAGTTCAACCCCGAGGGACGCGCCGAATGGGTCTTCGGCCGCCGCGGCGAGTCGTCGCACTTCGACGCGCCGCCCGACTACGCGTCGCAGCTTGCAGGCGTGCTGAAGCGGGCCGGCGTCGACGTGAAGATCCCCGAGAACAACAACCCCCGCAACCCGGTCCCGGTGCACCGCGACAACGTCTTCAACCAGCCGACCGACGTGGCGTGGGACTCGAAGGGCAACAGCTACTTCACCGACGGCTACGTGAACTCACGCGTCGGCAAGGCCAACGCGAAGGGTGAGTGGGTGGCCAGCTGGGGCTCGCTCGGCAGCGGCCCGGGCCAGTTCGACACGCCGCACGGCGTGGCCGTCTCGCCGAAGGACGAGATTTTCGTCGCCGACCGCGGCAACCGCCGCATCCAGGTGTTCGACACGGAAGGCAAGTACCTCCGCGAGTTCACCATCGACGTACCGGTCGACACCAAGCGCGGCAAGATCGTCTATGGCGGCGAGAACCCGAACGGCAAGACCGGTTCCCAGGCGCCCGGCGCGCCCGATGCGCTCTGCATGACGCCCGGCCCGAACCCGGTGCTGTTCGTCGGCGACCTCTACCCGAGCCGCATCTACAAGGTGTCGCTCGAGGGCAAGCTGCTCGGCGTCTACGGCGGCCCGGGCCGCAACCTCGGCGAGTTCGGCTGGATCCACGCCATCGCCTGCCCGTCGGAGAACGAAATCTGGGTCGGCGAGCTGATCAACTGGCGGGTCCAGAAGCTGGTGACCAAGGGCGCGCGGACGAGCCAGTAGATGTCATCGGGACTGTCACGGAGACAATCGCCGAGCATGCCAATTCCTGCCAAGGTCGCAGAATCGGCTGTGGCGCGAATCGTCTCCGGGACCGTCCCACCCGTCTATTGGCGATCGGCGGCGCGGAAGAGCTCGTCGGCCGATTGCAGGACGATGTTCGTGAGCCGGGTGGGATATGACGGCGGTGTGGCGGCGAGGAAGTCGCGCACCGCCGTCGCCACGAACGGGGCGCGGTAGCCGCCCAGCGTCGCGTCCATCCAGCGCTTCGGGAAGAAGATGTCGCCGGTCTTCTGGATCTCCCACAGCAGGTCGAGGCTCGGCCGCACGTACTTCGCCGACGCGGCGGCGCGCAGCGGGTGGTGCAGGTAATCGAGGCCGTCGAGCACCCACGGCTCGCGGCGGCGGTTGGCGACGTCCTTCAGGGCCAGGAACCAGCGCTCGCGCACGGCGGCATCGGCTGACAGCGCCGGCATGATGAACTGGAAGCGCGCCTTGCGATCCGGGTTGTCGATGCGGGCCAGCTGGCCGCCGAGCACCTTCGCCCAGCCGGGGACCTCGCGCACCGCCAGATCGAGCGCCAGCGCCGAGTAGTCGGCCTCGGCGAGCGGCAGTCCGGCGATGGGCGTGCTGCGATCCCAGACCGTGGTGAGCCACGCCAGCGTCGGCGCGGTCGTGGCCATGCGCCGGAGGGCGCCGAACCACGCCGATTTCTGACTGGCCGTCGCGGCGCCGTCGAGGCCGGCACGCAGCGTCTTCTCGGCGCCGGCGGCGCGCACCGCGCGGTCCTCGTCGCTCAGATGCCGCCACCACGCCCCGGCGAGGTAGTTCAGCAGGCGCGCCCGGCTCTGCTCATCGGGCTCCGCCACCACCGCCGCCAGCGCGCTGTCCACGAACGTCGTCGCCGGCACGTCGCCGTCGAGCATCGATTCCCACAGCGTGACCCACGCCGCGCCGCGCGTGAGCGGGTCGGCAATCGACGCCACGTTGCGCGACAGGTAGCCGCGCGACAGCGGGTCGAGCACGAAGCCGCCGTAGGCCCAGCCGCCGCCGGTCGGCAGCACGTAGCGCGGCGCCGGCCAGCCGACCACGTCGGCCACGGCGGCGCGGGCGCCGTCGAGCGCCACGGTGATCGTCTTCGGGCCGTCGGGTTGATCGACGACGACGCGGAGCTGCTGCGGCCACGTGAGGTCGCGGCCGCGGCCGTCGGCCTGGCGGAACGCCAGGCGCTGGATTCGGCCGCCATGCATCTCGAGCTCGGTGGCGATGGTCGGCCGGCCCGGGCTCTCGACCCACACCTGGCTCCAGCGCACGAGATCGACCGGCGTGCGCGCGTCGAGCACGGCGATCAGGTCGCTCCACGTCGCGTTGCCGAAGGCGTGCGCCTTCAAGTACTCGCGCAGGCCGTCGCGGAACGAGTCCACGCCGAGCACCGCTTCGAGGTGGCGCATGACGATCGGCGCCTTCTGGTAGATGATCGCGCCGTAGAGGCTGCCGGCCTCGCTCAGGTTGTCGAGCGGCTGGCGGATCGCGTTGGCGCCGGCGGTGCGATCGACCTCGTAGGCGGCGGGGTAGTGGGCGTAGAGGAAGCGCAGGTCGTGGTTCACCTCGGGAAACGACGGGTTGACGATCCTCGCGGCCATGAAGTTGGCGAAGACCTCCTTCATCCACACGTCGTTGAACCAGCGCATCGTCACCAGGTCGCCGAACCACATGTGCGCCGTCTCGTGGGCGATGACCGAGGCGCGGCCCAGGTACTGGTTCTGCGTCGCCGATTCGTCGAGCAGGAGCCCGGTGGCGTTGTAGAGGATCTTCCCGGCGTGTTCCATCCCACCGAACTGGAACGCCGGAATGCCGACGAAGTCGAACTTGCCGAAGGCGTAGGGGATGCCGGTGTACTCCTCCATGAAGGCGAGCGCCCGGGCGTGGAGATCGAAGATCGCCTCGAGGTTGCGGGCTACCTTCGCGGCGTCGGTCTCGCGGTGGTAGAAGCGGAACGTGCGGCCGTTGCGCACCGCCTGCTCGACCTTGAAATCGCCGACGACGAACGAGAAGAGATAGGTGGGCAGCGGCTGGGTCTCGGCGAAGCGCAGCGTGACGGCGCTGCCGCCGCGGGCCGGGCCGTCGAAGAAGGCGATCTCCTCTATCGTCCCCGGCGCGCCGTTGCTCACCGCCTGCCAGTCGCCGGGGTAGTTCAGTTCCAGCGTCCAGCGTGCCTTCAGATCCGGTTGATCGAAGACCGGGATCGCCAGGTGCGCCCGTGCCGGCACGAAGAGCGCGTAGAGGAAGTCGGGGTTGCGGTTGAGCGACGCGTCGCCGGCGGTGAACGCGATGGCGATCTCGGTGTGCCCGGCCGTCAGCGCCGACGCCGGCACGACGATGTGGTCCTGCGGGAACGTGGCGGTCACGGCCACGCCGCCGACCTTCACGCTCGTCACGTTGGCCGCGCCGGGCGCGAAGTCGAGCACCAGCGGCTGCGACGCGTCGGCCAGCGCGAAGCGGGCGGTCATGGTCCCGGTGATCGGCACCGTCTGCTCGCGCGGAATGACGAGCGCCAGCTCGTAGCGGAGATCCTTGACGATGGCGGCGCGACGGGTGGCGACGTCGAGCGGGATGCCGGGGGCGGGGACGGCGGTCTGCGCGGACACCGGGGCGGCCGCCCCGATCATCGCGCCCAGCAGGAGCGGCAGCACACGAGCGACCATGCAGCGAATTGTAATCGGCTCTGAGTCACTGACTCTGAGTCACCGACTCCGGTCCGTGGATCGAGCCGGTGACACTCAGTCCGCGCGCAGGGCCAGCAGCGGCTGCGTCGCCGCCGCCCGCCGGGCCGGCAGGTACCCGGCGGCCAGGCTCACGAACGCCAGCAGGCCGGCGGCCAGGGCCAGCGACCACGGGTCGAGCGGCGACAGGCCGAACAAGCGCGACTCCGCGGCCCGGCCGATGGCGTAGGCCCCGGGCAACCCCACCGTGATGCCGACGCCGGTCAGCACCGCGACGTCGCGCAGCACCAGGCCGAGCACGTCGGGACGCGCCGCGCCGAGCGCGATACGGATGCCGATCTCGCGCGTGCGCCGGGCCACCGTGTAGCTCATCAACCCGTAGAGGCCGACTGCCGCCAGGGTGGTCGCCAGCGCACCGAACAGCGTCGAGAGCAGCGCCAGCATCCGCTCGACCGCCAGCGACTGGTCGACGGTCGTCGCCAGCGTCGTCATCGCGAACACCGGCAGGCCGCGGTCGACGCGCTGCACCGCCTCGCGGGCCAGGGCCGGCACGGCCGGCGCCGCGGCGGCCGTGGCGCGCACGTAGAACGTCACCTGCCCGATCTCGCTCGACTGCTGGTACGGGGTGTAGACCACGCGCGGCACGCCGGTGCTGGCGCTGCGCAGCGTGCCGGTGGCGTCGCCACCTGCTTCGCCGGGCCTGACCTGGGTGTAGGCGGTGTCCTTCACCACGCCGACGATCTCCATGCGCCCCGGGTCGTTCTGAGCGCTGAAGCCGATGCGCCGGCCGATCGGGTTGTCGGCGCCGAAGAAGTAGCGCGCGAACGTCTCGTTGACGATCGCCACGTCGGGAGCGCCGGCGGCGTCCCGGTCGGTGAAGTCGCGTCCCGCGACCAGCGGCACGCCGAGCGTGGCGAAGTAGCCAGGGCCGACCTCCCAGGTCCACGGGTTCATGTCCTCGCCCTGCTGCGGCTCGTAGCCCTGGACGCGCAGCGTCCGCCGCGACGAACTGCCGGTGAGCAGCGCCTCGTCGGCCAGCGACACCGCCGTCACGCCGGGCTGGCGGGCGAGATCGTCGGTGAGCCGGGCGTAGAGCTGCTTGGTGGCCACCTGCGAATGCCCGGAGAGCGGCGCGTTCACCGCGAACGTCACGATGTGATCGGTGTCGAAGCCGGGGCCGAGCGACTTGAGGTTGTCGAGGCTGCGCGCGAACAGCCCGGCCCCAGCGACCAGCAGCGTCGACAGCGCAACCTGGGCGACGACCAGCGTCTGGCGCAGCCGCGCGTGCTGGACGCCGCCGCCGGCGGCGCTCGCTTCCTCCTTGAGGGCGCGGTTGAGGTCGACCGCCGAGCCGCGCAGAGCCGGCGCCAGGCCGAAGAGCACCGCCGTGATCACCGAAACGCCCAGCGTGAAGGCGAGCACCCGGCGGTCCGGCGTCGTCGTCAGCGATACGCCCAGGCCATCGAGCGGCAGCACCCCGAGCAGCAGGTCGCCCAGCCACGCCGCCACCAGCAGCCCGCAGGCGCCGCCCAGC
>CAYUAX010000038.1:27617-32122 GCA_964442845.1 uncultured Bifidobacteriaceae bacterium | reverse complement strand
TCAACGACGCGCCGGCTCTTGCACAGGCCGAGGTCGGGATTGCCATGGGCACGGGGACCGACGTCGCCATGGAGAGCGCCGGCGTCACGCTCGTGCAGGGCGACCTGCGGGGTCTGGTACGGGCACGTCGCCTGAGCCGGGCCACGATGCGCAACATCCGCCAGAATCTCTTCTTTGCGTTCATCTACAACGCGCTCGGCGTCCCCGTGGCGGCCGGGGTGCTGTATCCCGCGTTCGGGATGCTCCTGAGTCCCATCATCGCGAGCGCGGCCATGACATTCAGTTCCGTATCGGTCATCGGCAACGCCCTTCGGCTGCGGCGTCAGGCGCGGTGATGTCCGGCCACTCCACGAAGGCGCGCGGGGTCGCAGCGACATCGAATCCGGGTTGCGCGTATACTCGGGGTGTGGCGTCCTTTGCTCAGCGGCTGACGTCGGTCGCGATGGCCTTCGCGCTGTCCGGATCACCGGCTGTGCTGTCGGCGTGCATGGCCATGTGTCTGGACAGCCCGGTGGCGGCGAGTGCCATGGATGGCACGCAGCCGGGTCACAACGGCCACGGCGGCATGACAGAGCCGGCGGCTGCGTCCCCGCATGCCCATCACGGCACGGCGGCCCCGACCCAGCCCTCGGCGACTGTGGCGACCGCGTCGCCGCTGGTTCCGTCGGACGCACGTCTCGTCGGCAGCTGCGACAACTGCTGCGTCGCCGGCCCCATCGCGTTCGCGGCCGGCCCCGGCGTGGAGCGGACCGACGGCAAGGCGTTCGCGATGGCACCGACCGTGTCGGTGGCCGTGTTCCACCTGAGCGCCACGACAGACGCGGCGGCCCCGCCGAGCCCTCCCGTCCCACCGCCCTCGCCCACCAGGGCGCCGCTGACGCTCCGGATCTGATCGCCCCCTCCTGAGCGCCGCCCGCGCGCTCTCGCTCACGCTCCCGTTTCGCCCGTCGAGTTCGGCGCCGGCATGTGTCGGCGCAATCAGCCAGGAGATCGTCGATGCTCTCGCATCGTCCGTCGTCGTACCCGCGCGTCGCGCCGTCGCGCCGTACCTTCGTGAAAGGGCTCGCCATCGGCGGCGCGGCCGCCAGCGTCGGCCTGCTGCGCCAGCCGGCATGGGCGCAGTCCCGCCAGCGGCAGGAATCCGCGGTGCTCACCGGCACCGAGTTCGACCTGCGCATCGGCGAAACCGAGGTCAATCTCACGGGCGCCCCGCGGACGGCGCTCACGATCAACGGCTCGCTGCCCGGGCCCCTGCTGCGATGGCGGGAGGGGGACACGATCACCCTCAACGTCGCGAACAGCCTCGACGAGGACACGTCGATTCACTGGCACGGCATCCTGCTGCCGGCCAACATGGACGGGGTGCCCGGGCTGAGCTTTTCGGGCATCCATCCGGGCCAGGCGTATCGCTACCGGTTCACCGTGAAGCAGTCGGGCACCTACTGGTACCACAGCCACTCGGGCTTCCAGGAGCAGCAGGGCGTCTACGGTCCGCTGGTGATCGAGCCGCGCGAACCCGACCCGATCGGTTGCGATCGCGAGCATGTCGTCATGCTCACCGACTGGACCGACGAGCGCCCGGCACGTGTCTTCAAGAAGCTGAAGAAGCAGTCGGACTACTACAACTTCAGGCAGCGGACGTTGACCACGTTCATCAAGGACGTGCGCAAGCAAGGACTCGGGGCCACGCTCGAGGAACGGCGGATGTGGGGCCAGATGCGCATGAGCGCCGCCGACCTGGCCGACGTGACCGGCTACACCTACACCTACCTGATGAACGGCCGCGCGCCCGCCGGCAACTGGACGGGGCTGTTCACGCCGGGCGAGAAGGTACGGCTCCGCTTCATCAACGGCTCGGGCATGTCGTATTTCGACGTGCGGATCCCGGGGCTCAAGATGACCATCGTCGCCGCGGACGGCTTGCCGGTACGGCCCGTTTCCGTGGACGAGTTCCGGATCGCCGTGGCTGAAACCTACGACGTGATTGTCGAGCCCTCCGGTCAGGACGCCTTCACCATCTTCGCGCAGGCGATGGACCGCACCGGGTTCGCCGCTGGAACGCTGGCCGTCCGCTCGGGGTTGTCGGCGCCGGTGCCGGCACTCGATCCGCGGCCCGTGCTGACGATGGCCGACATGGGGCACGGCGGGATGGGGCACGACATGAGCTCGATGGACGCGGCCTCGACGCCCGCCTCCGTGGACCCCCACGCAGGGCACGCCATGCCGGCGCCGCCGCCCGCCGCCGAAGACCCGCATGCGGGCCATGCCATGCCGGTGACGCCACCTCCGGTGGCTGCGGCCCCCGACCCGCACGCCGGTCATGCGATGCCGCAGGCGGCGCCGACACCGGATCCGCACGCCGGGCACGATATGTCCGCGATGGGTGGCTCGGTGCAGGCGCATCCCCCCTCTGAGCGAGGCAATCCGCTCGTCGACATGCAGACGATGACGCCGTCGCCGAAGCTCGATGACCCTGGAATCGGATTGAGGGACAACGGCCGGCGCGTTCTGACGTACGCAGACCTGACCAGCGTTTTCGACGATCCCGACGGCCGCGAGCCGACCCGCACCATCGAGCTGCACCTCACCGGGCACATGGAACGCTTCGCCTGGTCGTTCGACGGCATCAAGTTCTCCGGGGCCGAGCCGATCCGGCTCACCTACGGGGAACGCGTGCGGATCGTGCTCGTCAACGACACGATGATGACGCACCCCATCCACCTGCACGGCATGTGGAGTGACCTGGAGGATGCCGAGGGCAAGTTCAAGGTCCGGAAGCACACCATCGACATGCCGCCCGGCACACGGCGCAGCTACCGCGTGACGGCCGACGCCCTCGGACGCTGGGCGTACCACTGCCATCTGCTCTTCCACATGGAGGCCGGCATGATGCGCGAAGTGCGCGTCGACGAAGGCCGGCAGTCGTGACCCCCATGGCTGCCAGACTCGCCCTCGCCCTCGTGCTGCTGGCGCCGCTGTGCGCGCGGGCGCAAACCGCGGAGCCCCTGCCGGCGTTCATTCCGCCAGTGACCGACGCCGACCGCGAGGCGGCGTTTCCCGATGTGCACGGCCACCCGGCGCACGACACCTCGGTGAACTACTTCGTGCTGTTCGACCAGCTCGAGTGGCAGGGCGGGCGCGGACTCGACGCGTTCAGCTGGGACACCAAGGGCTGGGTGGGCCAGGACCGCAACCGCTTCTGGTTCCGCAGCGAGGGCGACCGCGTCGGCAGCCGCATCGAGCAGGCGCAGACGCACCTGCTCTACGGCCGCGCCGTGGCCAGGTGGTGGGACGTGACGGCCGGGATTCGCGTGGACACGCTGCCCGGCACCCCCCGCACCGCGCTCGCGCTCGGTGTCCAGGGGCTGGCCCCCTACTGGTTCGAGGTCGAAGCGTCCGCATACGTCGAGCCCTCCGGCCGCACCCACGTGCGCGTCGAGACGGACTACGACCTGCTGATCACCAATCGCCTGGTGCTCCAGCCGCTGCTGGAATTCGAGGTCTACGGCCGCGCCGACCGCGAACGCCTGGTCGGCACTGGACTGTCCACGGGCGAGTTCGGCCTGCGCCTGCGCTATGAGTTCCGGCGCGAGTTCGCGCCGTACGTCGGTGTCGTCTGGTCGCGCAGGTTCTTCGCGACCGCCGACCTGGCGCGGGCGGCCGGCCACGACGTCGCCGGCACGCGCGTGGCGGTGGGTCTTCGCACCTGGTTCTAGACGGTCAGGCCCCGCGTCTCAGCACAGGTCGATCACCGCGGCGGCCCATCGATCGCGCTGCGCCGCTCGGCGTGCGAGTCCGCCGCCCGCTGCCGTCGCTCGTCGAGGACGGTTCCCTTCCACAGCGGGACCTCCGCGACGTACGACGCCCTGGCGATCACGTGCGCCGCCACCGGCGTCGTCAGCAGCACGAACGCGCCGATGCTGGTGAGCCTGATGAAGGAGGCGAAGTCGGCCATCTGGAGCGCCGCGCCGACCAGCAGGCAGCCCAGGCCGAGCGTCGCCGCCTTGGTCGAGGCCTGCATCCGCGTGAACACGTCGGGCATGCGCAGCACCCCCACGGCGGCGAGCAGGGCGAACAGCGATCCGGCGAGCCACAGGACAGCGGTCGCGATGTCGGTCATTGCGGGTCTCCTCGCTCCACGTAGGTGGCGTAGGCGATGGTGCCGAGGAAGCCGATCAGGGCGATGACGAGTGCCGCGTCGAGGGTGGCGTGGACGCGGCTCCAGCCGGCGAGGACGACGATCACGCCGACGGCGAGCACGCCGAAGAGGTCCATCGCCACGATCCGGTCGGGCAGCGTCGGCCCCTTGACGAGGCGGACGAAGGCGATGAGCAGCGCCACGGCCAGCGTGACCAGCGTGATCTGCGAAACGGTCTCCAGCATGCGCGCGTCCCGTCGTCTACTCGAATAGCCGCTTGACGCGCCGTTCGAACCCGGTCTTGATGTCCCGTCGCGTCTGGTCGGCGGTCGTCATGTGCATCACGTGCACGTACAGTGTGCGGCGG
>CAYUAX010000038.1:0-27607 GCA_964442845.1 uncultured Bifidobacteriaceae bacterium | reverse complement strand
GATCGAGGGTGACGCTGCCGGGCGTGATGTTGATGAGCATCGAGAGCAGCAGGATCTCGCCGTCGGAGGTGACGTCCAGCGGGATGGCGACCACGGCGGGTTCGAGCCTGTGGCTGAACAGCACGTCGGCGGCGACCCGGAAGTTCGCGACCAGCAGTTCCCAGGCGAAGAACGCCGCCAGCTCCAGCGCGCGCGCCGTTCGGGAGACCAGCGTCGAGGGCATCACGCCCCCCTTCGCCAGCATCGCTAGAACGCCGTAGCCGATCGCGTAGCCGACCAGCAGGTTCGCCAGAGAGATCTCGCCCTGCAAGGCCGCCCAGACCAGGGCGAGGAGGATGCTGCCCAGCAACATCAGCGCACGTCTCCGAGGACGGCCCGGACGTACTCGTCGCGCTGCAGCAGCTGGTGTGCGCCGCGCGAGGCGAGCTCGAAGAGCGGCTCGGCGCCGATCGTCATCGCCACCGTCACCAGGCTGAGGGCGGCAATCGCCGCCAGAAACGGCGTGCCCGGCGTCGCCAGGTCGCGCGCTGTGGCGGCCGCCGGGCTCCAGAAGCTGTCGGCCCAGACCCGCGCCATCGACAGCAGCGTGAGCAGGCCCACCACGAGGACCAGGCCGCCGACCCAGTAGGCGCCGGCGCCGAACATGCCCTCGACGATGGCGAGCTTGCCGAGGAAGCCCGACAGCGGCGGCACGCCGGCGAGCGAGAACAGGGGAACCATCGCCAGGGCGGCGAACAGCGGCTGGTCGCGGTAGAAGCCGCCGAGCCCGGCCATGTCGGTGGTGCGGCGCAACCGCAGCAGGACGCCGCTGACCAGATACAGGTTGGTGATCACCACGATGTGATGCAGCACGTAGAAGATGGCGCCGGCCAGCGCCGCCGGCGTCAGCAGGCTGAGGCTCGCCGTCGTGTAGCCGATGTGGCCGACGAGGTTGAACGACAGCACGCGGCGGAAGTCGCGCTCGTTCAGCGCCGCGACCAGCCCGATCAGCATCGTCGCCGCCGACATCGCCAGGAGGAGCGCGAACAGGGCCGGCGACGCGGTGTGGAACAGCAGGGTGAAGACGCGGATCAGGGCGTAGACGCCCACCTTGGTGAGCAAGCCGGCGAACGCGGCGCCAATCGCCGCCGGCGGGGTGTGGTACGACGCCGGCAGCCAGAAGAACAACGGAAACAGGCCGGCCTTGATGCTGAACGCGATCAGGAAGAGCACGGCCAGCACGGCGTCGACGCCCGGTGCCCTGAGCGTCGGCCACACCCGGGCGAGTTCGGCCATGTTCAGCGTCCCGGTGGCGCCGTAGAGCAGTCCGAGCGCGGTCAGGAAGATCGACGACGCCAGCAGGTTGATGGTGACGTACTTGAAAGCGGCTTCGATCTGCTCGCGGGTGCGGTTGAGCGCCATCAGCACGAAGGACGCCACCAGCATGACCTCGAACCAGACGTAGAGGTTGAAGAGGTCCCCGGTGAGGAAGGCCCCGGCGACCCCCATCAGCAGGATCTGGATCAAGGGGTGGTAGCCGAACGCCTCACGGCGCGGATCGACGCCCGAGAACGCGACCACGGCGATTGCCGTGCCGACCACGCCGACGGCGACGACCAGGACCGCCGCGAGCAGATCGGCGACCAGGGTGATGCCGAACGGCGCCGGCCAGCCGCTGACCTGCAGCACCTGCACGCCGGCCGCGTTCACACGCAGGAACACCAGGATCCCGCTCGCCAGCAGCAGGGCCGATCCGACGAGCGACAGCCACCGCTGCAGCACGGGCCGCGCCGGCGCCAGCATGAGCACCGCGGCGGTGGTCATCGGCACCAGGATCGGCAGCACCAGAGCCCTCATCGTTCCCTGCCCACGACGTCCACGTCATCGGTGCCGACGGTGTCGTGCACCCGGTGCGCCAGCACGAGCGAGAAGGCGAGCAGGCCGAAGCCAATCACGATCGCCGTCAGCACGAGCGCCTGCGGAACCGGATCGGCGTACGGCTCGGCCAGCGCCTCGGCCTCGGCCGGGACGACCGGCGGCCGTGCCCGCGTCAGCCCGCCGGCGGTGAAGGTCAGCAGGTTGGTCCCGTTCGACAGCAGGGCGATGCCGATGATGAGCTGGGCGAGGCGCCGCCGCAGCAGGAGGTAGATGCCGGCGGCATACAGCACGCCGGACGCCAGCGCGAGCAGCCCTTCCACTAGGCCTCCTCCGCCAGGCTGAAGATCATCATCAACACCACGCCGGCGACGACCAGCAGCACGCCGACGTCGAACACGACGGGCGTGCCGAAGGGGACCGGCCCGGGCCCCCACCACGCGGTCAGGAAGGGTTCGCCGCGAAGGATGGCGGGTGTGCCGGAGAGCAGGGCGATGAGGAGGCCGGTGCCCAGCAGGGTCATGGGGCGCACGAGCAGAGCGTGTCGGGCGCGTGTCACGCCGTAGGCCAGGGCGTAGAGCGCGAACGCCGCGGCGGTCACCAGCCCGGCGACGAAGCCGCCACCGGGCTGGTCGTGGCCGCGCAGCAGCAGGAACACCGCGAACACCAGCAGCAACGGCATCAGGAGCCGCGCGGCGGTGCGGAAGATGGGCGAGTCCACCGGGGTCACCGCGGCGTGGTCCTGGCGGCTGTCGGCGGCGACGCGCAGGAGCGCCCGAACGCCGAGCGCGGCCGTGGCCAGCACCGTGATCTCCGCAAGGGTGTCGAAGGCCCGGAAATCGACCAGGATGACGTTGACGATGTTGCGCCCATGGCCCAGTGTCGGACCGAACGTGGCGAAGTACTCCTTCAGCCGCGGCGCCGTCTCGGTCGTCGCCACCGACAGCAGCAGGCCGCCGATGAACACGCCGATGCCGGCGGCGATGATCCCGTCGCGCACGCGGACCAGGCGCGATGACAGGTCGCGGAGGGCGCGGAAGTGCCGGAACACGAGCACGTAGATGAACACGGTGAGGGTTTCCACCGAGAACTGCGTCATCGCGAGATCGGGCGCGCCGAAGCCGAGAAACGTCAGCGCCACGCCGTAGCCGACGGCGCCCAATGAGAGCACGGCCGCCATCGTCGTCCGCGCCACCGCCGCCGCAAGGGCCCCGGCGATGACGACGGCGACGATCAGCACGTCGTGTGCCGCGATGGCGGTGCGGGGCACCGCGGAGCCTAGGCCGGGATCGGTCAGCAGGGCCGTGCCGCCGATGGCCGCCGTCGTCGCGACGATGATCATGACGTAGGTGCGCAGCGACCCGCTGTGCAGGAGCGGAGCGATCAGCCGGCTCACCCAGTGCAGCGTCGCCAGCGCGACCCGATACCCGTCCTCGCTGCCGTGGCGTGGAAGCCAGGTGCGCGTGCGAGCCGCCAGCGGCGTCGGGTAGAGGAGTGCGACCGCGGCGAGGGTCAGGCCGCTGAGCAGCAGCGCCGGCGTCACCCCATGCCAGAGGCTGAGCGATACGTCGAGCGGCTGCGCGACGGTGACGGCGGCCGCCCGCGACAGCGGGCCGTCGAGCAGCGACGGGGCGACGCCGATCAGCAGACCGGCCGCCGCCAGAAAGAGCGGTGGCATCCAGAGCGGCCAGGCCGGGTCGTGGGCCGCCGTCGTGGCGGCCGGGCCGCGAAACGGCGACACGCCGGCGATCAGCCCGGCCAAACCCATCAGGATGCTGGCGACGACCGTCAGCCCGAGCAGCCAGGGGAACCAGTGGTCCGGGTGCAGCAAGGCCTCGTAGGCGCCGTCCTTGCCGACGAATCCGAACGTCAGCGGCACCCCGGCCATCGAGAGCGCGGCGAGGCCGCCGGCGCCCGCGGTGATCGGCATCGCGCGGCGCAGGCCGCCGAGGGCCGACACGTCGCGGGTGCCCACTTCGTGGTCGATGACGCCCGCGACCAGGAACAGCGCCCCCTTGTAGGCGGCATGGGCCACCAGGTACACCAGCGCCGCGACGACCGCCTCGCGGGTGCCGACCCCGAGCAGCATCGTCAGCACGCCGAGCGCGCTGAGCGTGGAGTAGGCGAGGATGCGCTTCAGGTCGGTCTCCTGCACCGCCCGCCACGCACCGACGCCCATGGTGACGGCGCCGGCCACGGTGACCGCGGTGGTCCAGAACGCGGTCGCGCCGAGCAGCGGGCTCATGCGCGCGATCAGGTACACGCCGGCCTTCACCATCGTGGCCGAATGGAGGTAGGCGCTGACCGGCGTCGGGGCCTCCATGGCGTTGGGCAGCCAGAAGTGGAAGGGCACCTGTGCCGATTTGGTGAACGCCGCCAGGAGGACCAGGCCGGCGATGGTCGGGTAGAGCGCACTGGCCAGGATCGACGTCCGCGCCGCCGCCATCGCCGAGAGCTGCGCGGTGCCGGTGACGTCGACGAGCAGCACGCCGGCGGCGAGCAGCGCCAGCCCGCCGGCGCCGGTCACGATCAGCGCCTGCGTGGCGGCCGATCGCGCGGCGGCCCGCTCGTGCTCGAAGCCGATGAGCAGGAACGAGGTGAATCCCGTCAGCTCCCAGAACACGAACACTGTCAGGATGTCGTCGCTGAGGACGACGCCGAGCATGGCCCCCATGAACGCGAACAGCGAGGCGTGGAAGCGGTTGGCCTGCGGGTGCCCGGCGAGGTAGCGGCTCGCGTAGAGCACGACCAGCGCGCCCATCCCGGTGATCAGCGTCGCGAACAGCAGCCCGAGACCGTCGAGGTTGAACGACAGCGACAGACCCAGCGAGGGCGCCCACGGCCACTCGATCAGCAGACCCGCCGGCGGAGGCGGCCGCGACAGCTCGCGGCCGAAGACGACGGCCAGCACCGCCGGCCACGCCGCCAGCCATGCCGCGCGACGGGGATGCCGGCTGACGAGCCAGGCCGCGAGCGCCGCGACCAGGAAAGGGGAGAGAACGAAACCCAGCACTGACGCGATGCTACCGTGGACGGTCGCCGAGGCGGCTCGTCCTTGGCGGCGAAAGACCGAACTGCTTCATCTTCCGCCACAGCGTGACGGTGCTGATGTTGAGCGCCTCGGCCGCCTGGCGTCGATTGCCGGCGAATCGCTCCAGGGCGCGCTCGATGGCGTGCCGCTCCTGCTGCTGCAGGTCGAGGGTGTCGTCGCCCTTGCGGCCGCGCGGGCGCTGCGTGATCTCCGCCGGCAGGTCGCGGAGGCGGATGGTCGCGGCGTTGGCGAGGATGACCGCCCGCTCGATGGCGTGCCGGAGTTCACGGACGTTGCCGGGCCAGCGGTAGTTCATCAGCGCCGACATCGCCTCGGACGACACCACCCGCACGTCTTTGTCCATCCGCGTCGCCGCGCTGACCAGGAAACCGTGCACGAGCGCCGGAATGTCCTCGCGTCGTTCACGCAGCGGCGGCAGGTCGATGATGAAGGCGCCGAGCCGGAAGTAGAGGTCTTCCCTGAACGTGCCGGCCTCGACGGCCGCCCGCAGATCGCGATTCGTGGCGGCGACGACGCGGGCGCTGATCGGGATGTTGCGCTCGCCGCCGACGCGGCGAATCTCCCGCTCCTGCAGTGCCCGGAGCAGCTTCGCCTGGACGGTGGCCGCGACCTCGCCGATCTCGTCGAGGAAGATCGTGCCGCCGCCGGCGACCTCGAACAAGCCGGCCTTGTCGCGCACGGCCCCGGTGAACGCTCCGCGCACGTGGCCGAACAGCTCGGACTCCAGCAGCGTCTCGGTGAGCGCCGCGCAGTTGATGCTGACGAACGGCGCCGCCGCGCGCGGGCTCTGGTCGTGGATCAGCCTGACGACGAACTCCTTGCCGGTGCCGCTCTCACCGCAGACGAGCACCGTCGTCTCCAGCGGCGCGACCCGGGCCGCCAGCTCCAGGACCCGCTGCATCGCCTCGCTGCCGGCCACGAAGTGCTTCGCCGTCGCGTGGCGGTTCACCCGCTTCATGAGCAGGTTGAGCTCCTGTTCCCGGCGTTGGAGCAGCCGCTCGCGGCGATCCAGTTCCCGCAGGCGCTTGCCCACGGCGTCGCGCAGGCGCTCGACCTCGTGGCCGAGCGACGCGGCCTGGAAGTCGGCGCGGATCGAGTCGGCGTCGGCGCCCCAGCTCGAGACATCGCGCCCGATCGCCGAACAGTGGCGCGCGCCCTGCCCGGCACAGCTGATCTCGCGAAAGTAGATCTCCTTCCCGAGACACGCGCTGGCGAACCCGCTGGAGTAGCCCAGCAACGACCAGCACACCGACGCCGCGCTCTTCCCGTAGTGGTGGATGTGCTGCTCGGCCTCGTACGAGTCGTGCCAGCTCACCTCCTCTTCGAAGCGCCCGGTCTCGGCGTCGAACGCGACGCGCCGGACGTCGACGCGGACGATGCCTTCCAGCGTGTAGAGCCTCGCCCCGGCACGGAGGCCGTCGACAGGGGTGGCCCAGCTCGAGCGTGCGCGCAGGTTGACGGCGTCGTGGTAGCCGTCGGCGAACCCGAACCGGAGCAGGACGCGTCGAGCGGTGTCGAGCCCGAGCGTGTCGATCAACTCCTTGCGCATGAGGCCCATCGCCGCGGCGCTGAGGATGACGACGCGCTGCTCGTGCAGCCGGATGATGCCCTGGTCGGGCCGGAAGTCGAGCAGTTCGGACAGGTGCAGGTCGCGCGTGCCCGGAGGCTCGCCGCCGCGCCGTGATGTGGAGGCCACCCTGTCTGCCATTCTATGGCGTGGGGTTCCGCCGAGCCGGCCCGCCACGCTCGGCGACCATCCGAGACCACCGTGAAGCCGTCCGCCCGGCGCCGCGCCCAGGAAGCGGTGTGGGCCGCGGTCTCTGCGCGATCGGTCGATGCCGCCCGTCTACGGGGCGACGAACGCCCACCGAAGCGCCACCGTCAGGAGCGCGATGACGAGCGCGGCGATCGCGGTTGTTGCCCAGCGCCGCTTCGCCGCGAGGCGGCGGGCGCGACCCTGCGCTTGCCAGGCCGTCCAGCGGGCCTCGAACTCGTCTGGAGCGGCGGTCGCGAGCGCCTCGAGCTGGGACACGGCCTCGGCGCGGAGCAGCGCGGAATCACGCGCCGTTTTCGCTTCCAGCCGCCCGGCGGGCCTGGGACGCCGGAGATCGAGAGCGGTGATCAGTTGCTGTAAGCGGGCGACGAGCAGCGCGTGCTCCATGTTGTCCTCCACCTGTCGACACAACGGCTGGCCACTGGTGCGAGCAGGCACCCGTCGACAGCGAACGACGCGGCCGTAGTCGGGATGGACGCGGGTGTCTCGCTACGCACCGGAGGACAAGTCGGCGTGCACCGCACGCGGTGCTGCTCGGACGTCGGCAGGCTCAGAACGGCAGGACGGTTCCACCGTACGCGCGCCGGCGGTTCCAGTTGTCACGGCGGGTCGCCGCGGATGGCGTACAATCGAACGGTCGTGCTTTCCTGAGTCCGGCGGCCCTGCCGGCCGCAGCCCTCACCAAAGCCTCTTCGGCGAGGGCCCATGAATCCCAGCAATCGTCCCGAGCCGGGCGGCGCCGCACCCACGTCGCCGGCGTGCCCGGTCTGTCGGTCCACCGCCGTCTCCACGACCGCGAAGCATCCCGACGTCAACAGCTACTGGCGCTGCGATCGATGCGGCGAGATCTGGAACGTCGGCCGACGAAGCGACCGGCCGGCGCACACACCGCGCTGGCGCTAGCCGGGCGGCCCGCGCCGTATACTCTCGGCCACAGGAGGCGACCGTGACGCCGTGGCCCCCGACAGCCGGCATCCTGACGATCGGGCTCGCGCTGCCGCTGATGGCGGCAGTCGCGCCGCCGATCCCGGCGGCCGCGCGCCAGGCGCCGCCCCCGGTCACCTACCTCGAGACCCCGGCCGGCCAGAAGCCGCGCGTGGTGATCACGGCCGATCCCGAGCTGGACGACCTCAACTCCATGATCCGCTACGTCCTGATGTCCGACGGCTTCCGGACCGAGGGCCTCATCTACGCGAGCAGTCAGTTCCACTGGACCGGCGACGGCACGGGCACGGCCATCGACGTGCCGGGGCGCGAGTACAACCGCGGCGGCTTGCGCCTGTGTCCGTGCACGTCGTGGCGCTGGGACCCCAAGGAGCGTTTCATCGACGACGTCCTCGACGCCTACGAGACGGCGTATCCGAACCTGAGGGTGCACAGCCCCGGCTATCCCGCCCCGGCGGCGCTGCGGGCGACGGTGAAGTGGGGGAACGTCCAGTTCGACGGCGAGATGGCGAAGGACACCGATGGCTCGAATCTGATCCGGACGCTGCTGCTCGACGACGTCGACGCGCCGATCTACCTGCACGCCTGGGGCGGACAGAGCACGATCGCGCGGGCGCTGAAGTCGATCGAGGAGCAGTTCCAGGGCACACCGCAGTGGCCGGCCATCCGCGCGAAGGTGATCCGCAAGGCCGTGATCCATCCGTCGGGCGACCAGGACGACACCGCCCGCACTTACATCAAGCCCCACTGGCCGGAGGTTCGCTACGGCAGCGGCGGCGGCGCCGGTAGGGCCGGCCTGTCGTACAACGCCCAGCGCAATGCCGCGGCGTCCGACGCGGTCTACTACTCGGCCGCGTGGATGCACGCGCACGTCTCCCGCAAAGGCGCCCTCGGCGCGTTGCAGCGCGTCTGGGGCGACGGCAAGCAGATGGTGAAGGGCGACAGGTTCGACTACTTCGGCGAGGCGGACAAGACCGCCGACCAGCTCAAAGCCGAGGGCTACATCGTGTGGACGCCGCCGCGCCCGAAGGGCGAGTTCCTCGGCGAGGGCGACACCGGGACGTTCCTCAGCCTGCTCGACAACGGCCTGGAGGGCTGGCGGCAGGCGAATCGCCGCAACCCGACCGTGTACGCCACGGCCGGGACGACCACCATCGTGCCGTTCGGCGCGCCGCCACCAGGGGCGCCGGGGGCACCCGCGGTTGCGCCGCCCACCGCCGGGCCGCGTCCGCCCTCGCGCTTCTTGCGCCCGCTCATGCACGACCTCGCCGAGCGCATGACCTGGGCCATCACGCCCACCTACGCCGGCGCGAACCACTATCCGACGGTGACGCTGGCGCAGGCGGCCATCACCGGGAGGCCGGGCGAGGTCGTCACCTTGCGCGCCACGACGAGTGATCCGGACGGCGACACGGTCACGGTGTCGTGGTGGCCGTTCGAGACCTACGGCACGTATGCCGGCGCCGTGACGCTCGAGCGGGCCGACGGCCCATCGACCAGCGTCCGCATCCCCGCCGATGCCACGCCCGGCCAGACCATCCACATCGTGGCCGAGGCCACCGACCACGGCACGTTGGCACTGACGCGCTACGCGCGCGCCGTCGTGACGGTGCGGTGATGGCGACGACGACTCGCCGGCGCGGCACGGCCTGGGCGACGACGCTCGACACCGCGTGGCACGACCTGCGCGACGCCTTGCGCGCCCTCCGCCGCTCGCCCGGCGCGACCGCCGCGGTGGTCGTCTCGCTGGCCCTCGGCATCGGCGCCAACACGGCGATCTTCAGCCTGCTGCACGCGCTGATGCTGCGTCCGTTGCCGGTGCGTCAGCCCGACCAGCTCGTCGAGGTGCTGAGCCGCTACCCGGGCGAGCCGCGGATGAGCGCGTTCTGGTGGCGTCACTACGAGCACTACCGCGATCGCAGCCAGTCGTTCACCGATCTCGTGGCGGTGGCCCGCGGCCGCGTGCGGGTGAGCGGGCACGGGGGCGAGGCCGAGTCGGTCGAAAGCGAGTTCGTCTCGGGCAACTTCTTTCCCGGAGTGGGCGTGGCCACCGCGCTCGGCCGCGCGATCGGGCCGGACGACGACCAGTTGGGCGCGGCTCGCGCCGCCAGCGCCGTGGTCAGCTGGTCGTTCTGGACGACCCGGCTGCGCGCCGACCCGGCCGCCGTCGGCCGCAGCATCGTCGTCAACGACGTGCCGATCACCGTCGTCGGCGTTGCCGCACCCGAGTTCCTCGGCCTGCAGGTGGGCATGGCGGCCAGTTTGTGGATGCCGTCGGCGGCGGAGCCGCTGCTGCAGCGGCCGAGCCGCCGCGCGGACGGCACGCTCACGGCCGGGGTGATTGGGCGCCTGAAGCCAGGCGTGTCGATCGACCAGGCCCTCGCCGAGCTGCGCGTCCTCGACCGCTACCGCCTCGACGACCTGGCCAGGGTGCGGCAGTCGGCGGCGCCGATGCGCGAACTGACCATCGAGCTGGCCTCGGCCGCGTCCGGCTTCGGCGCCCTGCGCGATCGCTTCGCGACGTCGATGCTGGTGCTGATGGCGATCGTCGCGCTGCTGCTCGTGCTCGCCTGCGCGAACATCGCCAGCCTGCTGGTGGCGCGCGGCGCCGCCCGGCAGACCGAGATGGCCCTTCGGATGTCGTTGGGGGCCGGCACGGGGCGGTTGGTTCGCCAGGTCTGTGCCGAGTCGCTGTGGCTCGTGGCCGCCGGGGGCGTGGCGGGATTCGCCCTGGCGCCGCTGGCCGCGGCCGCGCTGGCGCGCGTCCTCGTCTCTGGGCAGGAGTTCCTACGTCTGCCGCAGGCCGTCGTGATTCCCACACAGCCGGACCTGTCGGTGCTGCTGTTCACCGCGGCGGTCGCACTGGTGACCGCGGTGCTCTGCAGCGTCGCGCCGGCCTGGCACGCCTCCGGCGCCACGCCGGCGTCGCTGCTGCGGGCGCAGACCGTGGCGGGGGAGTCGCGCGCGCGGCGTCTGTTCGGCAACGGGTTGGTGGTGGCGCAGGTCGCGCTGTCGGTCGTGCTGCTGAACGCGGCGGTGGTCTCGGCCCTCTACCTTTCGAGCCTCCGCAACCAGCCGTTGGGCCTCGACCGGGCGGCGCTGCTGCTGGTCACGCTGGATCCCACGCACAGTGGCTACCGCGGCGAGGACC
Organism: uncultured Bifidobacteriaceae bacterium; assembly: GCA_964442845.1. Classification (GTDB taxonomy): domain Bacteria; phylum Acidobacteriota; class Vicinamibacteria; order Vicinamibacterales; family UBA2999; genus CAWAYR01. The sequence continues at coordinate 16,831 of CAYUAX010000038.1, read as the reverse complement.
TGTTCGCGCCGTACCAGCAGCTGCTCGGCCGGGTGACGCAGATTCCGGGCGTCCGCGCGGCGACGCTCAGCGCGGTGACGCCCATGTCGGGCGCCGGCGCGTCGCGCTTCATCGAGATCGACGGCGTCGAACAGCCGCCGGAGACGCGTCGCTACAACCCGCTCAACTGGATCGGCCCGCGCTACTTCGAGACGTTCGGCACGCCGCTGGTCGCCGGCCGCGACTTCACGTTCGCCGACCAGGGCGGACCGCCCGTCGCCATCGTCAACCAGAGCCTGGCCCGGTACTACTTCGGCGCGGCGAGCCCCCTCGGCCGCCGGTTCCGGCTGGTGGGGCCGTCGGGCAGCGGCGTCACCGGCGCGCCCGCCGATCGGCGCTATGAGATCGTCGGCGTCGTCAGCGACGCCAAGTACCTGAACCTGCGCGAGCCGCCGCCGCGCACGATCTACCTGCACGCCTTCCAGGAGCCGCGCCTGTTCGCCCATCGATTGGCGCTCGGGACCACCGGCGACCCCACCGCCGTCGTCGGCGACGTGCGGCGGATCGTGCGCGAGGAACTCGCCGGCGCCCAGATTTCGACGGTGACCACGATGAACGCGCTGATCGACGCGTGGATCGTGCCCGAGCGGGTCGTCGCGACGCTGTCGGGGGCGTTCGGCGCCCTTGGCGCCCTGCTCGTGGCCGTGGGGCTCTACGGCCTGCTGGCCTTCGCCGTCACACGGCGCGTCGCCGAGATCGGCGTCCGGATGGCCCTGGGAGCGACCCGCGCCGACATCCTGCGGCTGGTCGCCCGCGGCGCCCTCGGCGTGGCGGGCGCCGGCGTGGCCATCGGCGTGCCGCTCGCCGTCCTCGGCCAGCACCTGGCTCGCCGCGTGGTGGACGACCTCCCAGCCGCCAGCGCCTGGACGCTCGTCGGCACCTCGGCGGGCATCGTCGTGGTGGCCCTGGCCGCGGCCTGGGTGCCCGCCCGGCGGGCTGCCCGGGTCGACCCCGCCGACGCGCTTCGCGCCTGACGCGGTCCTGCGCCCTCACGCGCCGGCACAGCATGGCGTGACGGCCGCGTCACATCCACGTCGTGGATTTGACGTGGGTATGACTTTCGTGCGACAACCGCCGTCACTTCATGGCGGCCTGGCCCCGGCTCGGCGTCGGCGTGGCGGTGATGGTCGTGACCGCCGCACTCGAGGTGCACGCCGCCCACCGCCGGCTCGATCCGCCCGACACGCCGCACCTGCAGGTGCGGCTCTCGACCGCGGCCGCGTTGCCGCCGTCGGCCAAAGCCGCCATGGTCGCCGAGGCAACGGCGATCTGGGCCGAGGCGGGCGTCGTCCTGGACTGGGACGGCCCAAGTGACGCGCCCCCGGGTCCGGGGGCGCTGCGCGTGCTGGTCGTGTCGCCGGCGCGGCGAGCGAATTCGGCCGGGCACACCTGGGCCGTCGCGGAGTTGCTGCGCGATCAGCACCAGCGGCCTCTCGCCGTGGCCTCGATCGACGCCGCGCGGCAGGTGCTCCAGGCGATGCGCCGGCCGCACGAGCCGGAGGCCATGCTCAGCCACCGGCTCGGCGTGGTCCTGGGCCGGGCGATTGCCCACGAGATCGGGCATCACCTGCTGGCGAGCGCCGGGCATGCGCGGCACGGGCTGATGCGGGCGCGCATCGACGCCGGCGACTTCGCCGACCTCCGCCACGGCGGGTTCGCCCTCGACCGCGATGCGGCGGCGGCGGCGCGCGTAGCGCTCACGCGCCTCGTCGACGCGCCCCTGCGGGTGGCGGCGCACCGCCGCGACTGAGCCGGCGCCGCGGCGCCAGCCCCGTGTGACGCCCGTGTAACCCCGTCCGCGGCTTCGCTTCGCTACGATCGCCGCCATGGCCAAGGTGCGACCCGAAGAGCGGCTGCAGGCCAGCGTCGCCGGCATCCGGCGCCTGCTCGACCGCCATCGGCTGCTCGACACGCTGGCGGCCCGCCAGGACGACCCCAGGCGCGGGCTGCTCGAAGACCTGCAGCACCGGCAGAACATCGCCGAGCTGCAGCGCTACGTCCGCGGCATGCACGCGGCCGACGTCGCGCATGCGCTCGAGGCGCTGCCGTTCGACGACCGGCGCCGCGTGTGGGAGCAGGTCGGCGACGACCAGGCGCCGCGCGTCTTCGTCGAAGTGGACGGCGCCGTGCGCCAGTCGCTGGTCGAGATGACACCGGCCGACGTGATGGTGCGGCTGCTCACCGCCCTCGATCCTGAAGATCTGGCCTACGTCTCCGATGCGGTCCCGGGCGACGTGCTGGTGCGGGCGTCGGCCGTGCTCGAATCCGCGGATCGCACCGTGTTCGAAGACAGCCGGCTCTTCGAGAACGACTCGGTCGGCTACTTCATGAGTCGCGACTGGGTGGCCGTGCCAGAGACGCACACCGTGGAGCTGGCGGTCGGTGACCTGCGGGCGCGCGGCGAGCTGCCGCCGCAGACCGATCGGCTGTTCGTCGTCGATGCCCGCCACGTGCTGGTCGGCAGCGTGCCGCTGCAGGCGCTGCTGGTGCGGGCGCCCGACGCGCCGATTCTGGGGGCGATGAGCGCCGACACGCCGACGTTCAGCGCGCTCGATCCGGCCGCCGACGCGGTGAAGGCGTTCGAACGCTACGACCTGGTGTCGGCGCCGGTGGTGGACGACCGCGGCAAGATCATCGGCCGCCTGACCGTCGACGCGGCCATGGACGTGATGCGTGAACAGGCCGACCTGCAGGCGCTGCGCGCCGCCGGTCTTCGCGAGGACGAGGATCTGTTCGCCGCCCCGGTGACCAGCGCCCGCAACCGCTGGCCGTGGCTCGGCGTCAACCTGGCCACGGCGTTCGTCGCCTCGCGGGTGATCGGGCAGTTCGAGGGGACGATCGCCGGGCTGGCGCCGCTGGCGGCGCTCATGCCGATCGTCGCGAGCATCGGCGGCAACACCGGCAATCAGACGATGGCGATCGTGATGCGCGGGTTGACCGGCGACCGCATCCGCCCCGCCGCGGCCGCCCAGCTGATCCGCAAGGAGCTGATCGTCAGCCTGCTGAACGGCTCCGTGTGGGGCGCCATCGTCGGGCTGTTCGCCTTCGCGTTCTACGCCAGCGCCGGGTTGGGCGTGGTGATGAGCGGCGCCGTGGTGCTCAACCTGGTGGTGGCCGCCGTCACGGGCGTGGCCGTGCCGCTGCTGCTGCACGCCGCCGGCCGCGATCCCGCGCAGGGGGCCAGCGTGCTGCTCACCTTCGTGACCGACGCGATGGGGTTCTTCCTGCTGCTCGGCCTGGCGAGCGTGTTCCTGGCGTGAGCCGCCGTCGCCGCGGTCAGCGTTCGATCACGGCGAGCCCGTACGGCTCGTGCCCGACACCGGTCACCGTCGCCACCACGCGGCGCGTCCGCAGGTCGATCACGTAGAGGTGGCCGAGTGCCTGCGACAACGGCGGCAGCGCCGGTCCGCCGCTCACGATGGCGTAGCGTCCCTCGGCGGTGATCGCCGACCCCTTCGGCCGCGCCGGCTGGCCGTCGCCGCGGGTCAGCGGGATGCGGACCACCTCGGCGTCGCCGTTGCCGGCCCGTGCGGCATCGAGATCGACGATCGACACGCTGTCCGTGCGCAGCGTCGGGACGACGACGTACCGCCCGTCGGGCGTCACCGACGGAATGAGCGGATGCGTCGGCGCGGCGGGGTCGTCGGTGCCGACGCGCACGCGCGCGACTTCGGCGCGGCCGCCGGCGGCGGCCCGATCCACGTCGAGAATCGACAGCGAGTTGCCCGCGGCGGAGGTGGCCTGGCTGCCGCCGTGCGCGACGACGACATGCCGGCGATCAGGCGTCGCGGTGATCCCCCAGGCGCCGGGCTGGTCCGGAACGCGCGCGATCTCCGCGCCGGCCTCGCCGCGCAGCGCGCGATCGACGGCGATCACCGACACGTCGTTGGTGCCGCCGTTGGCGGAGAAGAGATAGCCGCGGCCGTCGGCGGCGCGGCCGAGCGCCAGCCCGTTCGGGTCGGGGAAGCAACCCCAGCGCGGGTCGGGTGCACGCAGCGCCAGGTCGGGCGGCGGGCCGTTCGGCGCCACGTGGGGCACCGGGTAGTCCGGACAGGGCACAGCGCGCCGGCCGAGCGCCAGCTCGACGACGCCGCGGAGGCTGCCGGTGCGGCGATCGACGAACGTGATGCGGTTGCCGCCGTCTTCGGTGAGGTGATTCTCGGCGTTGGCGATGGCCAGCACGTCGGGCAGGAGCACCAGCCCGAGCGCGCCGAACCCGCCGGAGTCCATGTGGCGGCGCAGCGCGTTGGCCGTGCCGTCGTTGGCGGCGACGAACAGGTCGGCCACGTCGAGCACCGCAATCTGGCCGCGGCCGCCGTGCTGGCGGAACGACGCGTTGTCCACCGCGCCGTGGTGGTTCACCACGTACAGGGTGCGGCCGTCTTCGCTGACGGCGAGGTTGGCCGGATCGCCGAGCAGCCGGCCGTCGAGCGCATCGGCCGCCACCTTGTGGCGGCTGACGATCGCGCGCGACGTGCGGTCGTTGGCGGGATCGAGCGCCGCATCGAGCGACACGACATAGAGGTAGGGGAGCCGGCGCCCCGTCGCCAGGACGTAGCGACGCGGGCTGGCGGCCGGCTGGCCGTCGGGCGATGCCGCCACGGTGGACGTCACGGCGACGGCGCCGCCGACGAGCGCCGCGGCCGCGCACGACAGGACGACCGAGATGTGGGCGAGCGAGCGGGGGCGTGGCATCGGCGAGTCCCTCGAAGCGGCCCCGATCATAGTCACCCTTCCCGGCTGGCCGCCGCGGACTCGGCCGTGACCCAGTGCCGCGGGGCGGGCCGCACCGCCCGCCCGGGTGCCGCGTGTCAAGATGGCGTGACCGGGCGCGGCCGACGGCCCGACGAAACGAGCCGGCGTTCCGGTTCATCTCAAGGGGCGAGCCGGCGGCTCGACGCGTCCCGGCACGGACCAGTCGGGCCAGAGAGGTCGCCAGAGTGAACGTGACACGAATGCTTCCGATCCTGATGGTCGCCGCGACGATGGCGGCGGGGGCGTCGCCGTGGCCCACCCAGCCACCGGCCACGTCGATCGATGTCGCCACGCTCGGCCCGCAGGTGGGCACGGTCGTGCCGCCGATCTCGGGCGTCGATCAATTCGGCACCGCCCAGACGCTGGCGACCTTGTCGGGGCCGAAGGGGCTGATGCTGGTGTTCAGCCGCTCGGCCGACTGGTGACCGTACTGCAAGACGCAGCTCGTGGAGCTGCAAGGCCGCTACGACGACATCCGCCGCCAGGGCCTGGGCCTGGTGGCGATCACCTACGACACGCCCGAGACGCTGAAGCGGTTCGCCGACTCGCGCAGCATCACGTTTCCGCTCCTGGCCGACCCCGGGTCGGCGACGATCAAGCGCTACGGGTTGTTCAACGCGACGGTCGATCCGCAGACCCGGGCGTACGGAATCCCTCACCCGGGCACGTTCGTGCTCGATCCGGCGGGGAAGGTCGTGGCCCGGTTCTTCGAAGACGCCTACCAGGAGCGCTACACGGCGGCGACGATCCTGGCCAGCCTCGGCACCGTGCCGCCGGGCTCGCCGGTCACCGCGCGCACCGATCACCTGACGCTGTCGGCGACCATCAGTGACACGGTGGCCGCCCCGGGGCATCGGCTGAGCGTCGTCGTCCAGGTGACGCCCCGTCCGACCATGCACCTCTACGCGCCCGGCAAGCACGACTACCAGGTGGTGCAGCTCGTCATCGACCCGCAGCCGTGGCTGCGCCTGCACGACACGGTCTATCCGGCGTCGGAGATCTACCACTTCGTGCCACTCGACGAGCGCGTCGAGGTGTACTCGAAGCCGTTCCGACTGCAGCGCGACCTCACGCTCCTGGCCACGCCGGAGATGCAGAAGCTGCTCGGCAGCATGGCGACGGCCACCGTCACCGGCGCGCTCGAGTACCAGGCGTGCGACGACAAGGTCTGCTTCAACCCGGCGCGGGTGCCGGTCAGCTTCACGGTGACCCTCAAGCCCCTGGACCGCCAACCGGCCGGCGGCTGATCCATCGCTCACGTGGCGGGATTGCGCCTATGCTGGAGGCTGCAGCGATGGCGCCTGTCCACCGGGCCCCGTGTTCCAGGCGGCGACGCGGGCTCGCCCGAGGGGGGAGCGTCGCGTTGATGCTGCTGGCGCTCACCGGCTCGGCGGCCGCGCAGTGGGGCTGGCGACTGCCCGAGGGCTGGGGCGTGCCGCCGCGCTTCTTCGACGAGCGGGCCTACGACGGCGCCTTCACCATCTGCAAGGTGATGTTCCGCAGCGTCACCCGGGAAGCCAACGGCATGGGCTGGTCCACCGACTGGCCCTACGCGGGCATCAACCTGATGTCGCGACTCGGCGAGCTGACCCGGACCCGCATCAGCCGCAACGCCGAGGGCGAGCCGAACCACTGGGTGGTGCGGCTCACCGATCCGGCGTTGTTCCGCTGTCCGGTGCTGACCGCCTCCGATGTCGGCACGATGGCGCTGTCGGCCGCCGAAGCCGAGGCCTTACGTGCCTACCTGCTGAAGGGCGGGTTCTTCTGGGCCGACGACTTCTGGGGCTCGGCGGCCTGGGCGCGCTGGTCGGCCGAGATGCGGCGCGTGCTGCCCGAGTTCGCCATCGTCGATCTGCCGCTCGACCATCCGATCTTCCGCACGATGTTTCCGGTCCGCGAGATTCCGCAGGTGTCGAGCATCAACTTCTGGTCGCGCAGCGGCGGCCGCACCGACGAACGCGGCGCCGACAGCCCGGCGGCGGTGGCGCGCGGCATCGCCGACGGCGCGGGCCGGGTGATGGTGTTGATGACGTTCAACACCGACATCAGCGACTCGTGGGAGCGCGAAGGGGAGAACCCCGACTACTTCGTACGCTACTCCCCGCCGGGCTACGCGCTCGGCGTCGACGCGCTGCTCTACGCCCTCACGCACTGACCGCGGGCCCGCCCCCGCCGGGCCGGTCACCCGCGCGACTTCGTGTCGTCCGCCGGGCCGTACAGCACCTGGGTCGAGCTGCGCGCTGCGGCGCGGAAGCGCGTGAGCAGGGCGAGGACCAGCGGCGGAGCGACCCCGAACGCCAGCAACGCCCAGGTGACGCCGGGACGGGCGCCTTGTGCGACGCTTCCGGCGACCAGCACGCCCGCCAGCACGCACCACACGCCGAGTGCCCAACGAATGCCGGGTGTGACGTCCACCATGACCGCTCCCTCTGCGCGCCTCCAGTGCACACGCTCGTGCACGGCCGCCCGTGGCGGTGAAGAGACGCAATCTGCGACGACGAATCGGTTGGCCGGAGGGCGAGTCGGCGCGCATCCCTGAAGATGCTGCTCGGACGTCGGCAGGCTCAGAACGGCAGGATGCCGGAAGTATACGTCCTGAGCCCGGAGCCGTTGTCACGGCCCGTCGTCGGGTGGCTGGAGTTCAGGCCCGGCGCCCATCCGCACGAGCACCTCGTGACCCCGCCCGTCGAACGTCAGGGGGATGGCCGAGGCGTCCACCCGCACCCCGTCGAGGTACGCGCTCTCGACGTCGCGCGCGACGTGGCTGGGGTTCTGGACGCTAATCCGGTAACGCGTGCGTTCGACGGTCCAGGTGATCTCGTAGTGAGGCCACGCCGAAGGGATACACGGTGTCACGGCGAAGGTCGCGCCCCGGCGCTGGAGGCCGAGCAGGCTCGTGACGGCGGTGCGGTACAGCCATGCTGCCGAGCCTGTGTACCAGCTCCAGCCGGCCCTCCCGGCGTGCGGCGCCAGGCTGAACACGTCGCCCGCGACGACGTAGGGCTCGGCGCCGTAGCGAGCGGCGGCGTCAGCGGTGCGGGTGTGGTTGACGGGATTGAGCATGTGGAACAGCTCCATGGCCTCGTCGCCGTTGCCGGCCTGCGCCAGCGCCATCACCACCCACGCGGCGGCGTGCGAGTACTGGCCGCCATTCTCGCGCACGCCCGGCGGATAGCCCTTGATGTAGCCGGGGTCCTGCGCGGAGGCGTCGAACGGCGGGTCGAGCAGGCGCAGCAGTCTGGCCCGGCGATCGAGCAGCAACGCCCGCACCGAGTCCATCGCCCGCTCCACGCGCTCGATCGGCGCCGCGCCCGACAGCGCCGCCCACGACTGCGCCACCGAGTCGATCCGGCACTCGTCGTTCTGCGCCGATCCGAGCGGGGAGCCGTCGTCGTAGAAGCCGCGCCGGTACCACTCGCCGTCCCAGGTCAGCGCCAGCTGCGCGGCCAGTCGCCCGGCGTCGGCCCGGTAGCGCAAGGCGCGAGTCGTCTCGCTTCGGCGATCCGCGATGGCGGCGACGTCGATGAGCACGCGGTACAGGAAGAACCCCAGCCAGGTGCTTTCGCCGCGCCCCGCGACGCCGACACGGTTCATGCCGTCGTTCCAGTCACCGGTGCCGAACAGGGGCAGGCCATGAGGCCCGGCCGTTGCGCCGCGTTCGACGGCGCGCAGGCAGTGCTCGTAGAGCGATCCATCCTCGTCGGCGACGCCCGGCTCGTGGTACGACTCGATCTCGTCCGCCGCGAGCACCGGGGCGGTGAGGAAGGGCACCCGCGCGTCGAGCACTTCCGCGTCCCCGGTGACGCGCACGTACTCCGCCACGACGTGAGGCAGCCACAGCAGATCGTCCGAACAGCGGCTGCGCAGGCCGCGGCCCGAGGGCTCGTGCCACCAGTGCTGCACGTCGCCCTCGACGTATTGCCGGCCGGCGGCTCGCAGGATGTGCGCACGGGCGAGAGCCGGGTCGGTGAGCAGGAGCGCCATCACGTCCTGCAGTTGATCGCGGAAGCCGTACGCCCCGCCCGGCTGGTAGTAGCCGCCGCGGGTCCAGAGTCGGCACCCGACCGTCTGGTACAGCAGCCAACGGTTGACCAGCGCGTCGAAGGAATCGTCCGGAGTCCGCACGCGGACGACGTCGAGCATCGCGTCCCACCGGTGCCGAAGCTCGTCGCGCGCGGCGAGCGCCGCCGCGACGGTGCCGTAGCGGTCGATCAGCGCCAGAGCGTGCGCGCGGTCGGTGCCTTGGCCCAGCAGGACGACCACCTGGCGGCGTTCGCCCGCCTGCAGCTCGCAGCGCACCTGCAGGGCCGCACAGGGGTCGAGGGCGGCCCCCGTCGCGCCGGGCAGCGCGACTTCGCGCATCGCCGCCGGGGACGCGAGGCAGCCATTGCGGCCGAGGAACCGGCGCCGGTCACCGCTCACCGCGACAGGCGGCAGGCTCGTGTGGGCGAACGCGACGTGGCCGGGAAAGTCGCGATTGTAGGGGTTCACCGCGAGCACGGCCCGACGCTCGTCGTCGACCGAGGTGACGACGTGCGTGTGCTCGCCCTCGCGTGGGGGGCCGAGTGCCCACTCGTTGTAGGCGAACAGGCTCAACGCGCGGGTGTCGGGCCCGGTGTTGGTCAGCGTCACCAGCGAGAACTTCACGGGGGCCACCGGATCGACGAACACTTCGAGCTCCTGGGCGATGCCGTGCGCGGTGGAGGAGAACCGCGTGACACCGGCGCCATGCCGGACGATGGTGTGACCGGCGCCGGTGAGGCCTGCCGGCCGCGGCGTCGGCGACCAGAACACGCCCGTCTCGTCGTCACGCAGGAAGACGGCCTCTGCCGACGGATCGCTGACTGGATCGTTGGCGAACGGCGTCAGGCGGTTCTCGCGACTGTTGCCGGCCCATGTGTGCGCTGCGCCCGACGAGGTCACGATCGTGCCGAATCCCGGGTTGGCGATGACGTTGACCCAGGGCCGCGCGGGCGGCCGCGCGGCGTCGACCGTGAAGGCGTAGACCTCTCCGTCGTCGGTGAAGCCTCCGATCCCGTTGGCGAGGGTGACGCCTTCCAGCGCCGGTGGGGCGGCGGCGTACTCGCGCGCCCGCGCCGTGGGCACGTGGGCCGCCACCACCGGCAGGGCGGTGTCGGGGCGGTCAAGCTGCGCGCGGAGGTCGCTGGCGTCGCCGTGCAGCACTGCCGCGGCCACTGCTTGCAGTAACACCCGCTCGGCCGGAGCCAGGAGGTCGGCGCGGAGCAGGTAGGCGCCGCCAGGGCGGTGTTGCCACGCACTCCACGGACCGTCGTTGAGTACTCCCGCCAGCTGCGCCTGCATCTCGTCGAGATAGCCGGCCGGGTGTTCGTTGAGGATGATGACGTCGGCAGCCAGACCCTTGAGGCGCCAGTACTCCTGGGCCCGCAGCACCTGCCGCACCAGGGGCAGGTCCCGGTCCCTGGCGACGCGCAGCAGCAGGATCGGTAGATCTCCCGAGATGGCGTGCGGCCAGAGGTTCCGCTGCCCGAGGACGTTCTCGACCACCACCTCGGCGGGGGCGCGTAGGGAGCCGTCGGTGCCGAGTACTCGGGACGCGAGTCGTTCGAAGAGCACGGCCTCGTCGGCGTCGATACCGAGATGACGCTGGGTACCCAGCGTGTGCGTCAAGGCCAGCGCGAACGCCCGCGCGGTGGCGTTCGGCGCGTGGTACTTGCGAGCCAGGGCCGTGGCTGTGTCGCGGTCGGCTGCCATGCCGGTCGTGAAGCCGAGCCTGACGGAGGTGCCAGGCGCGACCCGGATACGCTGTCGCAGGCTGAGAATCGGGTCGAGCACCGCCCCCGTCGTACCCGAGAGCGCCCGGCCGTCGAGGCTCAGCGGGTCGGCAGTCGTGCGGCCGGGGCCGAGGAACCTGGCCCGGTCGGTCTCCCATTCACGCCTCGCCTGGGGAGGCCCATCGAGGCTGAGCACGTGGAATACCCACGCGCCAGGCTCGGCTCGATCCCGCGGCCGCCGGTGGGCGACGAGCGCCGCGTACTCGGCAATGGCCTCGGTCTGGACGAACAGCTTCCCGAACGCCGGGTGGGCCAGGTCGGCCGCAGCGGTCGTCAGGACGATCTCGGCGTAGCTGGTGACGTCGATCTCCCGGACCCGGCTGCCGTGGTTGCGCACGGTGAGCCGGCGCACCTCTGCGTCGTCCTCGGCCGAGACCGCCACGTCGAGCACGGTGGAGAGATCGCCGTCGCGGCGCTGGAACGTCGCGCGCTCGGTGCGGAACGTGACGGTGTACTCGTCCGGCATCCGCGCCATGGGCCGGTGCGTCGCCGACCAGACCTCGCCGCTGCGCACGTCCCGCAGGTAGAGGAACTGGCCGTCGGCGTCCCGCGTCGGGTCTCTCCGCCATCGCGTGACCGGCAGTCCACGCCACAGGCTGGCGCCGCCGCCGGCGTTGGTCACCGACGTCACGTAGCGGCCGTTCGACAGGAACTGCGTGTGCGGCACGAGGGTGTGGGCAGTGCGAAACATCCGCGCCGGCGGCGAGGGTCCCGGAACCACGACGGTGGTTTCGGCGTCGGGGCGCGGCTGGATGGCCACGGAGTGACGGGGCATGCGCTCCTGCAGCAGCAGTTCAGTGGCCTGCACACGCGCATCGGCGTGGAAGCGCTCGACCATGCGATCCTCGAGGAGCGCGTTGACCACCGCCACGAGGGTCATGCCCTGGTGGTGGGCCATGAAGGTCGATACCACCACGCCGTCCGGTGTCCACCCGGTGGCCGGCCCGTCGGCCGTCCGCGGCGTGAAGTCGATGGCGTCGAAGAACCCGAACGGGCCCTCGAGGCCGGCCGCTCCGAGGCGCCGCAGGTTCGCCGTCGCTGCCGCGGGGGCGAGCCCGAGCGCCAGAGCCGACGCGTACGGCGCCACGACGAGTTCCTGGCCCAGTCCCCGCTTCAGGCCGAGTCCCGGAACGCCGAAGGCCTTGTATTGGAGCACGCCGAGCCGATCGACGACGTTGTAGGCGGATTCGGAGATGCCCCAGGGAACGCCGTGCGCCGCGCCGTAGGCCACGTGCCTGGCCACGACGCGCCGGCACGAGTCATCGAGCAGCGTCCCGGGATGCGAGCGCATCACCAGCAGCGGCATCAGGTACTCGAAGAGCGTGCCGCTCCACGACAGCAGCACGGGGGCGCCGTGGATGCCCGTGACCGGGCGTCCGAGGCGGAACCAGTGCGCCTCGGCCACGTCGCCCTTGGCGATGGCGAGGAAGCTCGCCGTGCGGGCCTCCGACGCGAGCAGGTCGTAGTAGGCGGCGTCGAGTCGTCCCGGCCCGTCGGCGTCGGCGAGCCGGTAGCCGATGGAGAAGAGCTGGCGTTTCGGTTCGAGCAGGAAGCGGAAGTCCATGGCGTCGACCAGGGCCAGCGCCCGCTCCGCCAGCTCCGGCGCGTGTCCCCGGACGCCGACGGCAACGACGACGAGCGCCGCGGCCAGGTTGCCACTGTCCACCGTCGAGACGTACAGCGGCAGCAGCGGCGCGAGCGTCCGCGTGTCGTACCAGTTCAGCAGGTGCCCCTGGTGACGCTGGAGTCTCTCCACCGTCGACAGCGTCTGATCCAGACGCCGCACCAGCGCCGCCGTGTCGATGAAGTCGAGGTCGTGCGCACCCAGCGTCGCCATCAGGCCCAGCCCGATGTTCGTCGGCGACGTCCGGTGGGCCACGCCAACGTCCGGATGCGTCTGGACGTTGTCTGGAGGCAGGAAATTGTCGTCCGCGGTGATGAACTCCTCGAAGTAGGCCCACGTCCGGCGCGCCACCCCGCGGAGGTAGTCGCGGTCGTCCGGTGAGAGCGGAACGTGACGGCGTGCGGCGGGCCGGCTCAGGGTGGCGGCGATCCACGGCGCGGCGACCCACGCCGCGCAGACTGGCAGCGCGACGAGCAGCGCCGTCGGCTGGATCCCCGACACCAGGCCGAGGCAGCCGAACGCCACGATCGGGCTGGCCGCCATGTGCGAGGCCAGGACTCCCGGCGCGTCTCGCGCCGCCGAGGTGGCCATCGTCTCCCACTCGAGCAGCCGCCGCCTGGTCACACCCAGCCTGAGCAGCGTGGTCGAGATGGCGTGCAGCCGCACGCTGGCGTCATGGGCCAGGACGGCGACCTGCAGGCCGAGCCGCGCCGCGGCGATCGACAAATCCTCGACCAGCGCTCGGCGTCGCGCGGACCACGCCTGGGGCCGCCACAGTCCGGCGATCGCCTCGATCAGCCGAGAGGCGAACGGGGGGACCATCGGCGCCAGTGCCACCGCCGTCCACGCGCCGGGCGAGCCCGGCAGCACGGTCCAGCCGAGCACGAGCAGGAGCAGTGTCGCGGGCGCGGAGACGCTGCGTCTCAGGTTGTCGAGGATCTTCCAGCGCGCGATGGCCGACAGAGCGTTGCGGGCCGATCCCCGCCGGGCAGGCACCCACGGGAACAGCCAACGGAGTATCTGCCAGTCGCCGCGCACCCAGCGATGCTGCCGCCTGGCGTGCGCGAAGACGCTGGCCGGATAGTCGTCGACGACCTCGACGTCGGAGACGAGCGCCGTGCGCGCATACAGCCCCTCGAAGAGATCGTGCGAGAGCAGGGCGTTCTCGGGCACGCGTCCGTCCAGTGCCGCCGTGAAGGCATCGACGTCGTACAGGCCCTTGCCCGTGAAGATGCCCTCCCCGAACAGATCCTGGTACACGTCCGAGACGGCCGTCGTATACGGGTCGACGCCGGTGTGCCCGGCGTAGGTACGGGCGAACAGCGATCCGGCGGCGCTCGCCATGGTGACGCTGATGCGCGGCTGCAGGATGCCGTACCCCTCGACCACGTGGCCGGACTCGGCGTCCAGCCGCGGCTGGTGGAGCGGGTGGACGGCGATGCCGATGAGCCGGCGGGCCGCGTCGCGGGGCAGGCGGGTGTCGGAGTCCAGGGTGAGGCAGTAGCGGATCTGCGGCAGCACGTCGAGCGCGCCGACCTGGGTCGAGAAGCTCGTGTCGCGCGCTCCCCGCAGCAGCCGGTTGAACTCCTCGAGCTTGCCGCGCTTGCGCTCCCAGCCCATCCAGGCGCTTTCGCTGGGGTTCCACAGCCGATCGCGGTGGAAGAGAAAGAAGCGGTCGGCGTGCCCGGTGCCGTACTTGACGTTGAGCGCCTCGATGCCGGCGCGTGCCCGATCGAGCAGCGCCTCGTCAGTCGGCGCGTCCGGCGCGCCGGTATCGCGGAAGTCGCTGAGGATGGCGAAATGGATGCAGGGGTCGAGGTTGCCGAGCGCCAGCACCTCGACGTGTTCCACCAGCGCATCGACGCCCGGCAGGCTGGTCAGCATGGTCGGCACGACGACCATCGTGCGGGCACTGTCAGGCACGCCGTGCGTGAAGTCGAGTCGGGGCAGGCGGCGCGGCGCGAGCAGGCGGGCGGCGAGGTCGTGCACCACGAACACCGCGACGTCGCTCATCGGCACCAGCAGTACCAGCGCGACGACGCCCTGGAGCCAGAGCCCGCCCGACATCCGTCCGACCCACGTCACCGCCACGGCCGTCAGTCCGAGGCCACCGGCGGTGATGGCGCCCAGGTACACCGATGTGGGATGCCGCAGCACCACCCCGCGCACCCGCTGCGCGAGCGATGGCCGATAGGCCAGATCCGCCTCCAGATCCGCCCGTCCGGCGCCCGTGAGGTGGTAGCCGACGTGCGCGGCGCGATCGGTGGCGCCGCGCGCCGCGGCGGTCCGCCGGGCCACCTCCACGACCTTCAGCGCGACGCCGACCTGGCCCTCGCCCGTCGGCGGCGCCAGGACCTCCACGGCCTGCCGCAGCTGATCGCGGCTGAGGAAATCGGTGCGGCCGTGGACGCCCGCGGGATCGCGCTGCAGCACGCCTTCCACCAGGCTCACCGCCTCGACGAACTCGGGCCAGTCGATGGTGGCGCACAGCCGCAGGCTCGTCACGGCGTTCGACACCGACGCCAGCGAGATGCCCTGGCGCTGATGCTCCTGGCGCACGGCGTCCTCGGCGGTCGTCTGCCGAGCCGACAGGCTGGCATCCACTGCCTGGCGGATGGCGGCCAGCCGCAGCCCGTACTCACGAGCGCGATGCAGGACCTGCACGAGGAACGTCGCGCTCGCATCGCCGGGCATGCGCGGCGCCGCATCGACGCGGTCGGCCCTGGTCACGTAGGCGTCGGCAGCCAGGCGGGCGGTCCGCGCGTCGAGCAACTCGTCGGCCAGGCGGCGCAGGTTCTCGACCAGCGCCATCTTGAGCATGCTCGGCCACGCCCAGAGCTCACCGATCGTCAACGGCGCCAGGCGCTGGTAACTCTGCAGAAACTGCAGCAGCAGCGGCCGTGACAGCCGGCTGTCGCTGTGCCGCACGAGCTCCAGGGCCATCGCGTAAACGCGGGCGTGGCCGCTGTGCTCACGCGAAGCGAGGGCAGGCAGCGTCTTCGAGTACGCCCGCGGCAGGTCGCGGCGCACGTCGGCGATGGCCGCCGCGATCAGGTGGAAGTTGTCGAGTATCCACTCGGCCCCGGGGCCGACGAACCGTCCCGCCGCGAGGTCGTCGGCCAGCTGGCGGTAGGCGGTGCGCAGCGCCCGCACGTTGGCCTCGAAGCGCGGGAACAGGTTTCGGGCGTGGCGGCGATGGTCTGGATCGAGGGTGAAGCCCGCTGCCAGTGCCAGGGCGCGATCGTCGAGGCTCCCGGCGTCGAGCAGATCATCGCGCAGCGGGGGGGCGGCGCGGCGGAGCGTGTGGCGCGGGAGCCAGTCGGCGACGCTCATGGCGAGAGCAAGGTCGTGATGAGGTATCCGGCAACGGACGCCGATCCGGCGGCCACCGCCAGGAGGCACAGATGCCGCCGGCCTCGCGCTGCCTCGATGCGTCCCCTCGCGCTCCACGCCGCCCAGCGCGCGGCCATGGCGGCGTCGAAGTCATCCGGCGCGGCCGCGGAGGGGGGCGGACGGACAGGTGGAACGATGGACATGTGAGCTCCCTGAGGCGTTCGCTGCCTCGTTGCCGATGGCCAAGTACGCGAAGGTGTGGCGGTTACGAGGCGTCAGACCCCTCATCGGCGCCCAGCTCGGCCAGGCGGGCGACCGCCTGTGCCCGCATGTCCTTCGCGCTGGCGGCGATCCCGGCCTCCGTGACCCGATCGGGCTGCACGTGCCGAGCATCGAGTGCCGTGATGAGCTGCTTCAGGCGTTCAACGACCGTCAGTTGTGGCACGAAGCCCCTCGGGAAATGCTCTGGTGAGGGACCGGAGGCCGTGACGGCCAGGGGGCTCAGGAAAGCGGGACATCCATCATACCCCGCCGCGGTCGGCGCCTTCGGCATCTTCGCGGTCGTGGCCGCGGTGGCCGCGGTGGCGCGGGGCCACGGGTTGCTGGCACGGCCGGATCGCCGCAGGCCTTCTTCGAACCGATCCCTTGAGGTGCGTGCGTCGTCGCGGCGGGGTCAGTGCGTCGCCGTCGTCGTCTTCGCGGCCCCGCCGCCGAACAGCGTGCCGAAGAAGTCGCCGGGGTTCCACGCCGGGCGCGCCGTCTCCTGCGCCACCAGCCAGCCGGTGAGGAAGTTGAGCCGGGCGTGCTGCGCGCCGGCCTCGAAGTCGAAGGCCTGCGACATGTCGTCGTTGGGCTTGTGGTAGACGTCGCGGCGGTAGCCGGCGTTGATGGCGGCGCCGTCCCTGGCCGGATCGCCGGTCTGGAAGCCGCTCTTGATGAACAGCGACGGCACGCCCTGGCGGACGAAACTGAAGTGGTCGCTGCGGATGAACAGCACCTGTTCGGGAATCGGGTCGGTGCCGATGCCGATCTTCAGGCGCTCGGCGGCCTTCGCCACCGGCGCCGCCAGCGTCGAGTGCTGCGCGCCGTAGGGCACGATGTCGAGCAGCGGGTGGAACAGGAACGGCATGTCGAGCGTGAGGTCGGCGACGATGCCCTCCCTCGGCACCGTCGGGTGCCGGGCGAAGTAGTCCGAGCCGAGCAGCCCCCGCTCCTCGGCGGTGACGAACAGGAACAGGGTCGAGCGCCGCGGCCGGGTCGGCAGCGC
>CAYUAX010000037.1:0-32158 GCA_964442845.1 uncultured Bifidobacteriaceae bacterium | reverse complement strand
CCGCTGCACCTCGTTGCGGAGCTGACGGACGTTGCCGGGCCACCAATACGACGCGAACAGGCTGAGCACTTCGGCGCTGAGCTGCACATCGGGCTTGCCGAGCCGGTCGGCGGACTCGCGCAGGAAGAACGACGCCAGGTGCGGGATCTCGTCGCGGCGCTGGCGCAGCGGCGGGATGTGGATGCGGATGACGCTCAGCCGGTAGTACAGGTCCTCGCGGAACTTGCCCTCGGCGACGCGTTGCTCGAGGTCGGCGTTGGTCGCGGCGAGCACGCGGACGTCCACCGACTGCGGCCGCGTGTCGCCCACCGGCAGGATCTCGCTCTGCTCGAGGAACCGCAGCAGCTTCGGCTGGACGTCGAAGGGCAGGTCGCCGACCTCGTCGAGGAACAGCGTGCCGCCGGCGGCGGCGCGGATGAGGCCGGGCTGATCGTTGACCGCGCCGGTGAAGGCGCCGCGGCGGTGGCCGAAGAGCTGGCTGTCGGCAAGCTCGCGCGTGGTCGTGGTGCAGTTGTAGGGCAGGAAGGTGGCGGCGCTGCGCAGCGAGCCGGCATGGATGGCGCGGGCGATCAGCTCCTTGCCGGTGCCGCTCTCGCCGGTGATGAGCACCGTCAGGTCGTTGCCCTGCAGGCGCTGCACCTGTTCGACGACCCGCTGCATCGACGGCGACGCGCAGATGAACCCGGCCAGCAGCGGCTCCAGCGGACGCTCCGAGACCGCCGCCGGCGCGCCGCCGGGCCGCTCCCGCGCGGTGCACAGCTCGAACCCCTGGTGGGCGACGGCGGCCATCATCCGCAGCCGGCGCAGCGCCATGTCGCTCCACGGCCGGCTCGACGCGACCATCAATTGGCGCACGCCTTCGCCGTCGCGGCCGAGCGGGCGGACCACGACCGGCACCGCGCCGTAGGCCCCGCCTTCCAGGCCCAACGTCACCACCCGGCGGGCCGCGCCCGGGTCGCCGCCCGCGAAGGCGACGATGCGCAGGTCGCCGCCCGGCGGCGTCACGGCCACGACGGCGACGTCGGCGAGCACCGCTTCACGCACCGCCATGGCCAGCTCGTGGGCCAGCAGATCGGGCAGCACCGAGGCGTTGACCAGGCGCTGGACCAGGGCGTCGTCGGCGTCGGCGGGGGAGCCGAGGTAGATGCCGCTCCCGCCGGTCATCGGCGCGGCCATCGCCCGCTCCGCCTCGTCGAGGTCGCGCGCCGATCCCAGCGCGCGGAACACCTCGCGGGCCTCGGTGAAGTGGCGCTCGGCGATCGAACGGGCGCCGGCGTCGCGGGCCAGGCGGCCGAGTGCGAACTGACTGACCGCCGCCTGGTACCGTTCGCCGACGAGATCGAAGACGCTCGCGCTCTGCGCGATGTCGTGGTACGCCTCGTTGGGGCGGTCTTCCCGCGCGTGCAGCAAGCCGCGCAGGCGGAGGAACTCGCCCCACGCGCCGGGCGTCGTGCGCGGGTCGATGCGGCCCTCGACGGCGGCGATACGGGCAGCGGCGTCGGCGGTGCGGCCGGCGTGCAGCAGCGCTTCGGCGGCGATCAGCTCGGCGTCGAGGCGCTCGGCGGGCGGCGCGCCCTCGGCGGCGACGATCGCGTCGGCCTGGGCCAACGCGTCGTCGGCCCGCCCCTGGCGCACGCCGAGCCGGGCGCGGATGACCCTGACCGACCACTCGTACCACTTGCTGGTCTGCCGGCCGTAGGCGCCGTAGGCGTCGGCGGCGCGGGTGAGCGCGTCGGCGGCCCGTTCGTAGTCGCCGCGCATCAGGGCGATCTGCGCCAGCGTGTCGTGGATGGCGCCGGCAATCTCGGGGCCGCGGATCTCGGGCGCCATGCCGAGGGCGCGTTGCAGCGCGTCCTCGGCGGGGTCGAGGCGGCCGACCTTGACATAGACCTGGCCGAGCGTCGCCAGCGACGCCGCCAGGCGATGCGGCTGGCCGAGGTTCTCCTGCAGCGCCACGGCCCGTTCGGCCAGGGCGATCGCCTGGTCGTAGCGGCGGCGCAGCTGGGCCACGGCCGCCTGGTTCATGCAGGTCAGCGCCAGGACGTCGTCGGCGCCGAGCGCCGTGGCCAGGCGTTCGGCGTTGCGCAGCGCCGCGGTCGCGTCATCGTAGCGGCCCTGCTGCGCGAACATCACGCCCGACACCGAGTGCACCTGGGCGAGATGCCGGCGATCGCCGGCAGCGTGCAGGGCCGCCGCGGCCTCGGTGAGGTGTTCGCGGACGATGGCGTGGTCGCCGACCTTCTGATAGCAGTAGACCAGCTCGAAATGGGCCAGGCCGATGCCGCGGGAGTCGTGGGCGGCTTCGGCGTGCTTGAGGGCCCGCTGATGGAGGGCGATGGCGCGCGACTGCTCGCCGTTGGCGTAGGCGACGCGGCCGTGCAGGCGCCACAGGGTGGCCAGCAGCGCCGACGGAATCGGATCGCGAATCTGATCGGGCGGGCGGCCGAGCACCGTCGCGGCGCGCTCGGGGGCGCCCTGCATCAGCCACGCCTCGGCCAGAGCGGCGCGGATGACGAGATCGTCCTGGCGCTTCAAACCGCGCGACTGCAGCAGGGGCTCGAGGAGCTCGACGGCCGCAGACCCGCGCCCTCGCTCGAGCAACGCCGACGCGCGAGCCAGCACCGGCTGCAGGGGCGCGCTGATCACCGTGGGTCGAGTATACCGCCGGCGATTTCCCGGTCTTCCCGGTTGTCGGCGGCGCCCGTCGCCCTGTAATCTCGTGGCGTGAGCGACGAGCGCGGCCCCGGTGCCGCCGGCGAGCGGGTCCGGGTACGTGCCGCCGGGCATACCGACACCGGGCCGGTGCGTGCGGCCAATGAAGACGCCTTGTGCCTCGATGCCGGGCTCGGCCTCTACGCGGTCGCCGACGGCATGGGCGGCCATCGCGCCGGCGAGGTCGCCGCGCAGCTGGCGATCGAGGCGCTCGTCGAGCAGATCGGGGCCAGCCGGCGACCGGACTTCGCGTGGCCGTTCGGCCGCGACGACGCGCGCGACGCCGCCGCCAACGAGCTGGCCCACGCGGTCCGCGTCGCCAACGCCCGCGTCGTCGAGGCCGGCGAGCGCGACCCAGACCTCCACGGGATGGGCACGACGTTGACCGCCCTGGCGCTCGGCCCAGGGTCGGTCGCCATCGCCAGCATCGGCGACAGCCGCGCCTACCTCGTCCGCGACGGCGCCGTGGAACTGCTGACGCACGACGACACGTGGCTGGCGACGGTGCTCGGCCGCGAGGGCGCCCGCGAGGCCGCTGCCCGCGCCCACCCGATGCGCCACGTGCTCACGAGCATCGTCGGCGCCAAGGACGGCGCCGAGCCCGAGGTGGTGGCCCACGACGCCCGTCCCGGCGACGTCTTCGTGCTGACCACCGACGGGCTGCACAACGTCGTGGACGACGCCACCATCGGCCGGCTGGCGGTGGCCGATGGGCTGGAACAGGCGGCCGAGCGCCTGGTCGGCGAGGCGTTGGCGCGCCGCACCACCGACAACGCCACCGTCGTGCTGCTGCGGGTCGAGTAGCGCGCCGCCGCGCCGCCGAACGACGGCGGGCGCCGATCCGTCATAATCGAACGATGACCCCGCGCTGGTGGGCCGCCCCTCTGGTACTCATCACGCTGGCGCTGGCGGCGTGTGGCGGCTCGTCCGAGGTCCCGGCGGCCGCGCCGGCCGCCGCCGAATCGCCGGCGGCTGCTACCGCACCGGCGCCCGCGGTCCCAGCCGCTCGCAAGGTGGTGTTCCTCGGCGACAGTCTCACGGCCGGGCTGGGACTGCCGATCGAGCAGGCGTATCCCTCACTCATCGAGGCGCGGCTGCGGGCGCGCGATCGCGGCTGGGCGGTGGTGAACGCCGGCGTGTCGGGCGACACGTCGGCGGGCGGGCTGCGCCGGCTCGAGTGGTCGATGGACGGCGGGGCAGCGATCGTGGTCGTCGCCCTGGGCGGCAACGACGGCCTGCGCGGCCTGCCGGTGGACGACCTGTCACGCAATCTCGACGCCATCGTTGGACAGGCCAAGGCGGCCGGTGCCGATGTCGTCGTCGCCGGCATGGAGGCGCCGCCCAACACCGGCCCCGACTACACGCGGCGATTCCGGGCGGTGTACGGCGAGGTCGCGGCGCGACACGGCGCCACGCTGCTGCCGTTCCTGCTCGACGGCGTGGCCGGCGAACTGGCGCTGAACCAGGCCGACGGCATCCACCCGAACCAGGAAGGGGCGCGCCGCGTCGCCGACCACGTGTGGCGCGTTCTCGAACCTCTGGTCGAGGCGCGCGAGAGGGCCGCGACCGAATGATCATCCTGCGCGGGGTCGGCAAGACCGTCGACAGCGGCGGCCGGCCGCTCACCATCCTGCATCCGCTCGACCTCACCGTGCCCGACGGCCAGTTCCTGGCGATCATCGGCCCGTCGGGCAGCGGCAAGACGACGCTGCTCGGGTTGATGGCCGGGCTCGACGCGCCGACCACCGGCAGCATCGAGATCGGCGGCACCGACATCACCGCCCTCGACGAAGACTCACTGGCGACGCTGCGCGGCGCGCGCATCGGCTTCGTGTTCCAGTTCTTCCATCTCGTGCCGTCGCTTACCGCCCTCGAGAACGTGCTCGTGCCGATGGAGCTGGTCGGGCGCAAGGACGCCCGCGCCCGCGCCACCGCGCTGCTCGACGAGGTCGGCCT
The DNA here is from genome assembly GCA_964442845.1 of uncultured Bifidobacteriaceae bacterium. Taxonomy (GTDB): domain Bacteria; phylum Acidobacteriota; class Vicinamibacteria; order Vicinamibacterales; family UBA2999; genus CAWAYR01. The sequence goes on along the minus strand of CAYUAX010000037.1, from coordinate 27,490 downwards.
GTCGGACCGCGGCCACCATTACCCGTCGCAGCTGTCGGGCGGCGAGCAGCAGCGGGTCGCCATCGCCCGGGCGCTGGCCAACGACCCGCCGCTCATCCTCGCCGACGAACCGACCGGCAACCTCGACGGCGCCAACGGGCGTCACGTGCTCGACCTGCTCCTCGACGTCCGCCGCCGCCGCAACGTCACGCTGGTGCTGGTCACCCACGATGCCGAGATCGCCGCGCTCGCCGACGTGCGTCTCACCTTGCGCGACGGCCGTCCGGTGCCGGACACCACCACCGCCCTCGTCGGAGCCGGCGCATGAGGTTCGTCCTCGCCATGGCCGGGCGCGAGATGCGCGCGTCGTGGCGGCGGCTGGTGTTCTTCTTCCTCTGCATCTCGATCGGGGTCGGCTCCATCGTGACGCTGCGCTCGGTGATTCAGAGCGTGCGCCAGGTGTTCGCCGGCGAGGCGCGGGCGCTGCTCGGCGCCGATCTGGTGGTGTCCACCAACCGGCCGGTCGATGCCGAGCTGGCCGGCAGGATCGACGGCGCACTGCCGGCGCCGACGGGACGCGGACCGTCGAGGTCGCGACGATGGCCAGCGTCGGCACCGGCGGCGCGGCGCGGATGGTGGAGCTGAAGGCGGTGAGCCCCGGGTTCCCGTACTACGGCGTGCTCCAGCTCGCCGGCGACACGCCGTATACCTACGACACGCTCGCCGGCTTCGGCGCGCTGGTGCGTCCTGAACTGCTGGCGCAGCTCGGCCTGGCGGTGGGCGACGAGGTGTCGCTGGGCGGCCGCGCCTTCCGGATCCGCGGCGTCATCGACGCCGAGCCGGGGCGCCGCCTCGGCGCCTTCAGCCTCGGCCCGCGGGTGATCGTCGCGCTCCCCGACCTGGAGGCTACCGGGCTGCTGGCGTTCGGCAGCCGCGCCACGTATCAGCGCCTGGTGCGCGTCGGCGACGACCGGCTGCCAGCGCTGACCCGCCAGTTGCGCGCCGACCTCGCCAACACCTTCGTCCGCGTCCGGCCCTACACCGCCACCGAAGACGACATGGGCGAAGACTTCGCCCGCGCCGAGAACTACCTGTCGCTGGTCGGACTGGTCGTCGTGATCCTCGGCGGTGTCGGGGTGTCGAGCGTGACGCGGGTGTTCGTGCAGCAGAAGCTGCGCAGCATCGCGGTGCTGAAGTGCCTCGGCGCGCGGGCTGCGCAGGTACTGGCGATCTACGTCGTGCAGGTGCTCGGGCTGGGCGTGCTGGGCAGCGTCGTCGGCGTCGGCCTGGCTGCTGCCGTGATGGCGCTGGTGCCGCGCTGGCTCAGCCCGGCGATGACGCAGGGGCTGGCCATCGACTACGCGCTGACGCCGTCGGCGGTCGGCCAGGGCGTCGCCACCGGCCTGCTGGTGTCGCTGCTGTTCGCGCTGGTGCCGCTGCTCGACGTGCGCTACGTCAAGCCGTCGCGCCTGCTGCGCGACGAGACCGCCGGCCGGCCGCGCGACTGGGTGCGCTGGGCGGTGATGGCTTTGGTCGGCGGCAGCCTGGTGGCGATCACCATCTGGCAGGCGGGCTCGGCGCGCATCGGCGGCATCGTGGCGATCGGATTCGTCGTCCTCGCCGCCACGCTCTACGGGGCGGGCCGGGCTTTGATCGCCGCCGTCCGGCCGCTCGGCGCCAGCGGCTGGTTCCCGCTGCGCCATGCCGCGCTGCAGCTGACCCGCCCGGGCAGCCAGGTGCACCTGGTGCTGCTCACCGTCGGGCTCGGGACGTTCTTCATCCTCGGCGTCCGGGCGCTGCAGGAGAACCTCGTGCAGGAAGTGTCGGTCGATCTCGCCGCCGACGCGCCCGACATGTTCCTGCTCGACATCCAGACCGACCAGCTCGCCGGCGTGACGCGCGTGCTGAGCGAGGCCCGGCCGGCCGATGCGCCGGCGGCGCGCACGCTGCCGGTGCTGCGCGCCCGGGTCGTCGGCGTCCAGGGCCGCGAGGTGACGCTCGACGACGTCGAGGACGTGCGCGGCCGCGGCTCGCTGGCCCGTGAGTACACCGTCACGTATCGCGCCGGACTGGAGCGCAACGAGACGGTGGTCGACGGCGCGGCGTGGCCGTCGTCGCCGGTCGAGGCCGGCGAGGTGTCGATCGAGGAGAGCATCCGCGATCGCTTCGGCATCCAGGTCGGCGACACCATGCGCTTCGACGTCGTCGGCCGCACGGTGTCGGCGCGGGTCGTGTCGGTGCGCCGCGTCGATTGGCGTGACAGCCGTGCCGGCGGCTTCATGTTCGTGTTCCGGCCCGGGCTGCTCGATCGGGCGCCGCACGGCCACATCGCCTTCGTCCGCGGCCCGGCCGCGGCGGCCGACCGCGCCCGGCTGCTCAGCACGCTGGCCGCCGGCTACCCGAACGTCTCGGTGATCGACGGCCGCGAGATGCTGTCGGCGCTGAAGGCCGTGGTGGACAACGTGACGCTCGCCGTCACCGTCGTCGGCTCGCTGGTGGTGGCGAGCGGGCTGCTGATCCTGGTCGGCGCCGTGGCGATGACCAAGTTCCGCCGCGTCTACGAAGCCGCCATCCTCAAGACCCTCGGCGCGACGCGCCGCGTCATCGCGACCATGCTGCTGCTCGAGTACGGCGTGCTCGGGGCCCTGGCCGGTGTGCTCGGCGCTGCTGGTGCCGCCGCCCTCACCTGGGCGCTCAGCCGGTTCGCGTTCGAAATGCCGTGGCGGCCGCTGCCGGCGCTGCTCACCGCCGGGGTCGTCGCCAGCGGCGTGGTCGTCGCCGCGGTCGGCGTCGCGGCGAGCTGGGACGTCCTGCAGCGTAAACCGCTGGCCACCCTACGCGGCCAGTAGCCGCGGGGCCGCGTGCTATCATCGGATGTTGCCTGGGCGCCGTCCCGGGCCGCCTGGGGAGCGAGATGAACGTCGCCGTCTACAAGGACGTCCTGCTCAAGAAGCGCGCCGAGCTGGCCGGATCGGCCGGAATGAAGCCCATCCAGCACTCGATGGAGCACAACAACGGCCGCCAGGGCGACATGGCCGATCAGGCCAGCGGCAACAACGAAGTCCACATCACGCTCAAGCTCAAGCAGACCGACGCCAAGATCCTGCAGGCCATCGACGAGGCTCTGGTGCGGATCGACAAGGGCACCTTCGGCGTGTGCCGCGACTGCGGCGAGCCGATCGCCGAGGCGCGGCTGAACGCCATCCCCTGGACCCGCGTGTGCATCACCTGCAAGGAGAAGCAGAAGGCGTGACCCCCTCCGAACTGGCGCCGCTCCTGGCCGAGTGCTACACCGATCGCCTCGCGCTGCTGCAGCGCCACGTCGCCTCGGCGGCGCACGTCGCCGACTACGACGTCAACAACGCGTATCAGTACATCGTTGCCCGCGAAGAAACGCACGTCTACTGGCTGCATCGCGCCATCCTCGACGTCGGCGGCCGCGTACCGGCCGATCCCGCGCCGCCGACCGTGACCCGCGCCGGCCTGCGCGAGCTGGCCGCCGCCGATGGCCGCGCCAACGCCGCATTCGTCGAGAAGTGGGCGCCGCGCGTCGCCGGCATCGCCCACGCCCGCCACCGCAAGATGCTCGAGGTGGTGCTCGGCGAGGTGCAGGAACACCGCCGCCTGTTCGAGCAGGCCGCCGAAGGACGGACCGACGTGATCGGCACGTCGCTCGCGCACGCCGACCACACCGGCGTCGTGCTCGGCACCCGCTGGGTGGAGTAGTCGCGTGCCGGCCGGGCGCCGGTCGGCCGCGGGCGAGCGCGTCGCCGTCGCCCTGGGCAGCAACCTGGGCGATCGCGCCGGGCACTTGGCGTGGGCCCTCGAGGCGCTGCGCGCTCATCTCCACGGGCTCACGGCGTCGCCGTGGCAGGAGACGGCGCCGCTGGACGTCCCCGATGCCCAGCCCGATTACCTGAACGCCGTCGCCGTCGGCCGGACGACCCTGGCGCCGGAGGCGCTGCTCGACGTCCTGCTGGCGATCGAGGCGGCGCGCGGTCGCACCCGACCGGGCCCGAAGGCGGCGCGCACACTGGACCTGGATCTGATCCTCTACGGGGACCAGGTGATCGACACGCCGCGGCTCCAGGTGCCGCACCCGCGCTTCATCAGTCGCCCGTTCGTGCTCGGTCCGCTCGCCCGGCTGGCGCCGCGCTGGCGGGAACCGCGCAGCGGCCGGACCCTGGCCGCGCTCTGGAACGAGCAACGGCCGGCGGGGCAGTGTCGCCCGGCCGGCCGTCGGTGATGAACGCCGCGCCTCGCGCCTAGTGCGCGGCCGGGGCGTCGCGGTGCGAGCGGCGCAGCAGCGCCCCCAGGCCCTCTTCGAACACCGTGTAGAGGGCCGGCACGAACACCAGGGTGATCAGGGTCGAGGTGAGCAGGCCGCCGATCACGACACGGGCCAGCGGCGCTTGGAGTTCCGACCCCTCGCCGATGCCGAGCGCCATCGGCACCAGGCCGAGCACCGTGCAGATGCTGGTCATCAGGATCGGCCGCAGGCGGTGGTGGCCGGCCTGCTCGACGGCGTCGCGCAGCGCCTTGCCGTCGCGGCGCCGCAGCGTGTTGGCGTAGTCGACGAACAGGATGGCGTTGCTGACGACGATGCCGGCCAGCATGATCACGCCGATGTAGGCCTGCATGCTGAACGGCGTTCGGGTCAGCAGCAGCGCGCCGACGACGCCGATGGCGGCCAGGGGAATCGAGAACATGATGATGAACGGGTCGCGCAGCGACTCGTACTGCGAGGCCATCACCGCGTAGACGAGGATGATGGCGAGGATGAGCACCAGCTGCAGCTCACGGAACGAGCGCGCCTGCTCCTCGACCTCGTTGCCGAAGCCGACCTCGAAGTCGCGCGGCACGTTCAACTCGGGGATGCGCGCCTGGACGTTCGCCACCGCCTCGCTGAGCGTCACCTCGGTCTCGGCGTTGACGCGCAGGATGCGCTCCTGGTTTTTGCGGTCGATCTGCGTCGGGCCGGTGTCGCGATCGACCACCATCACGTTCTTGGCCGGCAGCACCCGGCCGCCCGGCACGCTGAGCAGGACGTCGCCGACCGAGGCGATCTCCTCGCGGTCGGCCTCGCGCAGGCGGACGACGATCGGGTACTCGTTGCCGGCTTCGCGGAACATCGCCGCCTGGGTGCCGGCGACGTTCGTCCGGATGGTTTCGGCCACGCCGGTCACCGTCATGCCGAGCACGGCGGCCTTGTCGCGGTCGACGCGAACGGCCAGCTCGGGCCGGCCCTCGTCGCGGCCGAGGCGCGAGTCGGCGATGCCGGGCGTGGTGTCGAGCAGCGCCTTGAGGTCGCGGGCGAGCCGCGCCGATTCCGCGAGGTCGTGGCCGCGCACTTCCACCGACAGCCGGCTGCCGTCGTTGTTGCCGCCCATGCCGCGCATCTGCTGGCCGCCGGAGGCGCGGGCGCGGATGACGACGCCGGGCAGGCCCGACAGCCGCCGCCGCAGGTCCATCGCCACCTGCTCGCTCGAGCGGGTGCGTTCGTCCTTGGGGACGAGGCGCACCTGGATGCTGCCGCGGTTGGTCGAGCTGTTGCCGAAGCCGCCGCCCATGCCGCCGCCGCCCGCCTGGGTGATGAGCATCGTGGCTTCCGGCGTGTTCTCGCGGATCGCCTCCTCGAGGCGGATGAGCACGTTCTCGGTCACCTCGAGCCGCGTGCCGACGGCGAGTTCGGTGTCCACCGTGACCTCGCCCTCGTCGGTGGTCGGCTGGAACTCGAAGCCGACCCGGGGCAGCAGGACGACGGCGGCGGCGAACGCGGCGAGTCCGACGGCGAAGACGGTCGGCCGGTGGTGGAGGGAGAGGTGGAGCAGGCGCGCGTAGGCGTTGTCGAGGCCGTCGAGCAGCCGCTCGCTGAAGCGGAACACCCCGGCGGTGAGGCCGCGTCGTTCGGCGGCCGGCGGAGGCAGGCGCAGCAGCCGCGAGCACAGCACCGGGACGATCGTCACGGCGACGAAGAGCGACATCGCCAGCGAGAACGACACCACCGCGGCCAGCTGCCCGAACATGATGCTCGACACGCCGGTGAGGAACAGCATCGGCACGAAGACCGCGATGTGGGTCAACGTGGAGGCGAGGATGGCGCTCCACACTTCCTCGGCGCCGTCAACGGCTGCCGTCATGCGGTCCTTGCCCATCTCGAGATGGCGATGGGTGTTCTCGAGGACGACGATGGCGGCATCGACGATCATGCCGATGCCGAGCGCCAGGCCGCCGAACGTCAGGGTGTTGAGCGTGTAGCCGCCGAAGTAGAGCAGCGCGAAGGTGCCGATCACCGAGATCGGAATCGAGGTGCAGATGATGACCGTCGCCCGCCAGTCGCGCAGGAAGGCGAAGATGACCAGCACCACCAGCAGGCTGCCGAGCAGGGCGTGCTCGCGGACGCTGCCGATCGAGCGGTTGATGAACACCGATTGGTCGTCGAGCACCGACAACGTGACCCCGGGCACCTCGCGGTTGATGCGGGCCATCTCGGCGCGCACGCCCTCGGCGATCTGCACCGTGTTGGTGCCCGACTGCTTGGTGACGCGCATGCGGATGCCGGGCGTGCCGTTGATGCGGGTGAAGCTGCGACGGTCCTCGGTGGTGTCGCGGACGTCGGCGATGTCGCGCATGTAGACCGGCACGCCGTTCTGGGTCATCACGGAAAGGTTGCGGATCTCCTCGATGTCGGTGAACTGGCCGGGGCTGCGCAGCAGGAACATGCGGTCGGCCTCGAAGACCTCGCCGAGCGGGATGTTCTGGTTCTCGGTGCGCAGGATGTTGACGACGCGGTCGACCGACAGGTTGAGCGCGGTGATCTTCTCGCGCGACAGGTCGACGCGGATCTGCCGGCGCAGGCCGCCGTCGACGCTCACGGCGGCGACGCCGGCGACGCGCTCGAGCCGCGGCGACAGGTCGTTCTGGGCGATCTCGCGCAGGGTCACCGCGTCGTAGTTGCCCTCGACGCCGATGCCCATGATCGGGAACGAGGTCGAGTCGAACTTGAAGATGGTCGGCGGATCGGCGTCCTCGGGCAGGCGACCGCGGACGCGGTCGATGCGGGTGCGGACCTCGTCGGCGGCCTCGTTGAGGTCGGTGCCCCAGGTGAAGTTCAGGCGGACCGTGCTGTTGCCCTCCGACGACGTCGAGTTGATCTGGTCGAGGCCGGCGACGGCGCTGACCGCCTGCTCGATCGGCCGCGTGATCAGCTCCTCCATCTCGAGCGGGCCGACGCCGGTGTAGGCGACCCGCACGGTGATCGACGGGAAGCTGATGTCGGGCATCAGGTCCACCGGAAGGCGGGTGAGCGAGATCGCGCCGAGCAGCATGACGACGAAGCTCAGCATGAACATCGTCACCGGCCGGGCGATGGCGAGTCTCGGGATACTCATCGGTCCTCCACACACGACGGCGACGGCCGCCGGGATCCTGCGTCGGCGGTGGTCACTGTCCGGGTTGCGTCTGCGCGCGCTTGCGGGGAGCGCCGGCGCCGGCCTGTCCGCCAGTGCCGCCGCCCCGTGGCCCACCCTGGCCGCCCTGTCCGGCGACGACCAGCGTGTCGTTGTCGCGCAGCGACGACGCGCCGCTGGTGACGAGGGTGTCGGCGGTGGTCAGACCGGCCCGGACCTCGACCCGTTGGGCGTCTTCGAGACCGGTCTCAATCGGCAGGAACTTCGCTTTGTTGTCGGCGGTCATGGTGAAGACGCCGCGCTTGCTGTCGTAGTCGACCACCGACGCCTTCGGGACGAGCGTGGCGTTCTTGCGCGTCTCGATCGTGACGCCCATGCGGGCATACATCCCCGGCTTCAGCCGGAAGTCGCCGTTCGGCACCTCGATCTCGATCTCGGCGGTACGCGTGGTCGGGTCGAGCACCGGCGCGACGCGGGCGATGCGGCCGCTGAAGGTCTCGCCCGGAAAGGCATCGACCTCGACCCGGGCCGGGTCGCCGACGCTGACCAGACGCAGGTCCTTCTCGACGACGTTGGCGACGAGCCGCACCGAGCTGATGTCGACCACCGAGAGGACCGGCGTGTTGTTCGAGGCCCAGGCGCCCGGATCGGCATTGCGGCGGCCGACGAAGCCGTTCACCGGCGAAGTGATGCTGGTGTTGTCGAAGTTGATGCGCAGTTCGTCCAGCCGGGCCTGCGCCTGGGCGAACTGCGCGCGCGCCAGATCGAGCTGAGCGGTGGCGGCCGCGGACCGCGCCTCGGCGTCGTCGAGCGACTGGCGGGGCAGCAACTGCCGCTCGAAGAGGCTCTTCGAGCGGTCCAGGTTGACTTCGGCGAACTTGAGGTCGGCCTCCCGCTGGCGGATGGTGGCCTGCGCCACCTGGAACGACGCCTCGGCCTGCTTGACCTGCTCGCGAATCTCCTGGTCTTCGATCTTCGCCAGCTGCTGGCCGCGGCTGACGCGGTCGCCCAGCTTGACGTTCACGCTGACGAGCCGTCCGGCGGTGCGGGGCACCACGTCGACGGTGGCAGCGCCAATCAGGTTGCCGACGACGTTGAGCTCCGCAGAGATGTCGCCGGTGGTCGGCTTGCTGAGCTCGACGGCCATGGGGGGACGGAACGCCCCGCCGCCGAAGCCGCCGCCGCCCGGACCGCCACCCGGGCGGCCGCCGGCGCCCTGGCCCTGGCCGCCGGGTTGCGCCGCCGCCGCGCCTTCCGACGCACCGCGTGAGCACGCGCCGGCCGCCAGGGCCGAGCCCGCGATCACCAGCACGCCGAGGCCATACCACACTCTGCTACGCATAGAACTCCGTCCGCCTAAAGGCCTTGGCCACCCTGGCCGCCGTTCTGATTCCCGCCCAGGCCTCCGGTGTTCTGGTTGCCGGTGTTCTGGTTGCCGGTGTTCTGCGTGCCGACGTTGGTGCCGCCGCCGCCGGCCGGCGATTCCTGGGCTCGCTCGAACGTCACGAGGGCGCGCTGCAGATCGGTCAGCGCGCGCAGCTCGACGTTCTGGGCGTCGGCGAGGTCACGCTGCGACTGCACGACGAAGAAATTCGTCGAGAGACCGACCTCGAACTTGCTCTGCTCGGCCTCCAACTGGCGCTCGGCCAGGGCCCGGGCGGCGCGCGCGGCGTCGACCCGGCGCAGGTTGGCCTGCACCTGCAGGGCGGCGTTGGTCACCTCGGTGGCCACCTGCAGTTCCAGGGCGCGCAGCCGGGTCGACTGCTGCGTGCGCAGGACACGCGTCCGCGCGTACTGGCCGTCGGCGTTGTTGCCGCCGATCGGGTAGCTGACGGTGAGCGCGGCGTTCCAGGTCGGGAAGTCGCGGTTGCGGAGGATGCTCAGCGCGTCGGTGTACCCGCCGGGGATTTCGCCGATGATGGTGCTCCCCAGGCCAGTGCCCTGGCGGATGAACTGCGTGCCGCCGATGCCCTGGGCGCCGTAGTTGACCTGGAGGTCGAGGGCCGGCCGCGTCTGGTTGCGCCAGAACCGCAGCGACACGTCGTTGCTGTCGAGGTTCTTGCGCGCCGTGGCGAGATCGGTACGCCGGTCGAGCGCGTTGCGTACGGCCGCCTCGACGTCGAGCGGCGGCGTCGTGAGCTGCGGCAGGTCGGTGGCGCGCAGCTCCTGGCTCCACAGCGGGTCGCTGGTGCCGGTCACCAGCAGCCGCTTCAGCGTGAGCTGTGCCGTGGCCAACGTCGCCTCGGCGGTGGCGAGCGTCTGGCGGCGGTTGGCGGCCTCGGCTTCGGCCTGGACGACGTCGATCGGCGCCAGCGTGCCGACCTCGACGCGCGCCTGGTTGTCCTCGACGAGCTTCTGGGCCAGGTCCAGCGAGCGCTGCGCGACATCGACGGTCGCCCGCGCGTAGGCCAGCTCCCAGTAGGCGTTGCGCACGTTGGCGATGGTCTGGGCGACCGTGGCGCGGAGCGACTCTTCGGCGATGTCGCGGTTGATCTGGGCGATGAACAGCTGCTGGCGGTTGTTGTCGATGCCGAAGTCGCGGAGCAGCGGCTGGATGAACGTCGCGGTCAGCGTCGAGGTGAACGTCGGGTTGTAGTTGGCGAAGAGGTTCGACGTCGACAGCCGGCTGTTGTTGAAGGTCAGGGCGAAGTTGCCGCCGCCCCACGGCAGTTCCTGCGAGACGCCGAAGTTGTAGGTGGTGGTGTCGTTGGTGACGCGCTGACCGCCGTTCAGCTGGTTGGTCGGCGGATTGACCTGGCTGCGCTGACCGAGCGACGAACTGGCCAGCGGCCGGTAGAGGTTGCGCAACCCGGCGAGCTGGAAATCGGTCGCTTGCGGCCCTAGCCGCTCGACGGCGATGTCGAGGTTCTGCGCCAGAGCGATCTCCACCGCTTCGTCGAGCGACAGGTCGCGCAAGGGCCCCTGCGCGACGACGACACCGTCGCGGGCGGGCGGCGCGGCGGCCTTGTCGCGCTCGGCGTCGAACCGGGCCATGGCCTGGCGGACCAGCGACTCGCGGTCGGCGCCTTGCGCCGAGGCGAGCGCGGCGGCGCCGCACACGAACAGCAGAGAGAGAAGCACTTTCGGCATGGTCATCACGCGACGCCGGTCAGCGCGGGCGGCGTCCGTGGCCGCGCTCGCGTTCGCGCTCGTCGAACAGCACCTGGAGTTTGACGTGTTGATCGGAAGTGAGGATGCGGCGCATCCGGTAGAGCATCACGGCGCGCGTGCGGCCGAGGTCCGAACGGGCGGTCTCGACCCTGGTGATGACGTCGGTGGCCGTGGGCTCGTCGGCGGTGCCGTCGGCGACCACCTTGGCGAGGTCGGCCTGCAGCCGATCGAGCGTGGCCTTCTGCGCCCGCATCGCCGGGCCGGTCGACTGGTAGATCGCCTCGAGCCGATCGATCTGTTCGGTCGAGAGCGCCAGCTCGCGCTTGAAGCGGTCGTCCTGCCACCACTTGAAGCCCTGGGCCGCCGCCTCGCCGCTGACGAGGCTTGCGGCGACGACGATCGCGGCGACAAACCTTGACAATTGGCTGCTCATACCAAAGGCGATACGCCCCGGGGTCCCGCGGCGTTTACCGCCGGGCCGGTCACGCGTCCGCGGTGAACCGCTCGAGCGTGCGCACCACCGCCTCCACCAGGTTGTCGGGCGTCGACGCGCCGGAGGTGAGGCCGATGGCGACCGGACGCCCTTGCGGCAGCCAGCCGTGCGAGACCACCTCGGCCTTGGCGGCCACGTCGCGATGGCGGATGGCGTCCGCCGACAGCAGCCCGTCGGGATCGGCGACGTGGAAGGTCGGCACGCGGGCCGCGCAGATGCGCGCCAGGTTGCAGGTGTTGCTGCTGTTGTAGCCGCCGATCACCAGCATCAGGTCGAGCGGGTGGGCCGCGAGCATCTGCTCGACGGCGTCCTGCCGATCCTGGGTGGCGCTGCAGATGGTGTCGAAGGCGCGGAACCGCTCCGCCCCGGCGTCGCCGTCACGATCGCGGATGGCGGCGCGGAACATCTCGCCGATGGCGAACGACTCGCTGCTGAGCATCGTCGTCTGGTTGGCGCAGCCGACGCGGACGAGATGGCGCGCCGGATCGAAACCGGGCGAGACGGCGTCGCGGAACGTGGCGAGCAGCCCTGCGGCGCTCGGCGCTCCCGGCCGCCCGGCGATGAAGTCGCACACCTGCCCGGCCTGGTCGCGGTCGAGGACCACCAGGTAGTGTCCGCCGGGTACCTGCACGGCCTGCGACGCCGTGGCCCGCGTCTCCTCGTGCCAGTGCTTGCCGTGGATCACCGAGGTGAAGCCGTCCTGGGCGTAGCGGCGGACGTTCTTCCAGACGTTGAGCACCGACCCGCAGGTGGTGTCGACCAGGGTGCAGCCGATGCCGTCGAGACGCTGCAGTTCCTCCACGGTGACGCCGAACGCCGGCAGGATCACGACGTCCTCGGCGGTGAGCGCCGCCCACGACTCGCCGGGGTCGGAGAGGAAGCGCACGCCCTGGGCGCGCAGCCGGTCGTTGACGTGCGGATTGTGGATGATCTCGCCGGTGAGGAAGACGCGCCGGGCCGGGAACTTGAGGCGCGCCTGGTAGGCGTAGTCCACGGCGCGATCGACGCCGTAGCAGAAGCCGAACTCGCGGGCCAGGTGCACGGTGAGCCGCCCGGCGGTGTGCCGGTAGTCGTTGGCCTTGATCGCCGCGACCAGCGCGCTGTGGTAGTTCTCGGCCAGCTCGCCGGCGACCTCGCGTTTGAGGTCGAGGCCCCGCTTGAAAATCAGGGACGGCACCGCTAGCGGATCTCGTAGTGCACGGGCGTCAGGGCGTCGAGGGCGCGCAGCTCGGGACGCGTGCCGGGCGCCAGGGCGGCCTCGACCTCGCTGAGCAGCGTGTCGTCGAACGGATGGGTGTCGGCGCGGGCGGTGACCGCGCTCGAGGCCGGTGCGGTCGCCGCTGGTGTCGCGGCGCTGCGGAGATGCGGCACCTGGCCGGCGAGCGCGCCGAGCACGAGTCCCGCCGCCGCGGCCGCCGCCAGCCACCGCCTATCGGCGTGCGGTCGGGCGACGCCAGGATCCGGCCCTGGGAAGGCCAGTACCCGCGCCGAGCGGTGGCCGCGCATCACCCGCGCCAGCACCGCCCGGCGCTGGCGCTCGAGGTCAGCGGGCGAGAACAGGGCGTCGACGGCGGCATCGGCCTCGGCCCGGGCGGTGTCGAGCGCCCGGCGGGCGGCCTCGGCGGCCGCCTGGCAGCGCCCGCATGCCGCGAGATGGGCGGTGGTGTCGGCCGCCGCCCCGCCGGCGTCGAGGGCCAGCGCCCGCAGCGTCGTGTCGTCCAGGTGCGAATCGATCCGTGCTCTCACAGCGGACCTCCCAGGGCGGCGCGCAGCTTGCGCAGCGCCCGGAACAGATGCACCCGGACGGTGGCGGGGCTCATGCCGAGTGCCGCGGCCACGTCCGACGGCGCCTGCTCATCGAGATGGCACAGCAGGAAGACGTCGCGCTGGCGGGTCGGCAGCGTGCGCACCGCCGTCGCCAGTTCCGTCCACTTGGCGGCGACCAGCAGCCGCCGCTCCGGCGACGGCCCGGCGGCGACCGCCGTCTCGAGGGCGCCCGGCTGGGCAGCGTCGTCGCCGCCGGCCGGCAGGAGCCAGCGCCGGGCGCGGCTGCGCGCTTTGGCACGATCGAGGCAGGCGTTCACCAGAATGCGGGTGAACCACGCGTCGAACGGCGAATCGGCCCGGTAGCTGGTCATGTGCCCGTACAGCTTCACGAACGCGTCCTGCACCGCATCATCGGCATCGGCGGCGTTCCCGAGGTAGTGGAGCGCCAGCCGCAGGGCCCGCCGCTGCCACAGGCTCACGAGGTCGCCGAACCGCTCGGCCGCCGCCTCGTGGTCGCCGGCGTCCAGCAACCGCTTCACGTCGGCGGCCAGCGCCGAGGTGTCGTGCTCGGCGGCGGGCGCGCGCTCGGTGGTCGGGGGCGTCCGTGACATCTGGATATACGCGGAAAGGCCGGCCGCGTTTACCCCCCGATTGTATCAGCCGGACTGTCGAGATTGTTGACTTCGCTGGATCAGGGTCGGTACGATCCCTCGATTCGGTCGCCGGTGGCACCGCGGCGCGATTTCGAGGAGACGCATGACTTCGAGCACGACCCGTCCGTCCGGCCTGGCCGGGCTTGGCATCACCACCGCGCAGCCCGTCCACTGGAACCTGACGCCGCCGGTGCTCTACGAGCACGCCGTTCGCCGGGGCGAGGGCGTGATCGCCGCCGACGGCCCGCTCGTCTGCCGGACCGGCCAGCACACCGGCCGTTCGCCGAACGACAAGTTCGTGGTGAAGGAGCCGTCGAGCGAGGGCCACGTCCACTGGGGCAAGGTCAACCGGCCGATGAGCGTGGAGCATTACGCCGCGCTGCGCGCCGATGTCGTCGCGCATCTCGGGCAGCGCGAGCTGTTCGTGCAGGACCTGCACGCCGGGGCTGATCCGATCTACCGGCTGCCGGTGCGCATGATCAGCGAGTACGCCTGGCACAGCCTGTTCGTGCGCAATCTGTTCATCGTCCCCACCGACGAGGAACGGCGCAGCCACGTGCCGGAGTTCACCGTCATGTGCGCGCCGTCGTTCCAGGCCGAGCCGGCCCGTCACGGCTCGCGCTCCGAGGTCGTCATCGCCGTCAACATGGCCGCCCGCGAGGTGCTCATCGCCGGCACCAGCTACGCCGGCGAGAACAAGAAGTCGATCTTCACGGTGCTGAACTACGTGCTGCCGCTGAAGGGCGTGCTGTCGATGCACTGCTCGGCCAACATCGGCGCCGGCGGCGACACCGCCCTGTTCTTCGGCCTGTCGGGCACCGGCAAGACCACGCTGTCGAGCGATCCGGACCGCGGCCTGATCGGCGACGACGAGCATGGCTGGAGCGACCGCGGGGTGTTCAACTTCGAGGGCGGCTGCTACGCCAAGACGATTCGCCTGTCGGCCGAGGCCGAGCCGCAGATCTACGGGACGACCCGCCGCTTCGGCACCGTGCTCGAGAACGTGGTGCTCGACCCCGACACCCGGGTGCTCGATCTCGACTCCGCGAAGTTCACGGAGAACACCCGCGCCGCGTACTCCATCGAGTTCATCGACAACGCCGTGCCGGGCGGCCAGGGCGGGCATCCGGCCAACATCGTCATGCTGACCGCCGACGCGTTCGGCGTGCTGCCGCCGATCGCCCGCCTGAGCCCCGAGGGCGCGATGTACCACTTCCTGTCGGGCTACACCGCCAAGGTGGCCGGCACCGAGAAGGGCGTCACCGAGCCGAGCGCCACCTTCAGCACCTGCTTCGGCGCGCCGTTCCTGCCGCTGAATCCCAACGTCTACGCGCGCATGCTCGGCGAGAAGATCGCCCGCCACCAGGCCCGCGTGTGGCTGGTCAACACCGGCTGGACCGGCGGCCCCCACGGCGTCGGCAGCCGCATGAAGATCGCCTACACCCGGGCGATGATCCGCGCGGCGCTCTCGGGCGCGCTCGACGGCGTCGCCTACCGCCGCCATCCGGTGTTCAACGTCGAGATGCCGACCAGCTGTCCTGACGTCCCGGCCGGCGTCCTCGACCCGCGGAGCACGTGGCAGGACGGCGCCGCTTACGACGAGCAGGCGACGCGCCTGGCGGCGATGTTCGTCGACAACTTCCGGACCTTCGCCGGCGACGTGGATGCCGCCGTGGTCGCCGCGGGCCCGCGGGTGTGAGCGCGGCGTCCGCCGCGGCCGGCTGGGAGGCCGTGATCGGCCTCGAGGTGCACGCCCAGCTCGCCACCGACACCAAGATCTTCTGCGGCTGCCGGGCCCAGTTCGGCGGCGAGCCGAACGCGCACGTCTGCCCGGTGTGTCTCGGCCTGCCGGGGGCGTTGCCGGCCACCAACGGCCACGCCGTCGACCTGGCGGTGGCGGCCGCGCTGGCCCTCGGCTGCGACGTCCACGAGACCTCGATCTTCGCCCGCAAGAACTACTTCTATCCCGACCTGCCGAAGGGCTATCAGATCTCGCAGTACGAACGGCCGCTGGCCACCGGCGGGCACGTGGTGGTCGACGTCGGCGCGGGGCCGCGGCCGATCGCCCTCACGCGCATCCACATGGAGGAGGACGCCGGCAAGTCGCTGCACGAGGGCTTCGCCGACTCCGACCGGCGCACCTACGTGGACTTCAACCGCGCCGGGGTGCCGCTCATCGAGATCGTCAGTGAGCCGGTGATGCACTCGGCGATCGAGGCGGCGACCTACTTCGAGACGCTGCGCCGCCTGCTGGTCTGGATCGGCGTCAACGACGGCAACATGGAAGAGGGCAGCCTGCGCTGCGACGCCAACGTCTCGGTGCGGCGGGCCGGGGCCGCCACGCTGGGCACCAAGGCCGAGGTCAAGAACGTCAACTCGTTCCGCTACCTGCAGAAGGCCATCGAGTACGAGATCGCGCGGCAGATCGACCTGGTCGATCGCGGCGGCCGCGTCGAACAGGAAACCCGGCTGTTCGACGCCGCGCTGGGCAAGACGTTCTCGATGCGCAGCAAGGAAGAGGCGCATGACTACCGCTACTTCCCCGAGCCCGACCTGCCGCCGCTCACCGTGTCTTCCGAGCGGCGGGCGCGCGTGGCGGCGGCCCTGCCCGAGCTGCCGGCGGCGCGCCGGGCGCGGTTCGTGGCCGCCTACCAGCTGCCCGAGTACGACGCCGGCGTCCTGACCGATCAGCGCGCGGTCGCCGACTACTTCGAGGCGACCGCCCGCGCCGCCGGCAACGCCAAGGCGGCGAGCAACTGGGTGATGGGCGAGGTGCTGCGCGCCATGAAGGCCCGCGGCGTGGCCATCGACGCGGTCGGCGTCACCCCCGACGCGCTGGCCGGGCTCATCCGCCTGGTCGACGGCGGCACGATCAGCACGACCGTCGCCAAATCGGTGTTCGAACAGATGGCCCGCACCGGCCGGGCCGCCGCCGACATCGTCGCCGAGCAGGGCCTGGCGCAAGTGTCGGACGACGGCGTGCTGTCGGGAGTAGTGGCCGGCGTCATCGCCGCCCACGGCGACGCGGTGCAGCAGTATCGCGGCGGCAAGAAGGCCGCGTTCGGCTTCCTGGTCGGCGAGGCGATGAAGGCCTCGGGCGGCAACGCCGACCCGCGCCGCCTCACGCAGCTCCTGCGCGGCGTGCTCGACGGCTGATCGCCGCCGGCCGATCCCCGTGCAGCCCCTGGCTGCGCGGCCACGGGCTGCTGCTACTATGTGCAGGTCGTGATCGAGCTGCAGAACGTCACCAAGGTCTACGGGACCGACGTCGTCGCCCTCGACAAGCTGTCCTTCACGGTGGAGAAGGGCGAGTTCGTGTTCCTCACCGGGCCCAGCGGCGCCGGCAAGTCGACGCTGCTCCGCCTGCTGCTGCGCCAGGAACTGCCCAGCGACGGCCACATCAGCGTCGCCGGCCGCAGCCTGACCGGCCTGGCCACGCACGAGGTCCAGGACTACCGCCGATCGCTCGGCGTCGTCTTCCAGGACTTCAAGCTGATCCCGACCAAGACGGTCTTCGACAACGTCACCTTCGTGATGCGGGTGCTGGGCGTGCCGGTGGAGCAGCAGCGCCGCCGCACGTATCAGGTGCTGAAGTGGGTGGGGTTGCAGCACCGCGCGCTGGCGTATCCGCCGGAGTTGTCGGGCGGTGAGCAGCAGCGCATCGCCATCGCCCGGGCGCTGGTCAACGACCCGCAGCTGGTCCTGGCCGACGAGCCGACCGGCAACCTCGATCCCGACCTGTCGCTCGAGATCATGGACCTCTTCCGCGAGATCAACGCCGGCGGCACCACCGTGCTGGTCGCCACCCACGACCGCGCGCTGATCGCCCACGTCGGCCGCCGCGTACTGCACCTCGAGCAGGGCCGGGTGCCGGAGACCGCGGCGTCATGAGGGCGCTGGTCTACGCCTGGAGCGAAGCGCGCCTCAGTCTGCAGCGCGGCCGCTGGGCGCTGTTGCTGTCGGTGGCGACCATCGCCGTCGCGCTGACCATGCTCGGCGCCTTCCGCGTCGTGTCCGACAACCTGGCCAGGGTCGCCGACGGCTGGCGAACCGCCGCGGAGATGACGGTGTACCTCGACGACGTGGTGAGCGACGCCGAGAAGACCGCCGCCCAGCAGCTGATCGAGCGCAGCCCCGCGGTAGAGGGCGTGACCTTCGTCACCAAAGAGGAGGCGCTGGCCCGGTTCGGCGCCGATTTCCCCGAACTCGGCGATGTCACCGGCTCGCTCGACACCAACCCGTTTCCGGCCTCGTTCAACGTCAGGCTGCGCACCGTCGCCGGTGCCGCCGAGGGCGCCCAGACGTTGGCGGCGGCGCTGGCCAAGCAGGCCGGCGTCGTCGACGTCCGCTACGACCAGCGGTGGATCGACCGGCTGCTGGCGGTGCTGGCGGCGCTCCGCACCGCCGGCTGGGCGTCGGCGCTGGCGCTCGTGCTCGGCGCGGCGACGACGGTGGTCGCCGTGGTGCGGCTGTCGTTCGAGGCGCGGCGCGAAGAGATCGCGATCATGGGACTGGTCGGCGCGCCGGTGTCCTTCATCCGCGGGCCGTTCGTGATGGAGGGGGCGATCCAGGGAGGGCTCGGGGCCATCGCGGCGCTGGGCGCGCTGGCGTCGCTGGGGCGCGTGGTCGGCCGTGCGCTCGGGCCGGCGGTCAGCGCCCTGGGGCCGGATGCCTTGCGGCCGCTGTCGGGGTGGGATGCGGTGGGGCTGGTGGCGCTCGGCGCCGGCGTCGGGGCGCTGGCCGGCCTGCTGGCGACCTGGCGGTGGGATCCGGACCAGGGGTCGGCGGCCCGTTGACACGTCCGTCACGGCAACCTTACACTGCTGACAGTTGTATCGAATGCACAGGACCAGAGGCCGCATGCCGCACTTCCTGAGCGACAGATCGACCCCCGCCCCGGTTCTCTCCCTGATCGATTTCTACCGTGAAGAGTTCGTGAAGCACCGCGAGTGTCTGGCGGCGCAGCGCGAGTACTTCTCCGAATGCGCCCTCGAGCCGGTGGAGTCGGCCCTCTGCCGCATCATCGCCGAGATCGACGCGTTGACCCACGGCGACGACGCCGATGTGGTGGTGGCCCGTCTCCTCAAAGAGTTCGACGTCGTGACCAGGCTGTCGGCCTGGACCGATCCCCGCCAGATCAACTGACCCCCGCGCTCGCCAGCCTTCGTGCCGATGCCATCGCCGTGACCGCCGCGGCCGTAGGCGCGGTGTCGCCGCGGGTCCTCGTGCCGGCGGCGCTCGCCGATCTGGGGGATCTGGTGGATCGGCGCGACGCCCTGACCGTCATCGCCGCGGGCAAGGCAGCGGCGGCCATGTACACCGCCTTTCGCGCCGTCCGGTCGGCACCGCACGACCGCGGTCTCGCGGTCGGCCCGCACCGTCCGAACGACTGGGCGGAGGGCGAGTGGGTGACGGGCGGGCATCCGTTTGCGACCGACGGCAGCGCCCTCGGGGGGCGGCGGGCGCTGACTCTGGCCGGTGAGGTCGACGCGCACGGCTGCCTGGTGGTGCTGCTGTCGGGTGGTGCTTCGGCGCTCCTGGCCGCGCCCGCCGACGGACTGACATTGGCCGACAAGCAGGCGACGGCGCGGACGATGATGGCGGCCGGCGCGGCAATCACCGAGCTCAACGCCGTCCGCAAGCACCTGTCGGCGATCAAGGGCGGGCGGCTGGCGGCGGCGTGCGCCGGCGACGTCGTGACGTTGGCCCTCTCGGACGTCGTCGGCGACGACCTCAGCGTGATCGGATCGGGCCCGGCGGTCGCCGATGCCTCCACGTGGTTCGACGCCCGTGCCGCGCTGGCGGCGCACGGCGGACTCGACGCGCACCTGCCGGCGGTCGTCGCGCGGATCGCGGCCGGCTGCGCCGGTGCCATCGCCGACACGCCGAAGCCGGGCGACCGGTCGATGGCCCGAGCCCGCGCCCAGGTGATCGGCGGCCGTCACGAGGCGATGGCCGGGGCGGCGGACGCGGCGCGACAGCGCGGCTACGACGTCGTGGTCGTTCGCGAACCGGTGATCGGCGAGGCGCGCAGCGCGGCCACCGGGTGGTGGCGCGACGTGGCCGCGGCGGCGGTCGCCGGCGGTCGGCGCCTCGCCGTCGTCAGCAGCGGCGAGACGACCGTGCACGTGCGCGGGAGTGGTCGCGGCGGCCGCAACCAGGAATTCGCCCTCGCCGTCGCCGCCCCATTGGCGGCCGCGGCGGGCGTCGCGGTGCTCGCCTCATCGGGCACCGACGGAATCGACGGCCCGACCGACGCCGCCGGGGCGCTGGTGGACCCGACGACCCTCGCGCGAGCCGCAGCGGCCGGCCTGCCGCCGCCCGACGCCATCCTCGACGCCAACGACAGCTATCCGTACTTCGCCCGGCTGGGCGACCTGCTGCGCCCGGGCCCGACCGGCACCAACGTCGGCGATCTGCAGGTGCTCCTCGTCGCCGGCGCCTGATACGCTGGTCGCGGCGCCCGGCCGTCGGACCGAGGCTGCGCCGACCGTCCACTCGTGACCGATCAACAGCTGCTCGACGCCATCCGCGGCCATGCCGGCGGGCCGGAGACCGCCCGCGGGCTGGCGGCGCGCCTCGGCGTGGCCTCGACCGCGCGGGCCACGTTTCGTCGCCAGCTGAAGCACCTCGTCGCCGAGGGCGCGCTGCTGATGGTCGCCGGCCGCCGTTTCGCGCTGCCCGACCAGGTCGATCTGGTGGCCGGGCGTCTGCAGGGCCACGCCGGCGGCTTCGCCTTCGTGCTGCCCGAGGTCACCGGCGCGGCCGACGTGTTCATCCCCGAGAGCGGCCGTAGCGGCGCGATGCACGGCGACCGCGTCGTCGCCCGGGTCGAGCGCCGCCGCGCCGATGGGCGCGCCGAGGGACGCATCGTCGAAATCGTCGAGCGGCGCAGCGCCCAGGTCGTCGGCCAGCTGCGGCGTGACCGTCGCGGCGCCGTGGTCGTGCCGTTCGACGCCCGGCTCGACACCGAGATCCGCGTCGGGCCCGACGATTTGCTGTCGGCCGGCGACGGCGACATGGTCACCGTCGAAGTGCGGCGCTGGGCCGGACCGCACGGCGCCGCCGCCGGCCGCGTGGTCGAGGTCCTCGGCGGCCTCGACGATCCCGGCGTGGACACCGAGGTGGTGCTGCGCAAGTTCGCCATCCCCGACGACCACGCGCCCGACGCCGTCGCCGAGGCGCGGGCCCGCGATCACGCAGTGAGCGCCGCAGACCTCGCCGGCCGCACCGACTTCCGCGGCCTCGACATCGTGACCATCGACGGCGAGCACGCCCGCGACTTCGACGACGCGATTTCGATCGAGCGTCTGGCCAACGGCCACTACTGGCTCGGCGTGCACATCGCCGACGTCGCCCACTACGTGCCGGAGGGCAGCGCACTCGATCTCGACGCCTTCGCCCGCGGAACCTCGGTGTACTTCCCCGAGCGCGCCGTGCACATGTTCCCGAGCGAGCTGGCCACCGGCGTGTGCAGCCTCAACCCGCACGTCGATCGCCTGGTGCAGTCGTGCCTGATGGAGATCGATCGGCACGGCACGGTGGTGCGCTACGAACTGCACGACGGGGTCATCCACAGCCGGGCGCGCATGACCTACACGGCGGTGAACGCCATCGTCACCGACCACGACGCGGAGCTGCGCGCCCGCTACGCGGCGCTGGTGCCGCGCTTCGAGCTGATGCGCGAGCTGTTCGAGGTGCTGAACGGCCGGCGCCGGCGCCGTGGATCGATCGACTTCGATCTCCCCGAGGCCGAGGTGGTCGTCGATGACGAGGGCGCGATCGCCGCCATCGTCGCCAGCGAGCGCAACGTCGCCCACCGCCTGATCGAGGAGTTCATGCTGCTGGCCAACGAGACCGTGGCCGCGCACCTCGAGCAGCAGGAAATGCCGGCGCTCTACCGCGTGCACGAAGCACCGGACGCGACGCGCGTCGCCGAGTTCGAGGAGTTCGTCGCCTCGCTGGGCTTCAGCCTGGCGGCGCCGGCCGGGGCGGTGCACCCGCGGCACTTCCAGCACCTCGTCGACCGCATCCGCGGCACGCCGGAAGAGCGGCCGATCGCCTTCCTGATGCTGCGGACGATGCAGAAGGCGCGCTACGACGCCGCCAACCTCGGGCACTTCGGGCTGGCCGCCCACACCTACACGCACTTCACCTCGCCGATCCGCCGCTATCCGGATCTGGTCGTCCACCGCGTGCTGCGCGAGCTGCGTCACGGCGCCGCCGACGCCGAGCGCCGCGAGGAGCTCGACGACGCGCTGCCGGAAGTGGCGCGCCACGCCTCGGCGATGGAGCGCCGGGCGCAGGAAGCCGAGCGCGAGGTGCTGCAGTGGAAGAAGGTCCGCTTCATGGCCGACAAGGTCGGCGACGTCTTCACCGGCTACATCACCGGCGTGGCGCCGTTCGGCCTGTTCGTCGAGCTGGTGGAGCATTTCGTCGAGGGCCTGGTCCATGTCTCCACTCTGGCTGACGACTTCTATCGCTTCGACGACCAGGCGCGGGTGCTGTTCGGCGAGCGGACGAAGAAGATCTACCGGCTCGGTGACGCCGTGAAGGTCCAGGTCATCCGCGTCGATCTGCAGCGCCGCCAGGTCGAACTGGGCATCGACGAGGTGCTGGAGCGGGTGCGGCGCGACGAGCGGGCGCGCGGTCCGCGGCGCAGCACTGCGGGCGCGCGGAAGACGGCGCCGCCGGCCGGTGGTCCGCGCCGCCGGTCGGCCAGTCGGCCAGGCAAGCGGGAGCGGGCCGGCCGCCGCCGGCGATGAGCGGGCCGCGCACGCTGGTGGTCGGTACCGCCGGCCACATCGACCACGGCAAGAGCACGCTGGTCACCGCCCTCACCGGCACCGATGCCGACCGTCTGAAGGAAGAGAAGGCGCGCGGCATCACCATCGAGCTCGGCTTCGCCCACGTCGCGCTCGGCGACGCGGCGATCGTCTCGTTCGTCGACGTCCCGGGCCACGAGCGCTTCGTGCGGACGATGCTCGCCGGCGCCGGCGGCGTGGACGCCGTGCTGCTCGTCGTCGCCGCCGACGAGGGCGTGATGCCGCAAACGCGCGAGCATTTCGCGATCTGCCGGCTGCTGCAGGTCGAACGCGGCGCGGTCGTGCTGACCAAGATCGACGCCGTGGACGCCGAGACCCTCGAGCTGGCCACGCTCGACGTCCGTGAGCTGGTCGCCGGATCGTTCCTCGACGGCGCGCCGATCGTCCCGGTGTCGGCGCGGACCGGCGCCGGCCTCGATGACCTGCGCGCCGTGCTCGCCGACCTGGCGCGCGTCGCCCGTCGCCGCGACAGCGACGGGCCGGCGCGCCTCGCCGTCGACCGGGTCTTCACGATGCGCGGGTTCGGCACCGTCGCCACCGGCACGCTGGTGGCCGGCACGCTCGGCCGCGACGACGTCGTCGCCGTGCTGCCCGAGGGCCGGACCACGGCGGTGCGCGGCCTGCACGTCCACGGCGCGGTGCGGTCCTCGGCGGTGGCCGGACAGCGGGTGGCCGTCAACCTCGCCGGGCTGGAGGTCGCCGACGTGCCCCGCGGCGCCGTGGTGGCCACCCCTGGATCGCTGGCGGCCACCCGTCGCCTCGACGCCGAGATCGCCGTCCTGCCCGACGCCCCGGCGCTGCGCCACGGCAGCCGCGTGCGGCTGCATCAGGGCACCGCCGAGATCCTGGCGCGGGTCTCGCTGGCCGGCGCGGCCGGCGAGGTGCCGCCGGGCGGCGCCGCGTTCGTGCGCCTGCGCCTCGAAGGTCCGGCCGTGGTCACGCGCCGCGATCGCTTCATCCTGCGCCGCTATTCGCCGCTGGTGACGATTGGCGGCGGCGCGGTGCTCGACCCCGACCCGCCGCGCGCCGGACTGCGATCGCCGCGGGCGGCGGCGCGCCTCGAGGCGTTACGCCTGCGTGACGATCGCGAGGCCGATTGGCGGGCCGCGGCAGCGCGGATGATCGCCGACGCCGGTGTCGCCGGCCTGGCGCTCGACGGGTTGGTGCCGCGAGTGGGGGCCGCGCCGGCGAGGATCCGCGCGTCGGTGAGCGCCTTGGCGGCGTCAGGTGAGGTGCTCCTGGTCGACGGGTGGGCCTGCGATCGGCAGGCGCTGGCGGCACCGACGGCGGCGCTGCTCGCCGGCGTCGCCGCGTTCCACGCCGCGCAGCCGCTCGCCGACGGCGTGCCGCTCGAAGCGGCGCGGACGCGCTGGTTCGGCGCCGCCGCGCCGGCGGTCTTCGCGGCGGTGATCGCCGAGCTCGTCGCCGCCGGGCGGATCGTCGCTCGCGAGACCATCGCGCTGGCCGGACATCGCGTCGCGCCGAGCGGCGACGAAGGCGAACTGCTGGCGCGGCTCGAGGCGCGCTTCGCCGCCGGCGGACTGCAGCCGCCGGACGCGAGCATCGCCGCGCTGGCCGCCGAGCTCGGCCGGCCGGCGGCGATGGTCGAACGCGTGTTGCAGCTGGCCGTGCGTCAGCGCCGACTGGTGCGGCTCGACACGCTGGTCTTCCATCCCGACGCCCTGGCCACGTTGAAGGCGGAGATCGCGGCGCGCAAGGCGGCGGCCGGAAGCGCGCCGGCAACGGTGGACGTGAAGGCGTTCAAGGACACCTACGGCATCTCGCGGAAGTTCGCGATTCCGCTGCTCGAGTACCTGGACAGGGAACGTGTGACGCGGCGGGCAGGGGACGTGCGGATCGTGCTCTGAACCGGCGGGCGGCCGGCTCAGTCCTTCTTGTCGTCGTCCTTGATGCCGGACTTGAAGTTCCGGATGCCGGCGCCGATGCCGCGGCCCAGTTCGGGCAGCCGGTTGGCCCCGAAGATGAGGATGACGATCGCCAGGATGATGAGCATCTCCGGCAGCCCGAGCGGGCCGAGGAGGGCGAACATGGTGGTAGCCATGCCCGGATTCTAGCACTGTCGCCACCTGCGGCCGGGCTGGCTGGCATCCAACCGCCGCGTCGCCGCGTCGTAACACCGGGGATGGATCGCCGCCGGCCGGACGGCCGCGGGTTTGCCCTTGTCACGGCGGAGAAGCGTCGGTCAGAATTGAGACTCGCGCCGCCGACGTTCCCTGAGCTGATCGCGCATGTCCGACTCCGAGCGCACGGCCGCATCCGCCCGGCGAGACTCGCGGGCCCGCACGCACCTCCTGCTGGACCGTCCGGCTGATCCGTCCTTCGATTTCGAGGACCGCCATCTGGGCGGCCTGTTCGGGGCGTCGGTCGCGTCCCACGTGGCGATGGTCGTGATCGCCGTGCTGTTCCTCCGCTTCGTGCCGCGACCGCAGGTCGCCGAGTTCATTCCCGACCGGCTGCCGGAAGAGATCGTGTGGCTGGCCGAGGAGGGCCCCGGGGGCGGCGGCGGTGGCGGCGGCGACAACTCGCCCGAGCCGGCCAAGAAGGTCGAACTGCCCGGCAAGGACAAGGTGAGCGTGCCGGTCGAGGTCGAGCCCGAACCGGTCGAGACACCGCCGCAGGAAGAGCCGCCGCAGGAGACGGTCTTGCCGGCGATGCAGACGGCGGCGGCGCCGGTCGAAGCGCCGGGCGCGATCACCCCGGAGTCGATCGTGCCCAGCGACAGCGCCGGCAGCGGCACCGGTGGCGGCGGCGGGACCGGCAGCGGCGGCGGGTCGGGGGCGGGCAACGGCCGCGGCCTCGGCTCGGGTAACACGGCCGGCGTCGGCGGCGGCGAGTACGACATCGGCAACGGCGTCACGCCGCCGCGCGTGCTCAAGGAAGTGAAGCCGGCCTACACCGCCGAGGCGATGCGCGCCAAGGTGCAGGGCGTGGTGTGGCTGCGCTGCGTGGTCATGCCCGACGGCACGGTGGGGCGCGTCGAGGTCGTGCGCTCGCTCGACTCGACGTTCGGCCTCGATCAGGAGGCGGTGAAGGCGGCCCGGCAATGGCGCTTCGCGCCGGGGATGCGGCTGGGCGAGCCGGTGGCGGTGCGCATCACCATCGAGCTGACCTTCACGCTGCGCTGAGCGCGGCGATGACCGGCTCGGCCCGATCCGATAGAGTGGGGTGGTGAGCCCGTTGCGCCTGCTCGGTCCCCTCGTCGTGTCCGTGGTCGTCGCCGCCGGGTGCGCGGCGCCGGTGGAGACGGCGGCGCCGGAGGCAGCCGCGCAGCGGGTCGGGCCGCAGCGCCTGCGCGTGCAGGTCGTCGCCACCTACCCGCACGATCCCGGGGCGTTCACGCAGGGCCTGGTGCTGGCCGGCGGCCGGCTGTTCGAGAGCACCGGCCTCGAAGGCCGGTCGAGCCTGCGTGAAGTGGATCTCGTGACCGGCAAGGTGCTGCGCAAACTCGACGTCCCGGCGCCGATCTTCGCCGAGGGGCTGGCCCTGGTCGGCACGCGCCTGTTCCAGCTCACCTGGAAGCACGGCCAGGCCTTCACCTACGACCGCGACACGTTCGCGAAGGGCGCGACCTTCGACTACAGCGGCGAAGGCTGGGGCCTGTGCTACGACGGCCAGGACCTGGTGATGAGCGACGGCAGCGCCCGCCTCACCTTCCGCGGGCCGACGACGTTCCGCACCACCCGCGAGGTGACGGCGCGGCTGCGCGGCCAGCCGGTGGATCAGCTGAACGAACTCGAGTGCGTCGCCGGCCAGGTCTACGCCAACGTCTGGATGACCGACCGCCTCGTCCGCATCGATCCGAAGAGCGGGGAAGTCACCGCCGAGATCGACGCCGCCAACCTGCTGCCGGAGGCCGAGCGCTTCGGCACCGACGTGCTGAACGGCATCGCCCACGACGCGAGGGACGGGACGTTCCTGATCACCGGCAAGCTCTGGCCGCGGATGTTTCGCGTGCGCTTCGTTCCCTGACGCCCACTCGCGACGCGGAGCATCCGCGGCGGGGCTGGGGACTAGGGGCTGGGGGCTGGGGACTGGGGCGTGACAAAAGAAAAGGCCCGGCGGGGCGAACCCACCGGGCCTTGATCGATGCGGACTGCACGTGAGAGCGTGAGCGGAGCCGAGGGCGGCTCTTGACGAGCCCCAGTCCCCAGCCCCTAGCCCCCAGCCCCTAGTACATCCCGCCCATGCCGCCGCCGCCGGGCATCGCCGGCGCTTCCTTCTTCTCCTCGGGAATCTCCGAGACCAGGGCCTCGGTGGTGAGGAGCAGGCTGGCGATCGACGAGGCGTTCTGCAGCGCGTTGCGGACCACCTTGGCCGGGTCGATGACGCCGGCCTTCACCAGGTCCTCGTAGGTGTCGGTGGCGGCGTTGAAGCCCTCGTCCTGCTTGCCGTCCTTCACCTTGGCGACCACGATCGAACCCTCGTGGCCGGCGTTGGTGGCGATCCAGCGGCACGGCTCTTCGATGGCGCGCTTGATGATCGCGACGCCGACGGCCTGGTCGCCCTCGAGCTTGAGGCCCTCGAGCGCCTTGCTGGCGCGCACCAGGGCGACGCCGCCGCCGGGCACGATGCCCTCTTCGACGGCCGCCTTGGTGGCGTGCATCGCGTCTTCGACGCGGGCCTTCTTCTCCTTCATCTCGGTCTCGGTGGCGGCACCGACCTTGATGACCGCCACGCCGCCGACCAGCTTGGCCAGCCGCTCCTGCAGCTTCTCGCGGTCGTAGTCCGAGGTGGTCTCCTCGACCTGGGTGCGGATCTGCTTGACCCGGCCCTCGATCTTGGCAGCCGCGCCGGCGCCCTCGACGATGGTGGTGTTGTCCTTGTCGATGGTCACCTTCTTGGCCTTGCCGAGATCCTCGAGCTTGATGTTCTCGAGCTTCACACCGAGGTCTTCGGTGATGGCGTTGCCGCCGGTGAGGATGGCGATGTCCTCGAGCATGGCCTTGCGGCGGTCGCCGAAGCCGGGAGCCTTGACGGCCGCGGCCTGCAGCGTGCCACGCAGCTTGTTGACCACCAGGGTGGCCAGCGCTTCCCCTTCGATGTCCTCGGCGATGATGAGCAGCGGGCGGCCGAGGCGGGCGACCTGCTCGAGCACCGGCAGCAGGTCCTTCATCGAGCTGATCTTCTTCTCGTGGATCAGGATCACCGGGTTCTCGAGCACCACTTCCATGCGCTCGGGGTCGGTGACGAAGTAGGGCGACAGGTAGCCGCGGTCGAACTGCATGCCCTCGA
>CAYUAX010000036.1:13786-32171 GCA_964442845.1 uncultured Bifidobacteriaceae bacterium | reverse complement strand
CTCGGGTAGAGCACCGTCATGTTCGGTTCGGCGCTCATCATCGCCAGATCTTCGAGCGCCATCTGCGAGGCGCCGTCCTCGCCGATCGACACGCCGGCGTGCGACCCGGCCATCTTGACGTTGACGCCGCTGATCGCCGCCATGCGGATGAAGTCGGCGGCTCGCGACAGGAACGCCGCGAAGGTGGACGGGAACGGCACCGCGCCGCGGCTGGCCAGGCCCATCGCCGCGCCGATCATCACCTGCTCGGCGATGAAGCACTGGTAGAAGCGGTCGGGATGCTTCGCCTCGAAGCGTTCGCTGAACGTGGAGTTCTTGACGTCGGCGTCGAGGGCGACGACGCGCGGATCGACCGCGCCGAGCTTGGCGAGCGCCGTGCCGTAGGCTTCGCGGGTCGCCACCAGATCGCCCAGCGTGTAGGCCGGCGGCGCCACCGGGGCCGGCGGCGGCGCCGGCGGCGGCGCGGGTGCCGGCCGCGGAATTTCCGGCCGGCCGCCACCGTCGTCGACCAGCTGGGCTTCGAGTTCGGCGATGGCCCGGGCCATCTCGTCGCCCTTCTTCAGGGCCTTGCCGTGCCAGTTGGGCTGGCCGGCGAGGAAGCTGACGCCCTGTCCCTTCAACGTCCGAGCCAGGATCATCGTCGGCACGCCGCGCGTCGTCCGCGCCTCGGCGAACGCCGCCAGCACCTGGTCCATGTCGTGCCCGTCGATGGTCACGGTGTGCCAGCCGAACGCCCGCCAGCGCCGCTCGAAGGCGCTCAGGTCGTGCTCGAACTGCGTGGCGCGGCTCTGCCCGAGGCCGTTGACGTCGGTGATGCCGACCAGGTTGTCGAGGCCGAAGAACTGGCCGGCCGCGGCCGCTTCCCACACCGAGCCCTCGGCGGTCTCGCCGTCGCCCATCAACACGTAGGTGCGGTAGTCGGAGCCGATCCGGCGGGCGTTCAGGGCGATGCCGATGCCGGCGCACAGGCCCTGGCCGAGCGATCCGGTGGCGACGTCGACGAACGGCAGCCGCGGGGTCGGGTGGCCTTCGAGGTCGGAGGTGAAGAGCCGCAGCGTCAGCAGGTCGGCCTGGGCGACGAACCCGGCTTCGGCCCAGGCGGCGTAGAGCAGCGGCGCGGCGTGGCCCTTCGAGAGGACGAAGCGGTCGGCGTGCTCGTGCTGCGGGTTCGCCGGGTCGTAGCGCATCTCGGCGAAGAACAGCGCCGCCACCAGCTCGGCCGCCGACATGCAGGTGGTCGGATGCCCTGTCCCGGCTTCAGTGGTGGCGCGAATCGATTCGATGCGCAGTCGGGTGGCGATGTTCTTGAGGGCCGGCACGCGGGACGTCTCGACGGGCAAAACGCAGTTCCTCCGGCCCGCGAGTGTAGCAGTGCCCTCCCGACCGCGGCAACGCGGAATGCGCGCGCTCGATTCCGCCGCCGCCGGCGACTTACAATGGGGAGATGATCGTGCTGCGCTATCTCTACGTGGTGGCGCTGATTGTGTGGGTCGGCGGACTGGTCGCCGCCGGCGCGCTGGTGGCGCCGGCGCTGTTCGCCGTGCTGCCGGCCGAGGCCGGCGCCGAGGTCGGCCGCGGCCTCGCCGGGGCGGCCTTCGGCGAGGTGCTGCGCCGCGTGCTCACGACGGGTGAGGCGGCCGGTGCGGTGATGCTCGTGACGATGACGGTGCTGCGCCTGCTCGGCCCCAAGCCGTTGAGCTACGGTGTGCGCGCCGTGCTGCTGGTGCTGATGCTGGCGACCACCGCCTACACCGCGCACGTCGTGCTGCCCGAGGCCGAGGCGTTGCGCCGCGAACTGCCGCGGCCGGTCGGCACGGCGGCCGCCGACGACCCGCGCCGGCAGCGCTTCGACGCGCTGCATCAACTGTCCACCACCCTGGTCACCGCCGTCACGCTGGCGGGGCTGGTCGTCGCCGCCTGGGAAGCCCGCGAGTAGCCGTCACCATGTCACACGCCATCACGCTCATCCCCGGGGACGGCATCGGCCCCGAAGTGACCCGCGCCGTCGTCCGCGTGCTCGAAGCCGCCGGGCTGCGTGCCACCTGGGAGCCGTTCCCCGCCGGCGCCGACGCCGTCGCCAGCCACGGCACCACGCTGCCGCCGGCGTTGCTGGACTCGATTCGCCGCACCCGCGTCGCCCTCAAAGGCCCGGTCACGACGCCGATCGGCGAGGGCTTCACCAGCGTGAACGTCGGCCTGCGCAAGGCCCTCGACCTCTACGCCAACCTGCGCCCGGTGTGGAATCTCCCCAACGTGGCGTCGCGCTACCAGGGCGTGGACCTGGTGATCGTCCGCGAGAACACCGAGGATCTCTACGCCGGGCTCGAGCACGTGGTCGTCCCGGGCGTGGTCGAGAGCCTGAAGATCATCACCGAGGCGGCGTCGACGCGCATCGCCCGCTTCGCCTTCGAGCACGCCCGCCGCCACAACCGACGCCGCGTCACCGCGGTGCACAAGGCCAACATCATGAAGCTCGGCGACGGGCTGTTCATCGACTGCGCCCGCCGCGTCGCCGCCGACTACCCGGACGTGAAGTACGACGAACGGATCGTCGACGCCGCCTGCATGCAGCTGGTGATGTTCCCCGAGCGTTTCGACGTGCTGCTGATGCCGAACCTCTACGGCGACATCGTCTCCGACCTGTGCGCCGGCCTGGTCGGCGGGCTCGGCGTGGTGCCGGCCGCCAACCTCGGCGCCGACGGCGTCGGCGTCTTCGAGGCCGTGCACGGATCGGCGCCCGACATCGCCGGCCAGGATCTGGCCAACCCGTTGGCGCTGCTGCTCTCGGGGGTGTTGATGCTGCGCCACCTCGACGAGGACGCCATGGCCGATCACGTGATGCGGGCGGTGACGGCGGTGCTGGCCGGCACGGTGCGAACCCGCGACATCGGCGGCACGGCGTCCACCACCGCGTTCGCGGACGAAATCTGCCGGGCCCTCGATCGAACGGCTGCGTAGGCGATGGACTTGCCGTACCATCGAGTCTGTTCATCGTGTCGATGACCGACGAGATCACCCAGGCCGTCTTCGCCCGCGACGAGGTGGCCCGCTACATCGAGGGCAGCCACGGGCTGCGCGGCGACGAGGCGCGCGCCCGGGTCGAGGGCTACCTCGACGAGCTGCGCACGACCCAGCGCTACGAGCTGTACCGCGCGCTGGAGTATCCGCTCTACCCGATCCTGCGCAAGCTCGAGCGCCACACCGAGCAGGTCGCCCACGCCGTGGACGCCGCGGCCGCCGGGCGCCGCCTGGTCTACGCCTCGAACCACCGCAGCCACATGGACTACCTGGTCGAGCTGCTGGTGCTCGACGACGCCGGGCTGAAGCCGCCGATCATCGCCGCCGGCATCAACCTGTTCGGCGGGCCGCTCGGCCTCATCCACCGCCACGTCACCGGCGCCCTGCCGATCCGCCGCAACACCAAGGACCCGGCCTACCACATCACCCTCAAGGCCTACGTCGCGGAGCTGCTGCGCACGCAGGACTTCTTCTTCTACCCGGAGGGTGGGCGCAGCTACAGCGGCGAGCTGAAGGCGCCGAAGACCGGCTTGCTCACCGCCTGTCTGCAGGCCGCCGAGCCGGCGCTGGTGATGGTGCCGGTGGCGATCGCCTACGACCTGGTGCTCGAGGATCACGTGCTGGCCCGACAGAAGGTCAAGAAGCGGCAGCGGGCGTTCAGCCGCGAGGTCGCCGAGATGGTCCGCTACGCGGTGGGCTATCGCAGCCGCGCGTTCGTCACCTTCGGCGCGCCGATCGCGGTGGACGGCTACCAGGCCGAGTCGCGCACGTCGGTGCTCGAACTCGGGCATCTCGTGATGGCGGCGATCGGCCGGCAGGTGAAGGTGCTGCCGACGGCGCTGGTCTGCGCGGCGATGCGGCCGTCGATTCCCGAGGCCGAGCTCACCGACCGCATCCGTGTGATGCTCGACCACCTGCGCGCCGGCGGCGCCAACCTGGGTGTGGCGTCGGCCGCCGAGGCGGTGGCCGAGGCCGCCGAGCCGCTCGAAGCCCGCGGCGTGATCGCCCGCGAACCCGGCCGCTTCCGGGTCCGCGACCGCACCGTGCTCCGCTACTACGCCCGGTCGATCGAGCACCTGCTGCCGGCCGTGCCCGCCACCCGCTGATGTTCGCCGCCGCGTCGAAGGCGCTGTTCCACGGCCTGGCCGGGGTCCGTCTGATTCAGCGCCTGGCTTCGCGCTACGGCATGGCGCCGGGCACCGGGTTCGCGCGCCGTTTCATCGCCGGCGAGACCGCCGACGAGGCGATCGCCGCCGCGCGCGCCCTGGCCGCCCGCGGCTTCGGCGTGTCGCTCGACTACCTGGGTGAAAGCGTGGCGACGGTGGAGCTGGCCGACGCCGCGACCCACGACTACCTGCGCATCATCGACCAGGTGGTGGCCGCCGGGGTCGAGCGCAACCTGTCGCTGAAGCTCACCCAGCTCGGCCTCGACGTCGATCGGGCCACCGCCACCGACAACCTGCGCCGCATCCTGGAAGCGGCGGCGCCGCACCGGTTCTTCGTGCGCATCGACATGGAGAACTCGCCCTACACCGAGGCCACGATCGGCATCCTGGAGACGGTGTGGGGGCTCGGCTACCGCGATGTCGGCACGGTGATCCAGTCGTGCCTGCTGCGCAGCGCGGACGACGTGGATCGCCTGAACCGGCTCGGCGCGCGCGTGCGGCTGGTGAAGGGCGCGTACCGCGAACCGGCCAGCGTCGCGCATCAACGGATGGGCGACGTCGACGACGCCTACGTGGCCCTGGCGGGCCGACTGCTGGGCACCAACCCGTATCCGGCGTTCGCCACCCACGACCCGGCGATGATCGACGCGGTCAAGACCGCCGCGCGTGAACGCGGCCTCGGCCCCGAGCGCTACGAATTCCAGATGCTGTATGGCATCCGCCGCGACCTGCAGGCGTCACTCGCCGCCGCGGGCTATCGCGTGCGCGTCTACGTGCCGTTCGGCCGCCAGTGGTTTCCGTACTTCATGCGGCGGCTCGGCGAGCGGCCGGCGAATGTCGGGTTCGTGCTGAAGAGCATCCTGCGCGACCGCTGAATGTAATTGGGACTGTCACGAAGACAATTGTCTAAGTGGCAAGAAGGGCCACGTTGCAGTGCTGGCACGGCTTTGAAATGTAATCGTGACAGTCGCGCTTACAAACGCTGACACCAGGCACGAATGAGGACCACAAGCGCGTCGCGACACTGCTGCACGCTTTGAAGGTCCACCCACTCGTCCACGCCGTGCAGGCCCGCGCCGGTCGGCCCGAACAGCACCGAGGGAATACCGGCGGCGCCGAGAATGGCGGCGTCGGTCCAGAAGCTCATCCCAATCGTGTCGGCGCGGCAGCCGGCGCCGCGGGCCGCGGTGGTGAGCAGCGCCGGCAGCGGGTGGGTGCCGTCGATCTCGTAGGGCGGCCGGGCGAAGAGCGTCCGGGCGTGTGCGGAGAACGCCGGGTCGGCGTCGGCGAGCCGAGCCAGGATCGCGGTCACCTCGCCGGCCAGGGCGCCCTCCGGCTCGCCGGGCAGGGTGCGCCGCTCGACCTGGAGCGTGCAGTGATCCGGATAGCTGCTCAACTCGCGGCCGCCGGCGATGGTCGAGGCATGGAGCGAGGCGGCGCCGAGGCGCGGATGACGGCGCCCGGCCTGCAGACCGCGGTCGAGCGTCTCCAGTTCGCCGAGCACGCGCCCCATGTGGACGATGGCGTCGATGCCATCGGCCGGGCGGCTGCCGTGCGCGGCGCGGCCCAGGGTCTCGATTTCCGACCACTCGAAGCCCTTGTGCGCGACGGCGATGTCGAGATCGGTGGGCTCGGTGACGACGCCGGCGTCGGCGCGCCAGCGCGTCACCAGCGCATCGGCGCCGATGCTCGAGTGCTCTTCGTCGACGACGCAGGCGACGATCACCCGGCCGGCGGCCAGCCCGCCGCCGTCGATCACCGCGCGCACGGCATCGACCATCGCCGCCACGCCGCTCTTCATGTCCTGCGCGCCACGGCCGTGCAGCCGGCCGTTCCGCTCGATCGGCGCGAACGGCGCGGTCATGCCGGCGACGCCCACGGTGTCGATGTGCCCGCAGAGCATCAACGCGCGCCCCGGTGCGCGTCCCTCGAGCGTCGCGACGACGTTGGGGCGGCCGGGCGCGACCTCCTGGAGTTCCACTGCCGCGCCCATCGCCTCGAACTCCTGGACGAGGCGGCGCGCCACTGCGGCCTCGCCGGCCGCACCGGCGACCAGGGTGGGATTGACGGAGTCGATGGCGACGAGGTCGCGCAGCAGGCGATGTGCCGTGTCCATTGGCCCGGATTGTAGTCGCGGCCGCCGGGCCCACCATTGGGGACAGCCCCCATTCAAGGCGGAACCGGACTGCTTGCGCAACCTGCGATCTACCATGTGGAGGTGCCTGCCGACGCCACACCGCTCGCGTTGGCCACGGCCGTCGCCACCGCCGCCCGCGCCCGCGGCGGCCGCGCGCTCGTCGTCGGCGGCTTCGTCCGCGATCGCCTGCTCGGCCGCGACGCCAAGGACCTCGACCTCGAGGTGTTCGGCGTGCCCGGCGACGAGCTGCCGGGTCTGCTGGCGGCGATCGGCCGCGTCGAGCCGGTGGGCCGCGCCTTCCCCGTCTTCAAGCTGGGACCGATCGACGTCGCCCTGCCGCGCCGCGAGTCGAAGGCCGGCCGCGGCCACACCGCCTTCCACGTCGAAGGCGACCACACGATGTCGCTCGAGGCGGCCGCGCGGCGGCGCGACTTCACCATCAACGCCATCGCCTGGGATCCGCTGACCGACGAGTACCTCGATCCGTGCGGCGGCCGCGACGACCTGGCGGCGCGGCGCCTCCGCGTCGTCGATGCGCGGACCTTCGCCGACGACAGCCTGCGCGTGCTCCGCGCGCTGCAGTTCGCCGCCCGCTTCGAGTGCACGCTCGACGACGAGGCGCGCGCCATCTGCCGCGCCATCGCCCTCGACGACCTGGCAAGCGAGCGATTGTGGGGCGAACTGGAGAAGCTGCTGCTGGCGGCCGAGCGGCCGTCGATCGGCTTCGCGCTCGCCCGCGACCTCGGCGTCGTCGAGCAGGTCCTGCCGGAGATGGCCCCGCTCTACGACTGCCCGCAGGACCCCGAGTGGCATCCCGAGGGCGACGTGTGGACGCACACGTTGATGGTGATTGACGAGGCCCGCCGACGGAACGCCGACCTCGACCGGCCGCGCCTGGCGACGGTGATGCTCGGCGCAGTCTGCCACGACCTGGGCAAGCCGGCGACGACGGCGTTCACCGACGGCCGCTGGCGCTCGCCCGGACACGAAGCCGCCGGCGTCGAGCCGGCGACGCGACTGCTCGATCGGTTCAACGTCCAGACGATGGACGGCTTCGACGTCCGCGGCCAGGTGCTCGGCCTGGTCGCCGAGCATCTGCGCCCGAGCGCGTTCTACAAGACCCGGGACACGGTGCGCGATGGCGCCTTCCGGCGCCTCGCCGCGCGCGTCGATCTCGAGTTGCTGGTGCGGTTCGCCCGCGCCGATTGCCACGGCCGCACCGGCACCTTCGACTGCTCGGCGATGGACTGGTTCCTCGACCGCGCCCGCGCGCTCGGCGTCGAGCACGAGGCGCCGAAGCCGATCCTGATGGGCCGCCACCTGATCGATCTCGGCGTCGCGCCCGGACCCCGGATGGGCGAGATCCTCAAGGCGGTGTACGAGCTGCAGCTCGACGGCGCCGTGGCCACCCTCGACGAAGCGCTCATCGCCGCCCGAGAGGTGATCGCAAGCGCAGCGGGACATCTCGCCGACCCGAGTCCCGCCGATCCCTCCCGAACTCAGAGCCCCTAGCCCCTCACGCCTCGGAGATTGGACTGGCGGCGGCGCCGGCGAGATCCTCTGAGGTTAAGTTCGACAGTCCCTGCCCTGCTCGTAACTGATCGCCGCGCCTTCGGAAGTGTGGCCCCTCAGTAAGTTGAACGAACCGCTACGGCTGTGCCTCACGGATCAAGTCAAGCGGCTGGCGGTGCAGCACCGGCCGAGCGGCGAAGAAACCCACCGCTGCCGCCACGCCCAGAATCGTCACTGAGCAAGCGCCAATCATCAGAACAAGTTCGGATGTTGGCGGAACGCGCAGGCCTCTCAAAGCGGCCACCGCTACGAGCAAGGCCCCAATCTGACCCGCTCCGACCAGGCGCACGACCTCGGCCACAGCATTCCAATGTAGACGGCGCGGCGTGGCCCCGGCCGACAGCCTTATACCGAATTCAGGAACCCGAGATGATACTGCCGCACTCACGGTGCCGAACAGACCGACGCCACCAAGAAGGCAAGCCAAGGCGGCGAATCCGGCGAGAATCGTTGCTGCCGCCCGGTTGGGCCAGTTGTAGACCTCGACGATTCGACTCAGAGGCTCGATTCGGTTCGCGTCGATTCTAGGCCAATGGGAGCGAACGATTCGCTCGACCGTGGAAAGCGAGCTTGAAACGTCGTCCACCCTGACAAGTAGTGTCGCTGACGCTAGGTTCTCGACCTCGATGGGCACGTAAACCATCCCACGGGACCGATCGCGTTTCGCTCTTGGCTCGTCGGTTACGACACCCTCAATCCTCAGTTGCCGAGTCGAACCGGGTCGCCCGCCAGGCACCTCGACGTAGCCGGCTGGGCGTTTGGCAACGGCCAGCGCGCTTGCTACGGTTTCGCTAACGACAGCTACGTCGTCACGACCCTGCTCATCGTCGCTGAACTTGCGCCCGAACAGTGGCGCCAGGTCGTTCATCTCAAAGTACTCGGGCGACACCGCAACCAGACAGGCTCGAGTATTGGTGCCAGGTAGGAGCCCTTGGTGGCAGTGAAATGGGATCTGGTCCACAACCGCCACCCTTGCTGCGCCGAATACGTTGCTCAGTTGTCGCCATGTGTGGCTAATACTCTGTCCGTCTCCTCCGCTCACAATCTCGGCGACAATTGTCCGACTGTGCGAGTCGATGTCCGGGGGTTCGGCTTCCTGCCACCTTGAATACGAGCCGAGGGCTACAACAACGAGGAGCATCGTTCCACCCGCGTGGGCAACCACGAGCAGCGCCCGACTTCTTGAGCCGGAGTCACGCCGCACGATCGCACCGGCACTAAGACTCTCGAGCGGCGGGCGACGTGAACCAACTAGCGCAGGCCAGCCGGCGAAACCGATGCAAGACGCGGCGGCAATCGTAAGGCATGCCGCCAAGCTGGACAAAAGACTCACCGGGATCAACTCGACGTCCAACCCAACTACTGCAGGCATTGCGAGCCGAATGCTCTGCCCTGCGAACGCCGAAAGAGTTAACGTGACCGGGATAGCCGCCAGTGCGGCGAGGCCACCCTCGAGCGCAAGTTCAGCCAGTATCGCGCTCGGCCCCGCTCCGCAGGCCGCACGAACTGCCATTTCTCCGCGCCGTGCAAAGTTGCGGGCCGACTGGTACGCTGCAACGTTCAAGCACGCGAGCATCAGTACGACCGCCGTCACAAGTACGAGGACCGGACCTGCCTGCGTTGTGACACTCTGAATCGACTCGTGCACTAACACGTCCTCGGACGGGTCTACTAGCAGCTTCCCTTGCCATGTCGGCACACTCGACATCAGCCCGTTTAGGTAAGCTGCTGCCTGGGGTGCCAAATGGCCAGGGTTCAGGCTCGCACGAACACTCAACCAAGGCGAGAGGCCCTCGTCCCTGTGCACGACACGCCGTGCCGCCAGCGGAGCAAACGCCTGGGTGCGAACGACTGACGGTGCCAGCCCGCCCCGAAAGGACTCCGGCACGACACCAACAACCGTGCAGAGGGCGCCGTTGAGTGTCACCTCCGAACCCAGCGGGTCGGCACCCCGCCACAGCAGCGTTTTCAGTTGCTCACTTACGACTGCGACGCACTCCCCCTTTGTATCTGATCGGTTGAGCAGTCGGCCCGTTCGAGCGCTCACCTCGAACACGTCGAAGTACTCCTGTGAGACGAACTCGACGAGTCCCCTTGTCGAGGCATACTCGGACGAGATGCGAAGCAACGATGCATCGAACGCCGCTACGTTCGAGAACACTTCGCCTCGGTTCTGCTCGATCAGAACATACTCGTCATGTGAGATACGCCTTTGTCCCCCACTAACCGCGTGCACATGCACAAGTTTCGAGGGGCCCGCCTCAGCGTTCGTCAGCGACCGGTAAATGCCCTCGCTGGTAGCCAGACCACAGCTGCCAAGACCTATCGTTAGCCCGACGACGAGAACGTACGTCGAGCTTGAGAAGACGCGAGCCGCCGTTCCCACGGCATCCCAAGGCATCAGCCGATCTCAGTTCAACGCGGCAAATTACACTTCGTGGCCGCTCAGCGCTCGGTATGTCTAGCCAGGCGCATGTATATCGCGGCGCGAGAAGCCGGGCCACACCGCCTCATGGGCAGGTCCCGGTGCATGCGTAAATCCAAAAGCAGCCGCAGCCCGACGGTGTCCAGCAGCACGACTGGCAGTTGAACGTGCCAAAGCAGAAGTCGCAGTTGCACCAGGAGTCCGGCGTGCACTCGCAAGCGCCTTGCCGAGCGCGAAGAGCTGGGACAATAGCTTCCGCGACCGCCCGGTACGGACGAGTTTGCTGCAATCGGTAGCCAGCGTCGATCATGATGGGCCACGCCCCCAGAGGCCCAATCGCCAGGGCAAAGCGGCCGCGGTCGAGTCTCGTGAAGTAGGCTGCGCGCTCGGGTCCGAGAACGTCGCGACCCTCGTTGCACAGCGTCTTGAAACGCTCAGTGGCTGTTGCTTCGGCGAACGCGTCGGGTGTTAGTTGCTGGCGAACCTTCAGCAAGTAGGCCTGTTGCTCGACGCTTAGGTCATCTGTCGCAATGATTCTTTCGAGATGCGTGCGCCAAAGGTCGGCAACAACGTCGGGTGGGAGTACTCCAAGAAGCGCCTTCTGATACTGAACGGGTAGTGCCGCCACTTGGTCGTAGGCTCGCGGAAAGCCGGTAGCGTTGCGCGCCGCCCATGCCTCGATCGCAGCGACATCCGTGGCAACTGTGGTGACGGTCGAGATGAAGAGCGCTATGCCGAGCGCAGTCAAGGTCCATACGAGTCGCCGTCGCCGTGAGAACTCCATGGCTCACCTCCCACACACGCCGGAGCGAATGTCGCGGAACAGGCGCGTTGCACGGGACTCGCACGGCGCTATGCACTACGATCTACCTGAAGCGTCGTCGTTGGTTTTGTCGAAAGTCAAGCGGGATCGCGCCCACGATCGCGCCACGTGCGAAGGCCGCCGCCAACTGCCTTCTAATGTTCGGGTCCCGGATGAAGACCTGATTCTCTG
This sequence comes from uncultured Bifidobacteriaceae bacterium, assembly GCA_964442845.1. Lineage (GTDB taxonomy): Bacteria > Acidobacteriota > Vicinamibacteria > Vicinamibacterales > UBA2999 > CAWAYR01. The sequence goes on along the minus strand of CAYUAX010000036.1, from coordinate 20,859 downwards.
CGAATTCTGCAAGGCTCGGAAGCCTCTGCTGCATCAGCCGACCGTTCTTGCACAAACGCATTGCGGTTCTCGGGTCTAAGTTGGGAAACAGAGGTGTGTCGTCCTGAGTCTCACGTGAGATCAGAGCCCGGCCGCAGATCACGAAGTCGACCAATCGTTTAGCGGGCACACCGTGAGCTTGGCAACGTCGCTGCAGTGTGCGGCGGCTCATCCCGGCCACTGTTGCCACGTCATCTACGCAGCAGACTTCCCTTGGAGCGCCGCAGGCGCTCAGGACGATACTCGTGATACTGCCCACCACGCGCTCGTCGCCCATGTCTCAAAATGACAGCGCAATGTGGCAAGACTTTGAAGCAGCCCTTGTGGGGTGCTTAACGCCGATCGCGCTAGCTCAAGACGATGTCGTGCTTGAAGCAAGCTTTATCGATCGCCGTCGGCGCGATGTCAAGGTCTAGTCGTGGCGTCGTCGGCAGCCGGTTGCTGCTGCCCAAACGATGCCACACGTGTCGGCATGTCGTCCCCTGCAGGTTGGCGAACTGCCGAGCTAGATCGTACGGTTCCTCTGTGCTCGGTAGGGGGGACTCACCGGCCCCCCAGAATGCGATAGCAGCTCGGGGCGAAACACCCGGAGTTCGAGCCAGCGGTTGCGCCGTACGCTTGACTGTGAGACGGGCACGATCATCGCAGTTAGGTCGTCCAGTGGTCGGGCGACCAACCGCGTCCGCGTAGAACCGGGCGCATTGCCCTTCGGAGCATCATCAAGCGGGTCTCGCGCAGAGCCTGAGTCAGTCATGCACAGAACAGTGACCCACCGCGCTTGGTAGCTCCGTCGCCGCCACGCGGCGGCACTTGAGGCACCGGTCTCCGCTTGCCCATCGCAATCGCCGCAGCGTAGAGCTCGCAATCGCCGAGGTCGAACCATTCAGTCACTCTCACCTCGGGCTGCTAGCCAGAATGTAGCGCGCGAACTTCTCTGGCTGCACGTTGCCGCCGCTCACGATCGCGACGACCGTGCCCTCGGGCTGGCCCAGGCCCAGCGTCGCCGCCGCCGTCGTCGCCGCACCGCTCGGCTCGGCGACGATGCGCGCCGTGCGGAACAGCCAGCCGACGGCGGCCGCCAGCGCGTCGTCGGGCACCGCGACCAGCTCGTCCACGTAGGCCTGCACGTGCGCGAAGGTCACGTCGCCGGCGCGCATGTTCATGATCCCGTCGCCGATGCTGGCCGTGCGCTCGAGCGTCACCGGGTGCCCGGCGTCGCGGGCGGCGCGCATTTTCATCGCGCCGGTCGGCTCGACGCCGATCACGCGCACGCCGGGCTTCGCCTGCTTGATCGCCGCGGCCACGCCGGCAATCAGCCCGCCGCCGCCCATCGGCGCGTAGACGGTGCCGAGGTCGGGCACCTGCTCGAGCAACTCGAGCGCCACGGTGCCCTGGCCGGCGATGATCATCGGGTGGTCGAACGGCGGGACGATGGTCAGGCCCTGCGCCGCCGCCTCGGCCTCGGCGCGGCGCTGCCGGTCGATCGAGGTGGTGCCGGCGAAGATCACCTCGGCGCCGAAGCTGCGCACGCCGTCGACCTTCACCGCCGGAGCCGTCGTCGGCATGACGATCACCGCGCGCATGCCCATCGCCTGCGCCGCCATCGCCACGCCCTGGCCGTGGTTGCCGGACGAATAGGTGATGACGCCGCGGGCGCGTGCATCTTCCGGCAGCTGGGCCAGCATGTTGGTGGCGCCGCGCACCTTGAAGGCGCCCATCGGCTGCAGGTTTTCGCACTTGATCCAGAACTCGTGCGCCGGCGCCGGCCCCGGCCACGGCAGCCGCAGCACCGGCGTGCGCAGAGCGGCGCCGCGCACGCGCTCGGCGGCGGCGCGGATGTCGTCGAGGGAGACCAGCGGCGGCGCGACGGTGGCGGGCGGCGGCGTGCTCATCGCTTGCGCACCTGCGCGAACTGGTCGCCGTCGTTGTAGGCCGGCATGGTCGGCGCGGCGGCGACACGCCAGGCCAGCTGGGTCAGCAGCTTCGCGTCCTCAGCTGCGCCGCTGAAGTCCCAACTCGGGTCGAACTCGTCGGAGGGCTGGTGGTAGTCCTTGCCGTTGTACGCCTCCTGCTTCGCCAGCAGCGCGGCGGCGTTCGGCCCTTCGAACTGCTTGGGCTCCGACAGCGACAGCGCCGGCACGCCGGCCTTGGCCAGGGGGAAGTGATCGGAGCGGAAGAAGTAGCCGCGCTCCGGATGGGTGTCCTCGCCGACGACGCGGCCGCGCTCACCGGCCAGCGTCGCCAGCATCGGCCCGAGCGACGAGCGGTCGGCGCCGAGCATCACGATGTCCTTGGTGCGGCCCAGGTAGTTGGCGCCGTCGACGTTGATGTTGGCGGCGAAGCCGTCCATCGGCTGCGGCGGATGCGTGGCGAAGTACTCGGCGCCGAGCAGGCCCGCCTCCTCCGCCGTGGTGAACACCACGTAGATGGAGCGGCCGGGTGCCTGGCCGGCCCGGGCCAGCGCCTGCGCCATGGTGAGCGCGGCGGCACACCCCGAGGCGTTGTCATAGGCGCCGTTGTTGATGCGATCGACGTCGGCGGCCTCGCCCGGCGCCGGCGCCCGCGTGCCGAAATGATCCCAATGGGCGGTGATCGCCACCGCCTCGCCGGCGTTGGTGCCCTTCAGTACCCCGACGACGTTGGGCGAGGTCTTACGCGCGGAGGTCTGCGTCAGTGCCGCCGTGGCCGTCACCTTGAGCGGCACCGCGGCGAACCCGCGCTTCGACGCCGCCGCGCGCAGCGCGTCGAGGTCCTGGCCGCCGCGCCTGGCCAGATCCACCGCCGCGGCGTTGGCGATCCACGCCTTCACGCCCAGCGCCGGCGCGCCCGGCGCCGGCGGCAGCGAGTACTGGGTGCCGGTCCACGACGACTGCACCACCTGCCACGGGTAGGTCGCCGACTCGTCGGTGTGAATCAGCAGCGCGCCGGCCGCGCCCTGGCGGGCGGCTTCCTCGAATTTGTAGGTCCAGCGGCCGTAATACGTCAGCGCCTTGCCGCCGAACAGCGTCGGCTCGTCGGCCGGCGCCGGCGGGTCGTTGACCATGATGAGCACCCATTTGCCCTTCACGTCCACGCCGGCGTAGTCGTTCCACTGCTGCTCGGGCGCGACGATGCCGTGGCCGACGAACACCACCTCACCGCGTACCGCCACCCGGGCGTCCTCGACGCCCGAGAACGCCACCACGTCGTCGCCGTACTTGTAGGTGCGCCCTGGCACCGCCAGCGTGAAGCCGCGATCGACCACCGACTCGACGATCGGCACCTGCTGGAAGTACGTGCCGCCATCGCCGGCCGGCGCGAACCCGGCCAGCGCCAGCTGCGTCGCCAGGTACTCGGTGGCCAGCTCGCCGCCGCGGGTCGCCGGGGCACGGCCTTCGAGCAGGTCGTGCGACAGGAACTTCACGTGGGTCGCGATCGCCGACGCGGTGATCTCGGACTCGGCGGGACCGCCCGCCGGCGCGACCGCCGGTGGCGACGCCACCGGCGCGCACGCCGCAAGCATCGCGACGGCGAACAGGGCCACGGAGCGAAGCGCGCGGAACGTCATGGCGAAAGTATACAAGCGGCAGTTGGCGCAGTAGCCGCTAGCCGCCAGCCGCTAGCCGCTTCGCTTTCTGAACGCCAAGATCAGCTCGCCGCGCAGGATGTAGCGCGTCGCCTCGTGGCGGAAGCCGAGTGCTTCGAACCGCCCGATGAGTTCCGCGCGCGTGTAGTGGGCGATGTGCTCGTCGGCGTAGGCGCCCGGGGCCACCTTGCCGTAGAGCCACTCGGTGACCACCCACTCCCAGTTGGCGTAGTCGGGCGTGCCGAGCACCAGGCGGCCGCCCGGCTGCAGCACGCGAACCAGCTCGCCGAGAATCGGCGACTCCTTGGGCACGTGCTCGATCACCTGCGAACACAGCACGCAGGGGAAGCTGGCGTCGGCGAACGGCAGATGGAAGCCCGAGCCCTGCACGCGCGGCTTGCCGAAGCGGCGGTCGTAGCGCAGCTTGCGCAGCAGCACGTCCACGGCGACGCTGCCCGGCGGCAGCGCGCCGATGATGCGGCTGGATCCGCAGCCGACATCGAGCACCGGCCCCTCGCCGGCGATGAGTTCGGTGACGTGGCGGTGGCGCGATCGCTGCCAGTAGCGCTGCAGCGGAATCACGCTGTCGTGGGCGCGGGCGTCGTAGTCGGCGCACTCGATCGAATTGCGCAGCTTCCACAGCCGCCAGAACGTCCGGGCGTAGTCGGCGGCGAAGCGCCAGGCGCGGGCGTGCGACTGCCCGCCCGGTCCGGGCGCATAGCGAACCGGCACCTCGGCCACCGTCCAGCCTTCGGCGTAGACCTGCACGAGAATGGCCGGCAGCACGTCGAGGTTGGCCGGCAGGTCGTGCAGGGCGCGGACCGCGGCGGCGCGGTAGAGGCGCAGGCCGCTCGACAGGTCGCGGACGCCCAGCGACAGGCCGCGGCCGAACACCGCGTTGAGCGCCCGGCTCGCGGCGGACCGCGGCCACGCCATCCGCGCCTCGCCGCCAGGCACGTAGCGCGAGCCGATGACGACATCGGCGAGATGGCGCTGCTGCCACAGCGCGACGGCGATGGTCGGCGCGTCGGCGGTGTCGGCGTCGAGGGTCAGCACCCACGCCCCCGACGCGGCGCGGAAGCCGGCGGCCACCGCGTGACCGTAACCGGCAGCGGGCGGCGCCACCAGCCGCGCCGGCAGACCGTCGGGCAGCGCCAGCGGCGCCGGAGCGCCCGGCATCACCACGAGCAGCTCGGCCCGGCATCCGGCCGCGGCCAGTGCGGCGTGGAGGCGCGGCAGCAGCGGTGCGACGAGCGCCGCCTCGCCTTCGGCCGGCAGCACGACCGACAGGTCGATCATTCGCGGGCGGCCCGCCGGTACTCTTCGAACAGGCGCGGCGCGTTGCCGGTGATGCCGTGCATCGTCGGCGCCCAGCCCAGCGCGCGGGCGCGCGGGCTGCGCACGATCTGGTCGAGCGCCAGCCCTTCGGCGTACGGGCCCAGCTTGCCGCGCGCCTCGGGCAACGGCACGTGACGGATGTCGGCCGCCGGCGACACGTGCTGGGTGATGGCCTCGGCGATGTCGGTGACGCGCTCGTCCTCTTCCCCCGCGCCGTGGTACACGCCCGACGGATCGGCGGCGGTCAGCACGCGCAGGTAGAGTTCGGCCAGGTCGCGGTCGTAGACGCAGGCCCAGTGATTGGTGCCGTCGCCGATCACGCGCACCAGACCATTGAGCGCGTCTTTGAGCATGTCCGAGACGATGCCGCGGCCGCTGCCGTAGACGATGCCGGGACGGATGATCGCGGTGCGCAGCGTCGGTCCGGCGGCCGCCAGCACCTGCGCCTCGTGTTCGGCCCGCCAGGTCGAGTACGGAATCGGCGTCGGCGCCGCGCTTTCGTCGGCGGCCGTGCTGCGCGGTCCGAGCACCCAGACGCTCGACGTGTAGATGAAGCGCCGCGGGGCCCCGGCGGCGGTGAGCGCCGGCAGCACGGCATCCAGGAAGAGGCGTTCGAGCTGCGGGCCGCGCGGCCCCTCGGCCAGCGCGGTATGGACGATGGCGTCGTGGCCGACCGCGGCGGCCAGGTAGCGCGCCGGCGTGCCGAGGTCGCCGAGCAGCGGCCCGGCGCCGCGGGCATCGAGCCGCTCGGCCTTCTCGGTGTCGCGGACGAGCGCGGTCACGTGATGGCCGGCCTTGATGAGGGCATCGAGGACGGCGGAGCCGATGTAGCCGGTGCCACCGGTGAGGAACACGCGCATGGACGTCTGGTTCGCCAGGGGAGGGCGAAATTCTACTTGGCCGGCCGCCCGCGGTGGAAGGGCCATCGCCGCGGCCGCGGCGTCACAGGTCCCAGACGCGTCCGCCGTCGTAGAACGTGATGAGCCCGTCCTCGCTCACCTTGAGCACCGGGCCGAAGCGGCTGGCGGCCAGCGCCGCCGTCGTGCGCGCCCCTTCGGCGAGGCCATCGCTCTTGGCGTGCTCGCTGGTCAGGGGATGACGCAGGATGGCCCCGACGGCGAGCAGCGAGCCGTCGGCGTCGGTCACCGTGGCGCCGTCCATCGTCGCCAGCGCCGCCAGCACGCTCGGGTCGAGTTCGGTGACGGTGCGCCCGGCGAGCAGGTGCAGCAGGTCGCGACGCGACGGCGTCCACGGCGTGCTGGCCGGCCCGAGCAGTTCCATGTCGAGGCGGTCGGTGGCGGACACCAGCTGCGCCAGTGATTCGACCGGCCGGCGCAGCACGACGAACAGCGCGCCCTGGCGCGCGTCCGACAGGTCGAGCGCGCAACGGAACAACCGCTCGGCCAGCGCGGCGTGGCCGACCGCGCTCTGCCACAGGCCGTACTTCGAGGTCTGGTCGAGCAGCCGCCAGTCGGCGTGGCTGAAGCTGAACACCTGGGCGCCCTCGGCGAACACCTTGATCTCGCGGCGCGGGTTGAGCACGACGCAGACGTGCGCGCCGGCCAGGGTGGCGCGGGCGTGGCCGTTGTAGGTCTGCGCGCACGGCACGTCCACGCTCCGTCCCGGCGCGGCGTCGTCGGCCCACCGGCCGATGTCCACGATGTCGAGCAGGCGGCCCGAGCGGTTGACGAGGAACACCGTGCGGAGGCCGTCGGCCAGCCGGTAGAAGCTCTTGATCGAGGTGAGCGCGCCTGTGTAGTGCACCTCGTCGCGCTCGGCCGCCGGATATTGGCCGACCGGGTCCTCCTCGCTGCCGAGCAGCAGCACGCCGGTCGAGATCGGCTGGTTCTCGTAGGTCGAGAGCGCCGCCACGCGCATCATCTCGATGGCCAGGGCGACGCGATCGGGCGGCGGCGTGCTGCCCGCCTGCAGCTGATACGGTTCGCGGTCGAAGAAGGCGCCGACGTACCGATCCTCGATGGCGCCGCGGAACAGATCGCCGCGTTCGACCATCAGCTGCGGGCTGAGAATGGCGCGGTAGCGGGCCGAGAGCACGGCGCCGATGGCGCGGGCGAAGCGCACCTCGTGATCGGTGAAGGGCCGCGCCGGCGGCACCCGCAAGGTGTAGCGG
>CAYUAX010000036.1:0-13776 GCA_964442845.1 uncultured Bifidobacteriaceae bacterium | reverse complement strand
GATCGACAACGCCGCGGGATCCTGGGTCGGCTCGATGGCCAGCCGGCCGTCCGACGACGGCGACGGCACCGACTCGGTTTCGAGCGTGGCCCGCTCGAAGAACTGGGTCAGGGCCGACTGGAGCAGGCTGTCGTAGAGGGCGCCTACGGCGAGCGCTGGCGGCAGCGATGGCATCGGATGCGGGGTGATCGGGGCCGGTCCGGCCCGTCGGCCCCGATATTGTGCCTCATTCGGCGGGCAGTTGCCCCTCTTCGTGGCGATGTGGCACACTTCTTGGTTGGAGTTCAATTGAGCAAAGACGATCTGATCGACATGCAGGGCACCGTGGTCGCGGTGCATTCCGGCGGGCTCTACCGCGTGCAGACCGAATCCGGCCACGAAGTGCTGGCCCAGCTGAGCGGCCGGATGCGGCGCTTCCGCATCAAGGTGGTGCCCGGCGACCGCGTGACGGTCGGCGTCTCCCCGTACGACCCCGTGCGCGGCATCATCACCTTCCGCGCCCGGTAGTTCCGGTACAGGCCCCGCGTTGTCTTCAACTTCTTCTCCGCCTCCTCGCCACCGGCGACGGGGTGGCCCGTCGCGCGGCGGCCGCCGTCGCGCGTCCCCGCCCGTCGCCGCTCCGACCGCCGAGGTCGCCGACGGCATCCCATGGGAACTCGCCGACGACGTCCCGCCGCGCACGTTCGCCTCGCTCGGCCTCGACGCCCGGCTGATGGCTGGCTGCGACGACATGGGCTACGCCGAGACGCGTCCCGTGCAGACCGCGGTCATCCCGCTGGCCCTCGAGGGCAAGGACGTCGTCGCCTGCGCCGAGACCGGCACCGGCAAGACGCTCGGCTTCGTCGTGCCGATCCTGCAGCGCCTGCTCATCGAGCTGCCGCCGTACGGAGACGCAGCGCGCGAGCCGTTCACGCGGGCGCTCATCCTGGCGCCCACCCGTGAGCTGGCCTCGCAGATCGAAGACACGATCGTCGGCCTCACCTATCACTCGCCGTGCTCGAGCGTGCCGGTCTACGGCGGCGTCGAGATGTGGCCGCAGGAACGGGCCCTCAAGGCTGGCGTCGACATCGTGGTGGCGACGCCGGGGCGGCTGATGGACCACATGCGTCACGGCTCGGGCGACTTCCTGCGCGTCCAGACGCTCGTGCTCGACGAGGCCGATCGCATGCTCGACATGGGCTTCTGGCCCGACGTGCAGCGCATCCTGCAGTCGCTGCCCAAGGACCGCCAGACGCTGCTCTTCTCGGCGACGATGCCCAACGAGATCGTGCAGCTGGCCAAGGAGATGCAACGCGATCCGCACTACGTGCAGATCGGCCGCCGCCAGGGCGCCGCCCGCACCATCAGCCACGCGATGGAGGAGGTGGAGACGCGCGACAAGGTCGATCACCTGGCGCGCTTCATCCGCCAGGACGCCGACGGCCCGGTGCTGGTGTTCGTGCGCACCAAGATCGGCGCCGACAAGGTGGCCCGGAACCTCCAGGCCAAGGGCGTGCGGGCCGCCGCGCTCCACGCCGATCGGTCGCAGCTCGAGCGCCAGCGCGCGGTCGAGGGCTTCCGTTCGGGCGCCCACCCGGTGCTGGTCGCGACCGACATCGCCGCCCGCGGCCTCGACATCGACGGCATCAAGGTGGTGGTCAACTTCGAGGTGCCGGACACCAAGGAGAGCTACGTGCACCGCGTCGGCCGTACCGGCCGCGACGGCTCGAGCGGCCGGGCCCTGACACTGGTCGCACCAGAACAACGCCGCGAATGGCGGGCGATGGAGACGGCGCTTGGACTCACACTCTCCTAGCGATCCGCCGCAGCCGCCCGATCTCCCGGCGCCGCCCCCGGCCGCGACGCCGGCACAGGCGCGTTTCGTGTCGTGCCGCTGGCAGCGTCCGGCCGAGGGCGATCAGCCGGCCTGTTGCGGGCACCGCGACGTGCTGCCGATGGCCGGCACCACCGGCTTCAACCCCGAGTCGTGGTGCGGCGACTGCGTGTACTACAAGGCCAAGCGGGCGCCCAAGGCACGTCCCGAGCGGCCCGAGCCGTCGCGCTGGTAGCCGGCGCGGCGGGGCCGCGCCCCCGCCACGTTCGCCTCAAGGCGTCGGACGCGGCGGCGGGTCGTCGCCGAACTCCTTCGCCAGATCCACCCATTCGCCGTCGGGCGCCAGGAACTGGTAGGCGCGCCAGTGCTGGCGCGCCTCGGGCGAGCGGCCCATCTTCTCGAGCGTGACCGCCAGGTAGAAGTGGCCCTCGGCGTACTCGCCGTTGAGCGACAGCGCGCGCCGGTAGTGCTCCACCGCGTCGCCGTGGCGGCCGAGGTCGTGGTGGATGTTGCCGAGGTTGAAGTGGGCCTCGAAGAACGAGTCGTCGAGGCGGAGCGCGCGCTCGTAGAGCGCCTGGGCTTCGGGCAGCTCGTCCCACGCGTAGCGGATGTTCGCCAGGTTGATCAGCGCGGCGACCAGGTCGGGCTCCTCGTGCAGGGCGCGGCGGTAGGCCAGCGCCGCTGCCTGCTGACGCTCGGGCGTGCCGTCGTCGAGCAGCGAGCCGTCGAGGAAGTACTGCTCGGCGCGCGACAGCGGCCGGCCGCCATCGCGGGTCAGGTCGGCGGCCGATCGCACCGCCGCCACCGGCGGCTCGCGCCTGGCCAGCGCCAGGATCCGCGCCGGCTCGGCGTCGAGGCGGAAGTCGAACGACAGCTGCCCCTGCCGCGACGCCTGCAGTTCGCGCAGCGCGGCGCGGAACGGCACGCCGCGTTCGAGCTCGCCGTTGATCTGGCGCAGCAGGCTGACGTCCTGGAACGAGAACTGGGTGCCGCCACGCAGCCGCGGCGCCACCAGGCCGAGCTTCTGCAGATAGCGGATGTGGTCGTCGCGCAGCGCCGGGTACATCCCGAACACGTCGCGCGCCGCCACCGCCGACACCGGGGCCGGCGCGGCGGTCGTGTCCCTGGGCTCGGCAGCCATCGGCCTCCACGATGCTGAATGTCGCGGGCGCTGTCAACGCGCGAAATTCGTACGCGTACTACAATGTCGGCATGATCCTCGCTGCCGACGTCGGCGGATCGAAGACGCTGGTCGGGTTGTTCGCGCCGGGCGGGCCGCGGCCGCAGCTGGTCCATGCCGAAGCGCTGCGCACGCTCGACTTCGACGGCCTGCCGGCGCTGCTCGGCACCTATCTGGCGCGGCACGCCGGCGTGACCGTGTCGCGCGTCGGCCTCGGCGTCGCCGGGCCGATCGTCGAGGACGAGGCGACGATGACCAACGTGCCGTGGCGGGTGCGCAAGGGCGACGTCACCGCGGTGAGCGGCGCCGGCGACGTGCGGCTGCTCAACGACCTCGAGGCGATGGCCCACGCGGTGCCGGTGCTCGAAGCGCGCGAGCTGCACACGCTGCGCGCCGGCCGGCCGCACGCCACCGGCAACGCGGCGCTGATCGCCGCCGGCACCGGCCTGGGCGCCGCGATCCTCCATCGCGTCGGCGACCGCCTGGTGCCGGTGCCGTCCGAGACCGGCCACAGCGACTTCGCCGTCCGCACCGACGACGAGCTGGCGCTGTTCCTCCGGCTGCGCGACCGCCTCGGCCGCGTCGACATCGAGCACGTGCTCTCGGGCCCGGGCATCGTCCGTCTGGCCGAGTTCACCCACGACGCGCCGCACTGCTCCGTCGCCGGCGCGTTCGCCGCCGACGCCGACGGCGCGGCGCACGTCTCCGCCGCCGGCCTCGACTCGCGGTGCCCGGCATGCGCCCGCGCCGTGGCGATGTTCGTCGCCGCGTACGGCGCCGAAGCCGGCAACTTGGCGCTGCGCTCGGTGGCGACGGCCGGCGTCTACGTCGGCGGCGGCATCGCTCCCAAGCTGCTGCCGGCCTTCGCCGGCGAGGCGTTCCTCGGCCCGTTCACCGCCAAGCCGCCGATGGCCGGGCTGCTCGCCGACATCCCCGTCCACGTCATCCTCAACGACCAGGCGGGGCTGGTCGGGGCGGCAGTGGCGGCGGCCACGCCGCGTTGACAGTATCTGTTTCAACGAATAATATCGGAGGCGTGGGCGCCCTCCAGCGGGACCTGAAACAGCGGCGGCCGTTCGCCAGCCGCGAGGAAGAGGCCTACCTCAACCTCGTGCGCACCGCCGATCTGCTGACCCGGGAGGTGGCCGCGGTGCTCAAGCCGCACCAGCTGTCCGAGGCGCAGTACAACGTGCTCCGCATCCTGCGCGGCGCCGGGCCCGACGGCCACGCCTGCTCGGAAATCGGCGATCGGCTGGTGACCCGCGATCCCGACGTGACCCGGCTGCTCGATCGCCTCGAGGGCCGCGCGCTCATCGCCCGCAGCCGCGAACACGCCGACCGGCGCGTCGTCACGACGCGGATCACCGCCGCCGGCCTCGCTCTGCTCGACGAACTCGACGCCCCGGTGCGCCAGGCCGTCGAACGCATGCTCGCCCACGTCGGCGCGCGCCAGCTCGGCGCGCTCATCGCCCTGCTGGAGCGCGCCCGCGAGCCCAAGCCGGCGCCGTCAGCCTCGGCTCCCCGCCCGCGCCGCCGGGTCACCCGCACGGTTCGCCGCTGAGTCCGTTGCCGACACCACCGGCGCTGTCGCACATCAAATAGTTGTTCAAACTTACATCGTTGACACTGACACATCGCCGGCGCCGCCGGCGGCCTTTCACGGAGCGCGACCATGCTGACTGCCCTGCTCTCGACCGATCGCTCGACCACCCGGCTCTTCCAGCGCGTCCTGCTCGGCCTGGTGATGCTGCCGCACGGCCTGCAGAAGACCGCCGGCTGGTTCGGCGGCGGCGGCTTCACCGAGACCATGGCGATGTTGACCGGCCCGCTCGGCATGCCAGCCGTGCTGGCGTTCCTGGTGATCGCCGCCGAGACCGCCGGGGCCGTGGCCCTCGTCGCCGGCTTCGCCACCCGGGTCAGTGCCCTCGGCGTCGCCGCGGTGCTGGCCGGCGCGGTGCTGGTGGCCCACGTGCCGAACGGCTTCTTCATGAACTGGGGCGGGACGCAGGCGGGTGAGGGCTTCGAGTACCACCTGCTGGCGCTCGCCCTGGCGCTGCCGCTCGTCGTCGCCGGCGGCGGCGCGCGATCGCTCGACGGCTGGCTGTCGCGGCCGGCCGCGGCCTGACGCCGCGCGGCGCCTCAGGCGCCGCGGACGGCCGAGCGCAGCTCGGCGACAGTGCCACGGGCGGCCGGGTCGGGCGCCAGCGCGCGGGCTACGGCGGCGGCCGCGGCCGCCGGTACGCCCGGCAGCGCCGGCGGCGCCGCCGGCAGCAGCATGCGGCCGATGAGTTCGGGCAGGCTGGCGGCGGCGAACGGCGGCTGGCCGGTGGCGATATAGACGGCGAGTGCCGCCAGCGTGAACAGGTCGGCGCGGGCGTCGGCGGCGCGGCCGGTCAGCACCTCGGGCGCCATGTACGGGAGTTCGCGCTCGCTCGACTCCTGCCCGCGCAGCTGCTGCTCACGCATCGTCGCCAGCACGTCGCCGAGGGCGCGGATCCCGCCGGTGGTCAACACCAGCTGCTCGGCGCCGGCGGCGCCGGTGACGCGGATCATGTCGGGATTGACGCCGGTGAGCAGCCCGCCGTGGGCGTGCAGCGCCTCGGCGGCGTCGGTCATCTGCAGCAGGAAGCGGCGCGAGGTCGGCCACGGCGCCGGCGCGGCGGCGACCACGTCGCGCAGGCTCGGCCCGACCACCAGGTCGGTGACGACGAACACGCCGCTGCTGTCCTCCCCGAAGTCACGGACCTGGAGCAGATGCGGATGCCGCACCTGCAGTGTGCGCGCCTCCAGCAGGAAGCGATCGCGCGCCGCGTCCCAGTGCGGCTGGTTGTCGCGCTTCAGATGGCGGATAGCCACCGGCACCCCCAGCGCGCGATGCGTGCCGCGGCGCACGAGGCTGCCGAGCCGGCCCGGCCCGAGCACCTCGCCGACCTCATAGCGCGCGAGCAGCCCCGATCCGTCGATCGCTGGCGCGTCGCCGGCGGCGGGCGGTGTGCCCGCGTCGACCGCCAGCGCCGCGGTGAGCGCGGTGACGAACGCCGAGACACTCGGCCAGCGATCGTCGGGTCGGCGGGCCAGCGCCCGCAGAATCACGGCGTCAGCGGTCGGCGCCAGGTGAGGCTGCACGGCGGACGGCGGATGCGTCGCCCCGGACAGCACCTGCTGGGCCAGCGCCAGCGGTTCGGCGGCGTCGAAGGGGCGGCGGCCGGTCAGCAGCTCGTAGGCGATGACGCCGAGCGCGTACTGGTCGGCAGCCGGCCCGACGGCCTCGCCGGCGAGCTGCTCCGGCGCCGCGTAGGCCATGGTGCCGAGGAAGGTGAACGGCAGCGTCAACCGCGTCGCCTCGGGCGGCTGCTTGAGCGACGCCAACCCGAAGTCGATCACCTTGTGGACGCGCTCGCCGTTGGCGTAGACGTGGGCGACAATGTTGGCCGGCTTCAGGTCGCGGTGGGTGACGTCGTGGTCGTGGGCGAGCTGGATGGCCGCCGCCACCGGTGCGAGCACCGCCAGCGCCGCCGCCGGCGCGAACGCGCCGCCGAGGTCGAGCTCCTCGCGCAGGCTCGGCCCGCTCAGCAGCTCCATCACCAGGTACGGCCGGCCGCCGGCGTCGAGGTCGTAGTCGAGGATGGCGACGATGTGCGGATGGCGCAGCTGCGCGCAGGCGCGGCTCTCGCGCAGGAAGCGTTCGGTGGCCTCGGCGCCGCTGTCGGCCGGGTGCAGCGCCTTCAGCGCCACCTCGTCGCCGAGGCGGACGCGCCGGGCGCGGAACACCTGGCCCATGCCCCCGGCGCCGAGCGGGCCGAGGATCTCGTAGCGGCCGTCGATGACCGAGCCCGGGGTGAGCACGGCCTCAGTCTATCCGCCCTGGCCCGTCAGACGTGGGTCAGCGCCGCCGGTGCCTCGGCCAGGACGTGGGCCAGCCACAGATTGGCGATCTTCTCCTGGACGCTGTTCTGCTTGAGGCGGCCGCGCAGGTTGTCGAAGTCGACGCGGTCGAGCTCCTGGTCCTGGTTGTAGCAGGAGAAGATGAACTCCTCGCGGCCGGTCGCCGGATCGACGTGGCGCTGCAGACACTGCGCGCACACTTCCTTCATCATGCACTGCATCGGCGAGTTGATGCTGCCGATGGCGACGTGGCCGGGCGTCAGGTACGGCGCCAGCACGCCGTGGCGGGCGTCCTTCACGGCGTGCATCATGCGGTCGGAGCCAATGGCGATGATGCGGCCGACGCCGTCGAGCGGCACGACGCGCTCGCCGAGCTGCCCGGTGGCATAGGCGACCATCGCCTGGACGATGTTGCCGCGGAAGTGCACGTCCTGCGGCCGGCGCGGTTCGATGGCCACGCCGCGGTCGGTGGCCCATACCACCTGGTCGGTCGCCGCCTCGATCTCCTCGCGCTTGAAGAGGTCGGCGCCGTCCTTGTAGCCGGCGAAGTAGAGCACGCGGCTGCCCTGCGCCTTGAGCGCCCGGGCGATCGAGAACAACACGGCGTTGCCGAGGCCGCCGCCGGCGAGCAGCACCGACTCGTGCGCCGGAATCTCGGTCGGCGTCCCGGTCGGCCCCATCACCACCACCGGCTCGCCCGGCTGCAGGTAGGCGCACAACCGGCTCGACACGCCCATCTCGAGGGTGATGAGCGACAGCAGCCCCTGCTCGCGGTCCACCCACGCGCCGGTGAGCGCGATGCCTTCCATGAGCAGCGCCGCCACGTGGTCGTCGGTCCTGACCCGAACGCTGCCGCGTTCGAAGTTCTGCAGGCGGTAGAACTGGCCGGGGTGGAAGTGACGGGCCGCCGCCGGCGCGCGCACGATCACTTCGATGATCGTCGGCGTGAGGCGGGTCACGCGCTCGACCCGGGCCAGCAGCTGGTCGTCGAGCCGGGTCACCAGCGCCGCCCACGCCGCGTCGCGAGCCGGCTGCGCCGCCGGGTCGAGCGCGGCGAGTTCGTCGGCGAACAGCGCCACGACGTGCGGGTAGCCGTGCTTGGCCGAGGCCATCGCCTTGACGACATTGCCGTTGAAGCGCGGGTGGTTGTCGCCGTAGTAGCTGACGAAGCGGCCGTCGCGCGCGTACGACGTGAAGAAGCCGTCGGCGTCCGGGGCGAGCGTGAAGGCGCCGGGTGCGGTGCGGACGGCGCGGTAGCCCTTGAAGTAGCGTGCCTTGCCGTCGAGCTCGAACGTGCCGGGGTGTTCCTTCTCGTAGGTGACGTTCGGCGCCGTGCCGGCGGCGACCAGCACCGTGCGCGCCGGCAGCTCGACCCGGCTCGTTGCGCCGTCGGCACCGCGCGCCGTGAAGGCCATCGCCGCGACGTGGCCGTGAACATCGGGGATCGCCTCGACCGGCTCCAGGCCCTCGGCGAAGGCGATGCCTTCTTCGAGCGCCTTCTCCACCTCCTCGTGGTTCAGGCGGTAGGCCGGCGCATCCTGCAGCCGCTTGCGGTAGGCCAGCGTCACGCCGCCCCACGCCCGCACCAGCGGCACGAAGTCCGGCGCCTCGCCGTTGGCAGCGGCCCGCGCCCGCTCCGCCCGCACCGCCCGGCCGTGGGCCAGGAACTCGTCGAGGATGCCGCGTTCCTCCTCGTCGAACGACTCGACGACGCGTGCCTCGCCGAGCGCCGCCATCAGCGCCTCGTGGCGATCGAGCAGCTTCTCCACCTGCAGCGGGTAATACGCGAGCAGTTCGGTGGCGGTGTCCACGCCGGTGAGGCCGCCGCCGATCACCACCGCCGGCAGCCGTACCTGCAGGTTCGACAGCGCGTCGGCCTTGAAGGCGCCGGTGAGCTGCAGCGCCATCAGGAAGTCGCTGGCCTTGCGGATGCCACGGATCAGGTTGTTCTTGATGTCGATGATCGTCGGCCGGCCGGCGCCGGCGGCGATGGCGACGTGGTGGATGCCGTGCGCCCACACCTCGTCGAGCGGCAGCGCGCCACCGAAACGCACGCCGCCGTAGATGCGCAGGTGTGTCCGCCGCGCCAGCGTCAGGTGGATGAGCGACAGGAAGTTCTTGTCCCAGCGCACCGTGATGCCGTACTCCGACACGCCGCCGAAGCCCTCGAGGACGCGCTGGTCGAGCGGATGGTAGATGTCGCTCCAGCGGGCGATCGGCTCCGGCGGGCGGCCGGGGCCGCCGGCCAGCCGCGGGTCGGGCGGTTCGATCTTCAGGCCGTCGATGGCCACCACGCCGAAGCCCTCGTTCACCAGGTAGTGCGCCAGGGTGTAGCCGGCCGGGCCGAGGCCGACGACGAGCACGTTCCGGCCGTTGTAGGGCAGCGCGTACGGCCGCGCCGTGTTGAGCGGGTTCCAGCGCGTGAGCAGGCCGTAGATCTCGACGCCCCACGGCAGCTGCAGCACGTCGGTCAACGTCCCGGTCTCGACCTGCGGGATGTCCACCGGGTCCTGCTTCTGGTAGATGCAGGCCTTCATGCAGTCGTTGCAGATGCGGTGGCCGGTGCCCGGGCACATCGGGTTGTCGACCATCACGATGGCCAGCGCGCCGATGGCGTCGCCGCGCTTGCGCAGCAGGTGCATCTCCGAGATCTTCTCGTCGAGCGGGCAGCCGGCCAGCGCGATGCCGAGCGGGTTGGTGACGACCTGGCCCTGCTTGTCGGTGATGCCCTTGCTGCAGCTGTCCTTGTCGCGCTCGTGGCAGAGCACGCAGTAGTGGATCTCGGACAACCGCTCGCGGACGCCGGCGCGCGGATCGGTGAGCGCGAAGCCGTCACGGCGGCGCAACGTCTCGTCGGGCCCGACCAGCACCTGCGGCCGGGCCGGGTCGGGGCGCACGACGTGCAC
Organism: uncultured Bifidobacteriaceae bacterium; assembly: GCA_964442845.1. Classification (GTDB taxonomy): domain Bacteria; phylum Acidobacteriota; class Vicinamibacteria; order Vicinamibacterales; family UBA2999; genus CAWAYR01. The sequence continues at coordinate 3,992 of CAYUAX010000036.1, read as the reverse complement.
CAGGTGGCCGTAGTCGAGCGTCTCGGGGAAGCGGAAGATCACCCACGAAGCCAGCGCCGGGTCGTGCAGGTGCGCGGCGCACCAGCGGCGCAGCCCGTCGATCTCGACGGTCACCGCCGCCTTGGCCTCGTCGTCGGCGGTGATGCGCGCCGCCTCCTCGCGATCGAGCAGCGCGCAGCCGGCGGCGGCGAGACGCAGTTCGCGCTCGCGCAGGTCGATCGACGCGCCGACGGCGGCCTCGACCCAGGCGTGATCCGCGGCCGAGGCGACGACCGGCGCGCCGCCCTTCAGCAGCGGCAAGGCGCGGCGGCGCACGAAGTCGATCTTGAAGCGGAACAGGTCGTCGTAGGCGCGGGTCGCCGCGGCCAGGGCGTCGGCCTCGGCGCCGACGCTGAACAGCCGGGCCACGAACCGGCTGACGTGCGGGGCCATCGCCACGAGCAGCGCCGAGCGCTCCACGGGCCCGAGCGCCGCGGGCAGGCGGCCGTGCGCCTCCCAGCGCTCCCAGAGGTCGGGCTCGACGGCGCGGACGTCGGCGACGAACCGCGCGTGCAGGTCGGCGAGCCGCTCGGGCCGATGCAGGTCTGCGAACGTGAACTCGGGCAGACCGAGGGGCTGACGCGACGCGGGGGTGTCACTCATCGTCCGGTATGGCGGCGGGTACATCCGAGGACCCGACCGATCAAGGTACATGGCCCTCGCCGTCCGAGTCAAACGAGCGTTCAAATACCGGCCGCTGCCTTGACTTGCCCGCAAAGCGCTGAGTACGCTGACTCCGGTCGGCGTCGTGACGATCCGCCTCAACGGAGATCCCTACGAACTGGCGGGGCCGATGTCGGTGACGGCGCTGCTGTCGGCGCTCGACATCGATCCCCGACGGGTGGCGGTCGAGCTGAACCTCACCGTGCTGAAGCGCGCGGCGTTCCCGACCACCATGATCCAGGCAGGGGACACGATGGAGATCGTCAATTTCGTCGGCGGCGGCAGCCGATCCGCATGACCAGCACGCCGTCCAGCGTCGATCCGCTGACGATTGCCGGCCGCACCTTCACGTCGCGGCTGATTCTCGGCACCGGCAAGTACCCCTCGCACGAGGTGATGCAGGCGGCGCATCGCGCCGCCGGCGTCGAGATGGTGACGGTGGCAGTCCGCCGCGTCGACCTGACGCGGCGCGCCGCCTCGCTGCTCGACTTCATCGACACCGCGGCGATCCAGCTGCTGCCCAACACCGCCGGCTGCTACACCGCCGCCGACGCCATCCGCACCGCCCACCTCGGCCGCGAGGCCGGGCTGTCGCACTGGGTGAAGCTCGAGGTGATCGGCGACGAGGCGACGCTGTTCCCCGACACCGCGGCGCTGGTCGAAGCGACCGCGGCGCTGGTCAAGGACGGCTTCGTCGTGCTGCCCTACACCAACGACGACCCGATCGTCTGCCGCAAGCTCGAGGACGTCGGGGCCGCGGCGGTGATGCCGGCCGGCGCGCCGATCGGCTCGGGCCTCGGCATCCAGAACCCGACCAACCTGCGGATCATCCGCGAGCAGGCCCGCGTGCCGATCATCGTCGACGCCGGCGTCGGCACCGCGTCCGACGCTGCCATCGCCATGGAGCTGGGCGCCGACGGGGTCCTGCTGAACACCGCCGTCGCCGGGGCCCGCGACCCGGTGGCGATGGCGACGGCGATGCGCCACGCGGTCGTCGCCGGGCGGCTCGCCGCCCAGGCCGGCCGCATCGCGCGCCGCCTCTACGCCACGGCCAGCAGTCCGGTCGAGGGCGTGGTGGGCCGATGAGCGAGTTCGTCCGCACCGTCACGCCCGACGACCTGGACCGGCTCAAGGCCGATCGCGACGCCGCCGACGCCCGCTACAACGCCGCGCTCACCGCCCTCGACGACGCGGTGCAGCGGCTGCCGGTGCTCCCCCATCCGCCGCCGGGGCCCGACGAGCACCAGGTGACCCCGCTCAACCAGAGCTGGGACGTGCTGGCCGCACTGCCGCCGGCGCCAGGTGGCTGGCGCGGCCGGCTCGCCCGTGCGGTGTGGCAGGTGATGGCGCCGGTGGTGCAGACCCAGCAGCGCTTCAACGCCGCGCTGGTCGATCACGTCAACCGCAGCGTGCCGCGTGAGCGCGCCGTGACCGAAGCCGTCGCCTCGACCATCGGGCTGGTACGCACCCATCTCGACGAGTCGATCCGCTTCCAGTCGCGCCTGATCGTCTACCTGCAGGCGGTCACACCCTACGTCGACACCAAGGACCACGAGTTCGCCGCCCTGGCCCGCCGGGCCACGGAAGACGTCGCCGTCACCGCGGCGCGACTCGACGAGATCGCCCGCGGCCTGGCCGGCGCGCTCAGCGGCATCGCCGACGACATGCTGAAGCGCTACGAGGCGTCCACCGTCGCGGCCCAGCGCCACGCGCAGGCCATCGACGAGCTGCGCACCGCGGTGGCCACCGCACGGCAGACCGCCGCGGCGCTGCAGCGCCACTTCGAGCGCGTCGGCGCGGCCACGCCGGCCGCCGCCGAGGCGCCGGCGGCAGTCGCCACGACGCCCTCCGCCGGGCCCCAGCAGCTCCTCGCGCAGGACCCGCTGCGCAGCCACCAATACGCCGGCTTCGAGGACGCCTATCGCGGCGCCGAGGACGAGATCCGCGAGCGCATGCGCGACTACGTGGGGCGGTTCGCCGCGGCCCGCGACGTGCTCGACGTCGGCTGCGGCCGCGGCGAGTTCCTGGAGCTGCTGCGCGACCACGGCATCGCCGCCCGCGGCATCGACCTCAACGTCGAGATGGTGGCGCGCTGCCGCGCCAAGGGCCTCGACGTCGTCGAGGGCGACGCGCTCGCCTACCTGGCCGGCCTCGACGAGGGCGCGCTCGGCGGGCTGATCGCCAGCCAGGTGGTCGAGCACCTGCAGCCCGACGACCTGGTGCGCTTCCTCGAGCTGGCGGCGCGGGCGCTGCGTCCGGGCGCGGTGATCGTGCTCGAGACGATCAACCCGGCGTGCTGGAGCGCGTTCTTCGAGAGCTACATCCGCGACCTCACCCACGTGCGGCCGGTGCATCCCGACACGTTGCGCTATCTGCTCATCGCCAACGGCTTCGCCGACGCCGAGATCGTGTGGCGCTCCCCCTATCCCGACGAGAGCAAGCTGGCGCGGATCGACGCCGGGCACGCCGCCGCCCCGGCTGACGCCCGCGTCGCCGCCGCTTTCGCCACCGTCGATCGCAACACCGATCGCCTCAACGCGCTGATGTTCGGGCCGCGCGACTACGCCGCCGTCGCGCGCCGTCCGCACGCCGCCCGCCGTGCCTGACGCCGCCGGCGGCGGTCGGCGCGCCGCGCCCGGCTGGGGCGCCGCCTGGTACGCCGCCGCCGCGTCTGCCGTGGCCGCGGTCGCGGTCCACGCCGCCGCCGTCGCCGCGCACCACGCCTGGCCGTGGCCGCACGCGGCGATGTTCGCGCTGGGCGCGCTGGCCGGCCGGGGCGCGTCGGGAGCGTGGCTCGGCCTGTTGCTCGGCGCCGGCGCCGTGGTCGCCCCGGCGGCGGTGCCGCTCGGCCTGGCGGCCCCGCACCTGTCGATCTCGGCAGTCGCCGGCGTGCTCGGGTGGGTGGTGACCCGCGGCGCCGGCGCGGCGGGCTGGGCGGTGCCGGCGGCGTGGCGCTGGCCCATGACAACGTGGGCGCTGATCGTCGCCGCCGCCGCGCCGGCCGTCGCCGGCCGCGAACTCGACTGGTCGCGGGCGGCGTGGCCGTCGCCGGCGCAAAACCACGTCGCCGGCCTGACGCCGGCCGACACCGCGGCCCTCGTCGCCGCCGCCGCCGCCGCGCAGCTCACGGCGCTGCTGCTGCTCGAGGGGCTCGTACGCCCCGTCCCGAGCGGCGGCCGACCGCCGGCGAGTGCAGCCGGCTGGCCGTTCGGCGCGCTGCTCGGCGTGTCGGTGGCCGCCGCGCTCTATCAGGTCGGCGTGGACATCACCTGGCTGGACACGCCCTACTG
>CAYUAX010000035.1:21561-32191 GCA_964442845.1 uncultured Bifidobacteriaceae bacterium | reverse complement strand
ACCTGGGGCGGCCGGTCCTGGCCCTCGAGGGGGTGAGTGGGATCGGCGAGGCCGAGACGCTGGCCGGCGCCGAACTGCGGGTGCCGAGCGGGGCCCGGCAACCGTTGCCGGCGCACGTGTACTACGTGCACGACCTGGTCGGGTGCGAGATGTGGACCGCGGCCGGCGTGCTCGTTGGCGTGGTCAGCGCGGTGGAGGGCGACGGCGAGGCGACCCGGCTGGTGGTCGCGGCGCCGGAAGGCGAGGTGCTGGTGCCGTTCGCGCGGGCGTTCTGCACGGTGGACCTGGCGCGGCGGCGCATCGAGATCGCGCCGCCCGACGGGCTGCTGGAGCTCAACGCGCGGCCCGGCCGGTGAGGGACGGATGGTGACGTTCGACGTCGTCACGATCTTCCCGCGGATGGTGGAAGCGGCGCTGGTCGAAGGCGTCGTTGGTCGGGCCCGGCACGGCGGGACGATCGACGTCCGCGTGCACGACCTGCGCGACTACACCGACGATCGGCACCGCGTCGTCGACGACGTGCCGTTCGGCGGCGGCCCGGGCATGGTGCTCAAGGCCGAGCCGCTCTACCGGGCGGTGCAGGCGGCCCGGGCGCGCTGGGACGGCGAGGGGCTGGTGGTGATCACCAGCCCGGCCGGCCGCCGGTTCGATCAGGCGGCGGCGCGGCGGATGGCGGCGGTGGGCCGGGTGGTGTGGCTCTGCGGCCGCTACGAAGGCATCGACGAGCGTCTGGGTGACGCGGTCGGCGCCGAGGAGTGGTCGATCGGCGACTACGTGCTGAGCGGTGGAGAGCTGCCGGCACTGGTGATGCTGGACGCGGTGGCACGGCTGGTGCCCGGCGTGGTCGGGGATGCGCAGTCGGTGGCCGAGGACTCGTTCTCGGCTGGGCGGCTCGACTACCCGCACTACACGCGTCCGGCGGTGTGGCGGAACGTCGCGGTGCCCGAGGTGCTGGTATCGGGCCATCACGGCGAGATCGCGCGGTGGCGGCGGGAAGCCGCCGAGACGCGCACGCGGACGCGGCGGCCCGACCTCGGGCAGCCGGACGCACACGACGAAGGGAACGGGTGAGGGCATGGATGCAGTGGCGATGGTCGAGAAGGCACAGACGCTGTCGCGGCCGGCGATGCAGTCGGGCGATACGGTGAAAGTGCACGTGCGGGTCAAGGAAGGCGACAAGGAGCGCATCCAGGTCTTCGAGGGCATCGTGATCAACCTGCGGCGTGGTGGCACGCGGGCGTCGTTCACGGTGCGCAAGGTGAGCTTCGGCCAGGGCGTCGAGCGCATCTTCCCGCTGCACTCGCCGGTGATCCAGAAGATCGACGTCGTCCGCTCGGCCAAGGTGCGTCAGGCCAAGCTCTACTACCTGCGCGAGCTGAAGGGCAAGGCGGCGCGCATGCGCGAGGTCAAGAAGGCGACCGCCTAGGCGGCCGGCGACGGCCGCCACGTACGACAGGGCAGGGCGATGCCGCGGACCCGCGCCCGCCGCACCATCGAGAACCTGTACCGCCGCTACGGGTTCGGGCTCGTCGCCGGTGTGGACGAGGTGGGCCGCGGCTGCCTGGCCGGCCCGGTGCTGGCCGGCGCCGTCGTGCTCGATCCTGCCCGTCACATCCCGGGCCTGGCCGACTCCAAGGCCCTGACGGCGGCCGCCCGCGACCGCCTGTACGACCTCATCTGCCGCCACGCCCGGGCCTGGGCGGTGGGAAGTGCAGACCCCGCCGAGATCGACCGATACAACATCCATCGAGCGTCGCTGCGCGCCATGGCACGGGCCGTGGCGCAGTTGGCGCCGCAACCGGACCTGGTGCTCGTGGACGCGTTCCGCATCGACGGCCTGCCGATGGCGCAGCACGCCATCGTCGGCGGCGATCGGCGGTGCGCGGCGATCGCGGCGGCGTCGATTGTCGCCAAGGTCACCCGCGATCGGCTGATGGACGCGCTGGACGCGGCCGACGGCCGCTACGGCTACGCCCGGCACAAGGGCTACGCGACGGCCGAGCACCTGGCGGCGGTGGCGACGTTCGGTTACTCGGGGGCGCACCGGCGGTCGTTCAGGCCGGCGACGCTGTTTGATACTCTGGACTGAGGGCCGACGAACGTGGCGCCATTCGATCGCGAAGGAGCTCTGAAGCGGGCGGAGAAGGCCTTGCGCCAGGGCCGGGTGGATGCGGCCATCGAGGAGTACCAGGGCATCGTCCTGGCCCAGCCGCGCGACTGGAACAGCGCCAACGCGCTCGGCGACCTGTTCGTGCGATCGGGACAGCTCGACAAGGGCGTCGAGCAGTACACGCGCATCGCCGACCACCTCGCCGAAGAGGGTTTCTACCCGAAGGCCTCGGCGCTCTACAAGAAGATCCTCAAGGTCAAGCCGACCGAAGAGTACGCCCTCATCCGCTCGGGCGACGTTGCCGCCAAGCTCGGACTGCTCGCCGACGCCAAGAACGCCTATCAGACGGTGGCCGATCGCCGCCGCAAGCTCGGCAACGTGCGCGGCGCCGCCGAAATGGCCGTCAAGCTCGGCACCGTCGACCCCGAGGACTACGACGCCCGGTTCACCGCGGCCAAGGCCGCCCGCGAACTCGGCGACGCCGAGACGGCGCTGCGCGAACTGCGCGCCGCCGCCGCCGGGTTCGAAGACAAGAGCCGCCACGACGAAGCCCGCGCCGCCTATCGCGACATCCTCGAACTGGATCCCGAGGACGACGACGCGCGGGCCCGGGTGCTGGCCGCCAATCTGGCCACCGGCGAGTTTTCGAGCGCGTTCGCGCTGGCGACCTCGGCCGAGGAACTGCGGCAGCTCGCCGCGGCGCTGGAGCAGGCCGGCCAGCACGGCGAGGTCCTCAACGTCTGGTCGCGGATCGCCGAGCTCGATCCCGCTGATGCCGAGGCCCGGGTGCGGATCGTGCGCGGCCACCTCGCCGCCGGCGACACCGTCGCGGCACGCCGCCATCTTACGCCCGAGGTCATCGCCCTCGATGGCGGCCTGTGGATGGCGCTGGCCGAGGCCGAACTCACGCAGGGGCGCTACGACGACGGCCGCGCCGCCGTGGCCGCCGCCCTGGCCGCCAACCCCGCGCAGCGCGAAGCGGCCATCGCCATGGCCTGCCGCCTGGCCGAACAGTCGCCCGATGCCGCGTATCCCGGCATCGAGGCCGTCGCCGATCACGCGCTGGGCGAGGGCGACTACGCTGCCGCGGCCGCCGCGCTCCACGAGTTCGTGACCCGCGTGCGCCGGCACATCGTCGCGCTGATGCGGCTGGTCGAGATCTGCGTCGACGGCGGCCTCGAAGCGACGATGTATTCCGCCCAGGCCCAGTTGGCCGATGCCTACCTCGACGCCGGCCGCGGCCTCGAGGCGCGCATCATCAGCGAGGATCTGGTCGCCCGCGAGCCGTGGGACCGCGCCAACATCGAACGCTTCCGCCGGGCCCTCGAGATGCTGGGCGAGGCGGACCCCGACGCGATCATCGCCGACCGGCTCAGCGGCGACAGTCCGTTCATGGCCACCGACAAGCTCGACCTGAACGAGGGCGTGGTCTTCGACGATCCGGTCGAGATGCCGGAGCCGCCGGCGCCGGCCGCCGCCGCGGAGGTCGACTTGTCCGACGCGTTCGGCGACAGCGCCGGCCGCCGCGGGAAGGGCGGCAAGGGCAAGGCCGGCGACGCCGGGGATGCCAAGGGCCAGGACGAACAGCTGGCCGCCGAGCAGCTGCGGCTGGCGCTGACCTATCGCGACATGGGCATGATCGACGACGCGATTCAGGCGCTCGAACGGGCGGCGAAGTCGTCGCGGCAGCGTTTCGAGGCGGCGTCGCTGCTCGGCCGGCTGCATCTCGATCGCGGCGAGCGGGCGCGGGCGCTGGATTGGTTCGAGCGCGCGGCCGAGGCGCCGGCGCCGACCGCCGATGCCGGTCGCGCGCTGCTCTACGATCTGGCCGGCGCCCTCGAGGCGATCGGCGAGGCCGGCCGCGCCCTCGCGGTGTTCGGGGAGCTCGAGGCCGACGTGCCCGGCTACCGCGACGTCGCCGCGCGCATCGAGCGGCTGAGCCGCGTCCAGTCGCGGGGGTAGGTCCTGTTCCGTCGGCTGCTCGTCATCGCGCTGCTGATCGAACTCGGGCTGCTGCTCGTCGTCGTGCCGTGGTCGGTGTTCTGGGAGCGGAACTATTTCGCCCAGCTCTCGCCCGACCTGTACGCCGTGCTCACCAACAACTACGTCCGCGGCGCCATCACCGGCCTCGGCGCGGTCAACGTGCTCGGCGCGCTGGCCGACCTGTCGCTGCTGGTCCGGCGCCGCCCGGCGCCGTGACCGCCGGGTCGCCGCTCATCGTCGTCGTCTCCGACCGCCGCCGCCTGTGCCACGCGGTCGGGCGGCCGCTCGGCGACGCGGCCGACCTGCTCGCCGCGCAGGTCCGGGCCGCCGCGGCCTGCGGCGTCGCCGTCTTCCAGGTGCGTGAACCCGACCTCGCCGGTGGCGCGTTGTTGTCGCTGGCGGTCCAACTCGCCGCCGCCGCCGGTCCGGTGCTGCGTGTCGCCGTCAACGACCGCGCCGACGTCGCCGCCGCCGCCGGGCTCGGCGTGCACCTGCGCGAGCACTCGTTGCCGACGGCGCGCGTGCGGGCGTGGTGGCCCGCCGCGCCGTGGCTGTCACGGTCCGTCCACGACGCGACGTCGTTGGCGGCGGCCGGCCCGGTGGACCTGGTGATCGCCGGTACCGTCGCGGCGACGGCGTCGAAGCCAGACGCCCGGCGTCTGGGGCTGGAGGGGCTGCGGCGTCTGGCTGCCGCGGCGGCGTCTCCGCTGGTGGGCATCGGCGGGCTCAGCGCCGCCGACTGGCCGGCGCTGCGGGCGGCCGGCGCGGTGGGATTTGCCGCAATCGGCACGTTCCTGCCCGCGGCGGGCGAGTCGATTGCCGACGCGATGGCGCGCGCCACGCGGATCGACACCGCCGTCGTTGACTCGTCCGGCGGCGTTTCCTAACATCGCGGTTCGGGGCTGTCGCCCCGCCTGCCATGGTTCTGGACACCGCCGAGGATCTCGGCGCGGCCCTCCGTCACCACCGCGAAGCGTCGCATCGGACGCTGCGCGAGCTGGCCGATGCCACCAAGCTCGGCGTGCGCACGCTCGACGCGCTGGAGCGCAACCACGTCGAGAAGCTGCCGCCGGGGATCTTCCGCCGCGCCGTCGTCCGGGCGTATGCGCGGGAGGTCGGCCTCGATCCCGAGGACACGCTGCGGGTGTTTCTCGCCCGCCATCCCGACGACCTGCCGCCGCCCGGACCGCGCGTCGGCCCGGTGGCCGATGTCGCCGTTCCCGCGACGCGGGTGTCGCCGGTCGCGATCGCCGTCGTCATCGCCGTCGTCGTCGCGCTGGCGCTGGTGGCCGGCGCGCTCACCGCGCCGCCCGGGAGCCTGTAGCCCCGATGGACGCCGGCCTGCGGACGCCGCTCATCGAGGCGTTTCGACGCCCCGATGTGCCGAAGGAGGTGCGCCTCGATGCCGCCAGCGGCCAGGTCGCCCCGCGGGGCCTCGAGCAGCTCGCGCTGCTGATGCATCTCAGCGACGACGAGGACGCCGAGGTGCGGGCCGCCGCGGCGAAGACCCTCGACGGCCTGCCCGGTGCGGCGGTCGCGGCGGCGATCGGCCGCGCCGATGCGCCGGCGGAGCTGGTCCGCTTCTTCACGGAGCGCGGCGTCGTGCCGGTGAGCGGCGGCGGTGACGACCCGCTGTCGGACGGCGCCGGCGACACTTCGTGGGAGGGCGGCGAGGCCGGCGCCGGCGCCGACGATCAGCTGTCGGTGACGCAGCAGATCCAGCAGATGTCGATCGTGCAGCGGGTGCGGGCGGCGATGAAGGGATCGCGGGAGATGCGCGCGATGCTCATCCGCGATCCGAACAAGCTGGTCGCCTCCGCGGTGCTGTCGAGTCCGAAGCTCACGCTGGCCGAGGTCGAGGCGTTCGCCAAGATGGCCAACGTCACCGAGGACGTGCTGCGGGCCATCGGCGCCAACCGCGCCTGGGTCAAGAACTACGGCGTCGCACTCGGGCTCACCCGCAACCCGAAGGCGCCGGTGGCGCTGTCGCTGAATCTGCTGCAGCGCCTCGTCGAACGCGACGTCAAGGCACTCGCCGCCGATCGCAACGTCCCGGAGCCGCTGCGCCTGGCGGCGCGCAAGCGGATGGTGACGTCTCAGTCGCGCTGACGCCGCGGCGGACGGCGACCAGATGTCGAGTCGCCGCCGGCCGAGCCGCCGGAGGCCCATTCCGACCGCATCTGCGACAGGCCGTCCATGAACACGGCCGCCCGTTCGCGGGCCGCCTCGTCGGGCAGCGTCTTGAGCAGCTCGATGGCCCGGGCGAGGTCGCGGGTGATGGTCGCCTTGGTCGCCGCGAAGTAGAGACGGCGGATTTCGGCGACGGCGTCGATGGGTGGCGTCATGCGGCGCCGGCTCCTTCGACCCGCACGCCCTCGACCTCGACCGGCGTGTCGAGAACGGCAGCGCCGGCGGCCTGCCAGCGCCGGCGTACGGCGTCGGCGTGCTCGGGCGGGGCGAGGCAGAACACGCAGCCGCCGCCGCCGGCGCCGCACACCTTGCCGGCCCAGGCGCCGGCGGCGCCGGCCTCGGCGAGCAGCGCGTCGATGAACGGCGTGGTCACGGCCGGCGCCAGTCGGGTGCGCGCCCGCCATTCGGCGCCGAGCGCCGCGCCGACCGCCGGCCAGTCGCCGCGTTCCAGCGCCGCGCGCAGCGCGGTCGTGGCGGCGACGATGGCGTCGAAGCAGGCGATGACCTCGGCGTCGCCGTCGATCCGCCGCTTGGTGATCTCCCAGTTGTTGATCCCCGAATCACGCGGCGCGCCGGTGTAGCAGACGACGAGATGGCGGTCGAGGGCCGCCGCCTCCACGGGTAGAGCCACCCGCACGGCGCCGGCGACGTCCAGTTCGAGGGCGGCGATGCCGCCGTACAACGCCGGCCGGTAATCCTGCAGCCCGGTCGGCACGCGGATCACCTGCGCCTCGACGTTCTTGGCGATCTCGAGCAGCGCCTCGTCGTCGAGGCCCCGGCCGGTCCAGCGGTTCAGCGCACAGGTGACGGCGATGTTGAGCGCCGACGATCCGGCGATGCCGGCACCGGCGGGCGCCTCGCTGCGCGTCGTGACCGTGACGCCGCGCACTTCGAAGGCGTCGACCAGCCGGGCCAACAGCGGCAGCGTGGTGTCGGCGACGAGGGCCTTCGCGGGCAGCGGCCCGGTGGCGACGCCGAGGTCCTCGGAGACCAAGGCGACGCGCTCGTCGTCACGGCGGTCGATGCGGACGTGCGCGCGCAGGCCGATGGCCGCGTTCACCGTCTGCGCGCCGGGGTGGAACAGGTAGAGCGGCCAGATGTCGACGGTGCCGCCGGCGAGATCCACACGCGTCGGCGCCGAGGCGATCACGGACACGGCGGAATTATAATGCGTCGATACGATGCCTCTGCCGCTTCGCCGCCGCCTGGGCCAGCTCCTCGTCGGCAGCTTTCCGGGGCGCACGGTGTCCGTCGAGCTGCGCGCCCTGGCGCGCGAGTTCGATCTCGGCGGGGCGATCCTCTTCGCGCGCAACGTCGAGGCCCCCGAGCAGGTGCTGGAGCTGGCGATGGAGTGCGCGGCACTGGGCGGCGAACGTGCGGCCTGGGTCAGCGTCGACCAGGAAGGTGGCCGCGTGGCCCGCCTGCGGGCGCCCTTCACGGTATGGCCGCCGATGGCGACCCTGGGGCGGGCAGGTTCGGAGCCGCTGGCGGTCCGGTTCGCGCGCGCCCTCGCCGCCGAGCTGCGCGCCGTCGGCATCACCCTGGATTTCGCGCCGGTCCTCGACGTGCTCACCAACCCGGCCAATCCGGTCATCGGCGATCGCGCGCTCTCCGACGACGCCCGTCAAGTGGGCCGGCTCGGCGCGGCGGTGGTGCGCGAACTGCAGGCGGCCGGCGTCGCCGCGTGCGGCAAGCACTTTCCGGGGCACGGCGACACCGCCGTCGATTCCCACGTCGGGTTGCCGGTCGTCGAGCACCCGCCCGATCGCCTGCAGGCGATCGAGTTCGAGCCCTTCCGGGCGGCGATTTCCGCCGACGTGGCCTGTCTCATGACCGCCCACGTCCTGGTGCCGGCGCTCGACGAGCAGTGGCCGGGGACGCTGTCACCCGTGGTGATCGGCCGGCTGCGTGACGAACTCGGCTTTCGCGGGGTGATCTTCAGCGACGACCTGGAGATGCAGGCCCTGCGGGCGCGATGGCCGACGCCAGAGGCGGCCGTCCGGGCCGTCGCCGCCGGGTGCGACGCGGTGCTGGTCTGCAGCGGCGACGCCGAGGTGCTGGCCGCTACGTGCGAGGCGCTCGTGCGCGCGGTCGAATCGGGCACGCTGCCGATCGCGCGCGTCGACGCCGCGCTGGCCAGGACGGCGGCGACGAAGGCGCGATTCGCGGACGCGGCGGCACGGCCGCCGGGCCGGCGGACGCGCGACTGGCAATCGGTGGTCGGGTGCGAGGCGCACCAGCTGGTCGCCGCGGAGATGGCAGGGTTCCTGTGATGGTGGGCGAGGGACGCACCCGTGGCGGTCGGCGCCTGCCGCGCCGGCTGCTGGTCGGCGATCGGGTCGCGCTGGTGGCGCCGGCCAGTCCGGTGCGCGGCGAGGACCTCGAGCGCGGCGCCGACGAACTGCGCGCGCTCGGCTTCGTGCCGGTCTACGACCAGCGGGTGCTCGCCCGGCATGGCTACGTCGCCGGGCTGCCGCAGACCCGCGTCGCGGCGCTGGCCGAGGCGTGGCGCGATCCGTCGATCCGGGCGGTGATCGCCGTCCGCGGCGGCTACGGCTCGCAGCAGCTGCTGCCGCTGCTCGACCCGCGATGGATCGCCGACGACCCGAAGATCTTCCTCGGCTACAGCGATCTGACGGCGGTGCTGGCCTGGCACACGATGCACGGCGTCGTCGCCTTCCACGGCCCGATGGCCGAAGGCCGGCTGGCGCTCGGCAGCGCCGGCTACGATCGCGCGTCGTTGCTCGCGGCGGTCGCGCAACCCGTGCCGATGGGCACGTTGGCTCCGGTGGGCCTCGAGACCTTCCGCCCAGGTGACGCCACCGGCGTGCTGGCCGGCGGCACGCTCACGCAGCTGGCGGCGCTGGCCGGCACGCCGTTCGCGCTCGTACCGCGCGAACCGACGATCCTGTTCCTCGAGGACGTCGGGGAGCGGCCCTACCGCATCGACCGGTTGATCACCCAACTGCACCAGGCCGGGCTCTTCCGGCGGGTCACGGGTGTCGTGCTCGGCCTCTTTCCCGGCTGCGACGAGGCCGGCGGCGGGCCGACGGCCCGAGCGGTCCTGCGCGACCTCTTCGCGCACTTTCCGGGACCGGTGGTCTACGGTCTGCCATCGGGTCACGGGGCCAGACCGACCCTGACGCTGCCGTTCGGCGTCGAGGCCCGGCTGACGACGACGCCGGCGCCGGCGTTGTCGATTGAGGAAGCGGCGGTCTGCTGATGCGGGTGCACTTCATCGGCATCTGCGGCACGGCGATGGCGACGCTGGCGGCGCTGTTGAAGGCCCGCGGCGACGACGTGCAGGGGTCGGACGCGCACGTCTACCCGCCGATGAGCGACTTCCTGGCCCGCGAAGGCATCCGGGTCTTCGACGGCTACGATGCCGCGCAGATCGGCGACGACGTCGAACTGGTGGTCGTCGGCAACGCCATCTCGCGCGGCAATCCCGAACTGGAGTCGGTGCTCGACCGCTCGCTCCGCTACGCGTCGCTGCCCGAGACCATTCGCGACGCGTTCCTGTGGCGCGCCGAGTCGGTGGTGATCGCCGGCACCCACGGCAAGACGACGACCACCGCGCTCACCGCCTGGCTGCTCACCCACGGCGGCCTCGATCCGTCGCTGCTGGTCGGCGGCATCGCCGGCAACTTCGGCGACGGCGGTGCCAGCTACCGGGTCGGCCGCGGTGCCGCGTTCGTGATCGAGGGCGACGAGTACGACAGCGCGTACTTCGACAAGACCGCGAAGTTCCTCAAGTACCTGCCCGACATCGCCGTGGTCAACAACGTCGAGTTCGACCACGCCGACATCTATGCCGATCTCGACGCGGTCCGGCTCGCCTTCGCGCGCTTCGTGCTGCTGGTGCCGCGCCGCGGCCTGGTGCTGCTCGGCGCCGACAGCCCCGACGCCGCGGCGCTGGCCGCCCACGCGCACAGCCGGGTGCAGACCTTCGGCCTCGAGCCCGGCCGCGACTGGCGAGCCGTCGACCTGACGCCGGGAACCGGCACCACGGCGTTCACGATCGAGGGGCCTGACGGGTTCAGGGTCGAGGTGACGGCGCCGCTGGTCGGGGCGCACAACGTCCGCAACGCGCTGGCCGCGGCGGCCGTGGCGCGGGCGCTCGGCCTCGAGGGCCCGATGATTGCCGCCGGTTTGGCCAGCTTCGCCGGCGTGAAGCGTCGTCTCGAAGTGGTGGGATCACCGGGAGGGGTCACCGTGTACGACGACTTCGCCCACCATCCGACCGCCGTGGCCGAGACGCTGGCGGCGATGCGGGCGGCGCGCCCGGGCGCGCGCCTGTGGGCGATCTTCGAGCCGCGTTCGGCGTCGTCGTGCCGGCGGGTGTTC
>CAYUAX010000035.1:0-21551 GCA_964442845.1 uncultured Bifidobacteriaceae bacterium | reverse complement strand
GTCGTGATCGCGCCGGTCTTCCGCAGCACCCTCCCCGACGCCGATCGGCTGTCGGAGGCCGAGCTGGTGGCCGATCTGGTGCGGCGCGGCGTCGCCGCCCACCAGGCGCCGTCGATCGAGGCGATCGTCGCGCAGGTCGCCGCCGATGCCCGTCCCGGGGACGACATCGTCGTGATGTCGAACGGCGGCTTCGGCGGGATCCACGGCCGCGCGGTCGCGGCCGCGGCGGCGCGCGCCGGTGCCGCCGCGACGGGAGGCTCGTGAAGGGCGTGCCGACGCCGCCGCGGCTGCGGGCGTCCGGCGATTCGCTGCTGCTGGTCGAACTGGCCGCTCGGATCGATCCCGAGGTGAACCGGCGGGCCGTCGCGCTGGCCGGGGCGCTGCGCGCGCGCCGCCTGCCGGGCGTGCGCGATGTCGTCCCTTCGTACGGCGCCGTCGGCGTGCACGTCGATCCGCTGCGTCTGGACGCCGCCGCGCTCGAGCGCGCCGTCGCGGCCGCGTGGGCCGAGGGGCCGGGGGACGACGAGGGCGCGAGCCGGCTGGTCGAGATCCCGGTCTGTTACGGCGGCGAGCTCGGCCCCGACCTGGACGAGGTGGCCGCCTTCGCGCGCTGCAGCGCCGACGACGTGGTCCGCCGCCACAGCGCCGCCACCTATCGCGTCTACATGCTCGGGTTCCTGCCGGGCTTCGCCTATCTCGGCGTCGTCGACGAGACCATCGCGATGCCGCGCCGCCAGGCGCCGCGGGCGGCCGTGCCGGCGGGTAGCGTCGGCATCGCCGGCCAGCAGACCGGCGTGTACCCGTCGTCGAGCCCGGGCGGGTGGCGGCTGATCGGCCGCACGCCGTGGCGAATGTTCGATCCCGCCCGCGGCGAACCGTCGCTGCTCGCCGCCGGCGATCGCGTCAGGTTCGTGCCGGTGCCGGCCGGGCGATGGGCGGAGCTCGCCGGAGGCCCGGCATGAGCGGCCGCCGACTGACCGTGCTGCGGGCCGGGCTGTCCACCACGGTGCAGGATCTCGGCCGCTGGGGACATCAGGCGCTCGGCGTGCCGGTGGCCGGACCGATGGACACGTATGCCCATCGTCTCGCCAACGCGTGCGTCGGCAACCCGCCCGACGCGGCGACACTGGAAGTGACGATGCTCGGCCCCGAGCTCGAAGCCACCGGCGCGATGCGCGCCGCCGTGGGCGGCGCCAGTTTCGACGTCGCCGTGAATGGCACGGCGATGCCGCTCAACACGGCGTTCGACGTGCCGGCCGGCGCGCGGCTGCGCTTCGGGATGCGCCACCAGGGCGCCCGCGCCTACCTCGCGGTGTGCGGCGGCATCGCCACGCCGCCCGTGCTCGGCAGCCGTGCCACGCACGTGGTCAGTGGGATGGGCGGACTCGACGGCCGCGCCCTCGCCGCCGGCGACGTGCTGCCGGTGGGGGAGTCGGCCCGGGCGACCGCCGCCAGAGCGACGGCGGCGACGGCGTGCGGCTACCTGCCCGAGGGCGGACGCGCCAGGCTCCGCGTGCTCCTGGGCCCGCAGGACGGCTGGTTCACCCGGGCCGCGCTCGACGCGCTGGCCAGCGGCACGTTCACCGTGTCGGCGCGGTCGGATCGCATGGCCTTCGCGCTCGACGGCCCGCCGCTGCCGGTGGCCCGCGACGGCGAGCCCATTTCCGAGCCGGTGCCGTTCGGCGCGATTCAAGTGCCGGCCGGCGGTGCGCCGCTGCTGCTGATGGCCGACCGTCAGACGGCCGGGGGCTATCTGAAGATTGCGACGGTCATCCTCGCCGACCTCCCGGTGGCCGGCCAGCTCGCGCCTGGCGACGTCGTCACGTTCGTGCCGTGCACGCGGGCCGAAGCGCTGGCGGCGCTCATCGCCCGCGAGCGGGATCTGCTGCGCGCGGCGCCCGGAGCCGCGGTGGCATGACCGCGTTCCTCGCCGACCTCGCCGCGGCGCTGCCCGGCGTGCCGATCGACGCCGAGGCGCCGCTGGCGCCGTTGACCACCTTCAAGGTCGGGGGCCCGGCCCAGTGGCTGGTGCAGCCAGTGGACGGCGCCGGCGTGGCGGCGGCGCTGCGCGTCGCCCACGCGCACGGCGTGCCGGTGACGATGCTCGGCGGCGGCTCGAACGTGCTGGTGGCGGATGCCGGGGTGCGAGGCCTGGTGATCCGGCCGCGCGGCGGCACCATCGGTCTCGTCGGGCGCGACCTCGTGCGCGCCGATGCGGCGGTGACCATCAACGGCCTGGTGCGTTGGACGGTGGGGCGCGGCTGCGCCGGGCTGGAGGCGTGGGCCGGGACGCCGGGCACGGTCGGCGGCGCGATTCACGGCAAC
The DNA here is from genome assembly GCA_964442845.1 of uncultured Bifidobacteriaceae bacterium. Lineage (GTDB taxonomy): Bacteria > Acidobacteriota > Vicinamibacteria > Vicinamibacterales > UBA2999 > CAWAYR01. The sequence continues at coordinate 19,226 of CAYUAX010000035.1, read as the reverse complement.
GCCCACTGGCGAAGCGCCAACATCGGCGACCTCGTCGAGAGCGTGCGGCTGGCCGGGCCGGACGGCACGCTGCGCCAGGTCACCGCCGATCGCCTCGAGTTCGCCTACGACACCAGCCGCCTGCAGCACACCGGCGAGGTGGTGATCTGGGCCGCGTTCCGCGTCCGCCCGGGCGCCGATCCCGACCAGCTGCGCGCCGTGGCCCGCGAGTCGCTGGCGTTCCGGAAGCGGACCCAGCCGCTGGCCTCGCCGAGCGCCGGCTGCATCTTCCAGAACCCGCAGCCAGGCCGCGACACGCTGCCCGACGGGATGCCGTGGTCGGCAGGTGCGCTCGTCGATCGCGCCGGGCTCAAGGGCCGGCGCCGCGGCGGCGCGAGCGTCTCGGCGACGCACGGCAACTTCATCGTCAACGACGGCAGCGCCACTGCCGCCGATATCGCCGCGCTGGTGCGCTGCTGCCGCGACACCGTCCGCGAGCGGTTCGGCGTCACGCTGCACGAAGAGATCGTCCGACTCGGCGACTGGCCGGGCCCACCGGAGACAAACCACACCGAACCTGGCGGGCCGGAGCCAGAGGCTCGTCGCGCGTGAGCGGAGGCTCGCCACATTCCCATGTCCACACTGATCATCGAAGGCGGCCATCGGCTCGACGGCGTGGTCGACGTCGAAGGCAACAAGAACGCGGCGCTGCCGCTGATGGCGGCGACGCTGCTGACCCGCGAGCCGTGCACGCTCACCAACGTGCCGCGCATCGCCGACGTCGAGGTGATGGCGCGGCTGCTCCTCGACCTCGGCGCCGACGTCGAGGGCATCGGCAGCACGACGCTGCGCATCCAGTGCCGCGAGGTGCGCACCCACGAGCCCGATCGCGCGCTGGTCGGCCGGCTGCGCGGTTCGGTGCTGCTGCTGGGGCCGTTGCTGGCGCGTACCGGCCGCGCCTGGGTGGCGCCGCCGGGCGGCGATTTCCCGGCCCGCCGCACCATCCGCACCCATCTGGAGGCGCTCGGCGCCATGGGCGCGGTGCAGCTCGAAGGCCCCGGACATCGCCTCGAGGCGCCCGACGGGTTGAAAGCGGCGTCGATCTATCTGGACGAGGCGTCAGTGACCGGCACCGAGACGGCGATCCTCGCGGCGGCCGCGGCGCCCGGGCGATCGGAGATCCGCCATGCCGCCTGCGAGCCGCACGTCGTCGAGCTGTGCGAGTTCCTGCGCGCCATGGGCGTCGGGATCAGCGGTGAGGGGTCGCACACGATCTCGGTCGAGGGCGGCGGCCGGCTGGGCAGCGCTGCGAAGGCGCTGTACGGCGACTACATCGAGGCGGGCAGCTGGGCGGTGGTGGCGGCGATCACCGGCGGCGAGATCGAGATCCGCGGCGCCCGCGCGGTGGACATGGAGGTGGTGACCTCGACGCTGCGCAAGCTCTCGGTACGCTGCCGGCAGGACGGCGACAGTTATATCGTCGAGCCGTCGGCGCTGCGCGGCGCCGGGCGCATCACCACCGGGCTGTGGCCCGGGTTTCCGAGCGACCTGGTGAGCCTGGTGACGGTGCTGGCCACGCAGGCCGACGGCGCGACGCTGGTCCACGACTGGATGTACGAACTGCGCCTGTTCGCGCTCGAGCAGATGAGCGGCATGGGCGCCGACCTGTTCCTGTGCGACCCGCACCGCATCATCGTCACCGGACCGGCGCGCCTGCGCGGCAAGACGCTCGACAGCCGCGACATCCGCTCGGGCATGGCGCTCATCGCGGCGGCGCTGGCCGCCAACGGCGAGAGCCGGGTCGAGCCGCTGGAGACGGTCGAGCGCGGCTATTCCCGGCTCGTGGAGCGGCTGCTGGGTGTAGGCGCCAGAGTGGCGAAGGTGTAGGAGAGGTCGATCACGCGACCGACCGGCCACCAGCCTCGGATCAGTCTCCCGGCGGGCGCGGTGGCGGGGGCTTGACCGGCGTCGCCGTGCCGGGGATCTGCGGCACCGGGCGCAGCACCGGGGCGCCGTCCGGCGCATCGCCACCGGGCGGACGCGCCGCCGGCGGCGTCGGCACCTCGAGCGGCGCGGCCGTGCCGCTGTCGCGGCCGACCTTGAAGGCGCGCACGTCGGCCTCGGTGAGATCGAGCACGCGCACGATGTGCGGCGTGAGCGTGAGGATGATGTCGGTCTCCTGGATCTGCGTGCGGTTGAACGCGAACAGCCGGCCGAGCACCGGGATGTCGCTCAGCCCGGGGATGCCCGACAGCACCTTGCGTTCCTCGTCGCGGATCAGGCCGGCCAGCATGTTGGTCTCGCCGTCGCGCAGCCGGATCACCGTCGAGATCGAGCGGTTGCCGAAGGTCGGCAGGTTGCCGAAGCCGGTGCCCGAGATGCTGCTGACCTCGATCTTCAGCGCCAGCGACACGTCGTCGTCGTGGTGGGTGCGCGGCGTGATGTCGATGTTGACGCCGATGTTCTCGTAGTTGAACGAGGTGATCGGCTGCGTCTGCACGCCGCCGGCGGCGATCGGCGCGAAGGTGGTGACCGGCACCGGCACGCGCTCGCCGAAGCGGGCCTGCGCGGCGATGCCCTCGGAGGTGCGCAGCTGCGGGTTGGCCAGGGTGCGGGTGTTGCTGTCGGTCTTGAGCAGGCGGTAGAACAGCCCCGGGAGGTTGGTGAGCAGCACGTCCGACGAGGTGAGGTTGCGCAGATCGCGCAGCGTCAGCCCGTCGCTGCTGCCGACGGTGACCTGCCCGTCGATGCCGGTCGGGCTGTCGGTGGGCGAGGCGATCTGCAGGCCGTAGTCACGCAGCCGCGTCCGGTCGACCTCCAGCAGCTCGACGTCGATCACCACTTCCGGCCGGGCCTTGTCGAGCGCCTGGATGATTCGCCCGGCGGCGGCGACCCGCTCCGGCGAGTCCTTGATGGTGATGGCGTTGGTGGCGGCGGTCGGCGCCAGGCGGCGGGCGTCGACGACGATGCGCAGCACGTCGACCGTCTCCTTGAGGTCGGCGTTGCTGAGGAAGAAGGTGCGGACGATCTCCTCCTCGTACTCGCGGCGCTTGGCGGCGGTGTCGGGGATGACGGCGACGGTCCGCGGCGCGGTGACGCGCCAGAAGTGCCGCGTCGTCGTCGCCAGCGAGCTCAGCGCCTGATCCACCGACGCCTTGCGCAGGTCGATGCTCACCGGCTGGTCGCGGAAGGCCGGGTCGAACACGACGCTCAGGTTGGCGAACTTGCCGATGGCGGTGAAGATGTCGCGGGCGCTGGCCTCGCGGAAGATCAGCGTCTCGGGCAGGGTGACGTCGGCGGGGACGTCGGCGCCGGGCAGCGGGGCGTCGAGGCTGTCCTTGATCAGCGACTCGATGGTCGTCCGGCCCTCGCGGCTGGTCGCCACCTTGGTGCGCAGCTGCGTGCGCAGCGCCTTCAGCTCGTCCTGCACGTCGCCGTTGGCGGGGTTGAGCTCCGCGGCGAGCTGGAACTCGATCAGCGCCTCGTCGGTGCGGTTGTTGGCGAGGTGGCGCCGCGCCCGCACCACGTGATCCTGCGAGGCGCGCAGCTTGGCGCGGTCGAGGGCGAGGCGGATGCTGCGGTCGTCGGGCCGGGCGCGCAGCGCCTTCATGTACTCGGCGACCGCCAGGTCGTAGTCCTGCTGCTGCTCGGCCAGCCGGGCGGTCTGCAAGGCGCCGGAGGAGGCGCAGGCGCCGGCCAGCAGCCAGACGGCCAGCACCCCGGCCAGTCGCCGGGCGGGGAAGCGGCGAGCGCGTGCTCGGCTCATTGGGTGACGACGTCCACGCCCCGGGGGACGCGGAACACGAACATCGTATCGGACGGAGTGCGATTCTCCCGCAGGTTGCGGAACACGAACGTCGACCGGCCGCCCTGGCGGTCGAGGGCGACGAGCTGCTGAATCTGGTAGGTGGCCGGATCCACCGAGACGGCCAGCCACTCGAAGTCGGGGTCGGGCTTCTTCGCCACGAACTTGACGCCGAGGTGGCCGGGCGGGGTCCCGGGAATCTCCATGGCCGACGCCTCGAAGTCTCGCACGAGATTGGCCTGGCCGGTGAGAAAGAGCGCCGGGGTCGTATCCGCCCCGGTCGGCGCCGGGCTGACGATCACCTGCTTGTCGGCCGGGAAATAGGCGTAGATCTTGGTGCCGTCCGAGACGAACTCCTTGCGTTCGGGGGCGGTGTAGACCCAGCGCATCTTGCCCGGGCGCTTGATGACGACGGTGCCGCGCTCGGTGGTCTTCGTGCGCAGCATGCCGCCCTCGTAGGTCTGGGTGAACTCCCCCTCGAAGTCGCGGACGCCGTCGTAGCGGGCCTGGATGCGGCGGGCGAGGTCGGCCGGCGACGCCGGGCCCGGCGGGGGCGCCTGGGTGGCGACCACCCGCGGCGCCAGCGCGAGGCCGGCCAGCAGCGCGAGCCCGAGCACCCGGTGGGCGATCACGCGTTCAGTATACGGGGTGCGCCTGGCGAAGGGATGGTGGACGGCAGGAGGATCGAACTCCCGACCTCCGCGTTGCGAACGCGGCGCTCTCCCAGCTGAGCTAGCCGCCCATCGACGGCCAGGCGCGTTGTCCGCGACCGGGACAACCTCCGAATTCTAGCACAGCCGCTCGACCGCGCCGGGCGGTCAGCCCAACCAGGCGTGCAGCGTGTACTCCGCCCGCACGTAGTGGAAGCCGGCCGCCTCGTAGACGCGGATCACGGCGAAGTTGTAGTTCTGCGTCTGGCACTCGCTGACGGCGCCGGCGGCGTGGGCGCGCTTCGACCCCTCCTGGATGAGGCCGGTATAGGCGCCCGGGGTGTCGCGGCGCACCGCGCCGAGCCCGCCGCCGAAGAGCGGCATGGCCAGACGGGACACGGGCTCGCGGCGGCGGTAGGCGAGATATCCGCTGATCCCGCCCGCGGCGTCCTCGGCGACGATCACGGTGTCGGCCATCCGCCGTTCGGCGCAGGCCCGCGCCCATTCCGGATAGAGCGCGTCGGCCCGGTCGGACGGCAGGTGCGGATCGAGGTGGAAGCGGCCGCGGTAGCCCTGGTAGGCCTCGGCGGTGAGGGCGACGATCGCGTCGGTGTCCGCCGGTCCGGCGTCGCGCAGCGTGCCGACCGGTCGGACGTCCGGGTGCGGGTCCTTGCCGGGCCGCATGATGTAGGTGACGAGCGCGTCCATCAGCCGGAAGCCCGCCGCCTCGAGCACCGCCATCGTGCGCAGGTCGGCGACGTCCACCCGCGCCGCCAGATGGCGCAGGCCCGCCTCGCGGGCCGCCTGCAGCGTGTCGGCCACCGCCGCCTCGAGATGGTCGGTCGTGGCCTCGGCGCTGGCCAGCACGTAGTCCAGCCGTCCCATGGCCACCCCGAAGAACGCGGAGTCCCACGGCAGCGGCCGGGCGACGATGGCCGCCTCTTCGCCGTCGCGCGTCACCCACTGGCCGAAGGCGCCGGCCCCCAGCGCCTCGTCGATCTCCGCGGCGAGTACCGCCGCCTGCTGTTTGCGGGTGCAGGTGCGGTAGTGGCGATAGGGCTTGAACGCGTAGGCGTCGACCAGCGCGAGCAGGCGCTCGCGCGGCACGGTGTGGAGTGGCGACGACGTCACGGGATCGATCGTATCCGCAACCGGTAGATCGCCACCGGCCAGGGACGGCCGTCGGCCCGCCGCGCGATCGGGCCGGGCGGCCTCGTGTCGCTGGGATCGACGCGGGCGATGCCGACGCTCACCACCTCGATCCGGTTGTAGCCGCGCCGCCACAGCCCGGCGGTGGCTGGCACGAGGAGCCGTGCCGTGGCCGCCGTCGTCGCCGGTGCGATCAGTTGTCCGGCCGGGCGGCCGTTGACGCGCAATTCGAGCCGGGCCTCGGCCACCGGCTCTTCGTACCGGGTCCGTGCCGTCACTTCGATCTCGGCGGCCTGCCGCGGCGGCAGATCGAGCGGCACGACCAGCGTGGCCGGCGAGCCGTTGAGCCACCAATGCGCGCCCCACTCGTCGCCCCCTGGGGCTTCCCAGCCGTCGAGGAGGAAGCGCTCGGTGCGGCCGTCGAACGCCAGGTCCAGATCCGCGGTGAGCGGCTCGCTGGCCAGCAGGTCGTAGCGATCCACCGGCAGGCCCTCGCGCCAGGCGAACCAGGCGTTGGCCGGGAAGGCGAACGGATAGAAGAACGGCGGCCGGGTGGCCAGCTCCGCCTGCTGGCGGATCACGCGGCCGAAGCTGACGGGCGCGTCCTTCGGCACCATGCCGGCGGTGAACTGCACCATGAGCCCGTAATTCCACGCGATGGACACGGCGACCGCCGCGCCGACCAGCGCGTGAGGCCGCCGCACCGCGGCGGCGATGACCATTGCAAGGCCGGGCGCCAGCACCACCAGCAGGCTCGTGAAGCGCCGTCCGCCGAACGACCACCCGCCGGCCCAGTCGGTGGTGCTGCCGTTCACCCACGCCATGGCCAGCAGCAGCCCGAGCGCCAGTCCCGCCCAGACCCGCTGCCGCCGCCACAGCGCGAGGCTGCCGAGGACGGCGAGGTAGACGACCGGCGACCACGACAGCAGGCCGTGCCACGACGACCACAACGTGTCGATCCAGCGCGAATGCCACGGGTCGAGATAGCCCTGCTGGCCGAACAGCTGGAAGTCGTTGCTGCGGACCAGCACCGCGCTGTGTGCCGCCTGCAGCAGCAGCCACGGCGCCGCGCCGATCGCGGCGACGCGGGCGAGCGCAACGAGGCGGGCGAGGCGGTTGCGCCGATCGGCCGCCGCGGCAGCGGACAACGCCGCCGGCACCAGCGCGAACAACGCCTCCTGGGGCCGCATGAGGAAGGCGATCGCCGTCAACGCGCCGAGGCGGCGGCCGTCGCGTGCCGAGTAGCCGGAGGGGCCGAGCCAGCGGACGGCGGCGAGCACGAGGATGGCGACCACGCCGAACGACGCGGCGTGCGTCATCGAGGCCTCGTACACCATGTACCAGGCGAGCGGCGTCGCGCCGAATACGAGCAGTGTCGTGGCCAGCGCCGTCGCCGGTGGGTGATCCCGCCGCACGAGCGCGTGCACCGCGGCGAGACCGGCGGCGCCGATGGCGAACGACCCGATCAGCGCGGCGCGGACGTACGGCAGGGTCAGGCCGAGCGCGAGCGGATCCGGGGCGGCGCCGCTCACGAGCCGTGACAGGCCGTCCACGGCGGCGACGCCGAGATACAGCGGCAGCCAGAAGAGCACCGGCCCGATCGGCACGAAGTGGCTGGGCCGCGGCGGCTGCCCGAGATACGCGAACTCGCGGGCGACGTCGAGATCGCCGTCGAACACGAGGCTGCGCAGCTGCGAGAAGTAGATGGCGCCGTCGGTGGTGATCCCCGGCGCGTCGGCCATCTGCACGCCGAGGGCGTAGAGCAGCGCCGCCGCCAGCGCATACCAGTCGGCGTGTGTCCTGGCATGAGCGGCCCAGGTGGCGCCCTGGCGACGCGCGAGCGCGCGGCTGATCAGCGCCGCCGGCACCAACCCGATGGCGATGACCGCCCACTGCGATGGCCGCGGTGGCAGCCACAGCAGCCACGCGATCCAACCGCCGGCGGCGAGCCCGGCCGGCCACCACGGGCGGAGCGTCAGGACGCGGGAGAGCGCGGTAGGCAACGGACCGGCGCCATTGTACCGCTCGCCGTGCGTGGCCCGGCGCAGCGCGAGCGCTCAGGGGACGTTGAGCAGCACTTCGTTCGAGATCGGTCCCAGGCCGCAGCCGTTGATGGCGACGGCGCGCACGTAGTAGCTGCCGCGCGGCGCCGGCGTCGCGTACGACATCGCGCCGCCCATCGCGAAGATCCCGCGGTCGAGCGCGCCGGAGGTGCTGCCGGCGCCCAGGTAGTAGGTGAGCGGCCCGGGCCCGCTCGGCGTCGTCCAGGCCAGATGGACCACACCGCCGCCGACGCCGCCGGTGAGCGTGAACGCGCCGGGCGTGACGCAGTGGCCGACGGTGACGACGAGGTCGGCGGTCGGCGCGCTGCGGCCGGCCGGCCCGAGGCTGCGCAGGCGGACGAAGTAGGTGCCGGCGGGCACGTTGGCGACCGGTAGCGGCGACGACGCCGTGCCCGTGCGCAGGAGATTGGCGGCGCCCGGGCCCGACCCCGCTTCGAGTTCGTATCCAGTGACCGTGCCGCCCGCGACCGGCGGCAGCCAGCTCAACGTGACCGACCCGCCGGCGACGGCGGCGGTGAAGTTGCGCGGCGGTGACGGCGGCAGCGGCGTGGCGAGCGAGGCGCGATAGGCGGCGATCGTGCCGGCGGTCTCGCTCAGCCGGCGCGCGTTGTCGTGCAGCGAGCTGCCGGTCGGCACGCCGACGCCGATCGGCTCGCGAACCGACGCGCTCGAGAAGTTGAGCAGGCGCGAGGTCGCCGATCCGCCGGCGTAGTACGCCATCAAGGTCCGGATGGTCCCGTCGCGATAGCCGCACGCGTAGCTCGGGCACGCCGGCGTGGTGTCGCCGCTGTCGCCCGCCGCATGACGGGCGCCGAAGTTGTGACCCAGCTCGTGACTGAACGTCCACTGCCCGGCGTAAAGGCAGGTCTGTTCGGTGACGCTGAATGGATAGCCGCTCGACGGGCCGAGCCAGGCGATGCCACAGCCGCCGGCCGAACTGGCGCGACCGGTGACCAGCGCCACCAGATCGGCGCCGGTGGCGGTGCGCATGGCTTCGACGTCCGCGTTGAACGCGCCGCCGGGGCTCACCGCGTACAAGTCCGCGCTCAGTCCCCCGCCGGCCTCGGTGTAGGTGAACTCCTGGATCGCGACGGCGGTCAACACGGCGTTGACGCCGCTGCGCTGGAACGCGGTGTTGGTGACGGCGACGGCGTTGGCGAGCTGCGCCTGGATCTGAGTGGCGCCGCCGGCGCGGGCTTCGGCGGCCGGGGTATAGGGCACCAGCAGGTCGATGGCCGCGGTCGAGCCGTCGGCGCTCACGTCCTGGACGTAGGGGCCGGCGGGTGCGGTGTCGGCCGGCGCATCCGGGGAGGGCAGTTCCGGCACCGGCGCGGACACGGCTCGTTGGACGACGGTGACGGCGCCATCCGACTCCGGGACCAGGTCGTAGGCGACGCCGTCGGCGACGACGCCGCCGCTCAGGCGGGCGCCGTCCCACGTGAGCGCGACGGCGCTGTGCGCGTCGAGGTCGGCGTGGCCGACCCAGGAGGTGAAGCCCCGCCGATCGTGCTCGAGCCGTTCACGGACCAGCGTGAGCTGGACGTCGGGAAAGAGATTCAGGACCACTGGTGGCCGGGCGGCGGTGGCGTCACCCAAGGCCGCGGCGGCCGCGGCATCGACACGCACGCGGCGCCGGCGCGGGGCGCCGCGATCGGCGGCCTCGGCACGCGCGTCGTCGAACAGCGGGCGACGACTCTGCGCCGTCGCCGGCGCGTCCGACCCGATGACCGGCAGCAGCAGCGCTATGGATATCGCACTACGGCACCACCACGACGATCTCATTCGACGCCCCGCTCAGTCCGCACGCGTTCTGCGCCAGGACACGCACGTAGTACGTGCCCGGCGGCGCCGCGGCCCCGGTGGCCGTCGCCGCGCTGCCGAGGGGGAGGACGAGGATGTCGCTGCCTCCCGTCTGCGAGCCCACCACCAGGGTGTAGCTCGCCGGCGGTGGACCCGCCGCTGGCGCCGTCCACGCCATTGCGACGAATGTGCCAGTACGCGAGAAGTGCAGTCCTGTAGGAGCCTGTGGAGGCGCGGCGCACGGCTGCACGACCAAAGTCACTTCGTTCCCAGACGGGCCGACTCCGCAGACGTTGGTGGCGGCGATTCTGGCGTAGTAGGTGCCGTAGCCGACGCCCGAGGCGCCGAGGGCGGTGACACTCGACGGATAGTCGGCGACGAGCACGTTGCTCGCGCCCGGCGCGCTGCCGACGAGCAGGCGGTAGCCCTGCGCGACGCCGACCGCCGGCGCGCTCCAGGCCAGCGTGACGTTCTGGCCGCTGGTGGCGCCGCTCAGCGTGCCTGGCACCCCAGGCGCGGTGCACGCGCCGACGACGACCTGTGCCTCCGGCGACGGCCCGCTCGTGCCGGCGGCGTTCTGCGCGCGGATCCGGACGTAATACGTGCCAGGCGGCACGTTGTTGACCGTGGTCGTCGTCGCCGTCTGGTTGAGGACAATCGTCCCGACGTTGTAGACCCCTGGGGCCGTGCCGGCATCGAGCAGGTAGCGCTGGGCTGGACCGCCGCCGCTCGCCGGCGTCCAGCTGAGCGTCACCGACGACAGCGACGTGGTCGCCGTGAGCGCGGTCGGCGCCTGCGGCGGGAAGGGACCGCTGGCGATGCCGCGATAGATCGCGGTGATGCCAGTGCGGTCGTCGGCGCCCAGGCCGCGCGGGCCGCTCGTGCACGACGCCGCCGGCAGCGCCTGCATCATGGCTCCGGCGCTGTCACTGTGGCCGAGGCCGAGCGCGTGGCCGAGGCCGTGGGTGATCGCATCCTGGAAGCAGCCGGCGCTCGAGGTCTGCGGCCCGCTGTTGTTGAGGACGACGAAGCCCTGCAGGAACTTCTGGAAGGTGACGCCGTTGACCGTGCGCAACTCGCCGGTGGTGTAGTAGCCGCCACCCACCACCCACGTCTCGGCGCTGTCGGTGATGCCGCACGGATCGTTGTAGGCGACGGCGATCCGCCCGTTGCCCGTGAAGGTGCTCGGACACACCCCCGCGCCGACGTTGGCGCTGCCCTGGCGCAGGTCGAGTTCCATGCCCGATCCGCGCCACAGGTCGACGGCCGCGGTCAGATTGGCGGTCGACCCGCTCCACGTGGCCGGCAGCGCCGTGGGGTGATCCACGTAGACGATGCCGTCGTCGTCCACTTCGTGCCAGCGGGCGGGATATCCGCCGTCGGTCGGTAGATACGAGAACGCCTGAAACGCCGCCGCCTGGTCGTACTCCGCCGGCACCGCCTGAAACGGCGCGGCGTCGTCGTACGGCGCGAGCGTCAGCGCCGCGATCATCGCCTCGTCGATCGGCTGTTTGCCGCGATCGAGGCCGGCGGTGTGCAGCGTGCCGTCGCGCGGGCTCACCGCCAGCAGCAGCAGCGCCTCGTCACCGGGGACGAAGCGGGCCTGGCCGGCGACGAACAAGCCCAGTCCGCCGACCGCGCCGCCGAGCTGCTTCAACACGAGGCGGTCGGGGACGGCGCCGCGCACCCGGCGCGTCACCGCCACGTCCACGTAGGTGACGATGGCGCCGAGCGATCGATCCCAGCGGCTCTCGACGGTGACGACACGGCCGACGACGGCGACGCGCGCCGCCGCGGCGGCCTCGGCGGGCTGGGCAGCCGCCGGGGCCGTCATCGCCAGCGTGGCGACGACGGCGAGTGCGGCGACGCGGAACGGCACCATCATTCGGACACTCCCGGTGACGTGGTCGAGCTCGTCGGGGCCGGCGGCCGGGCGCAGCCGAGATCGACCAGCTGATATTCCTCGTGCGTGTCCGGCAGGTGCACACGGGGATACGGCCGAAGGTACTCGACGACGTCGGGGCGCACGGTGCGCAGTGTCGGCCAGTCCGTGACCGCTACGTAACACGCCCCGCGCGACGCATGAAGGTAGGCGATGACCTCGGCTGATATCGACGTCGCGTCGAAACTCCAACCGCGCCGATGAGCGTAGTAGAGCAGCATCGGCGAGTTGCTGCCATAGCGCTCGTACTCGATGGTGACGAACAACGCGTCCGGCGGCGTATGGGCGGCCATGGCCGCGCCGGCGTTGACCAAAGGCGTGTTCAAAGCGTGGGGCCGGTAAAGCCGCGGAACCACGCCACTGGCCACGAAGCCACGGACGCCGACCCAGGTCAGGCCGACTGCCGTGATTGCAATCGCCAGATGGCGGTGGCTCCGGCGAAGCGACCGAAACGTCGCGCCGTCGAATAGCGGGGCGGCGCCCATACCGAAGTAGAGAGCCAGCGGCGGCAACGCCGGCAGTTGATGGAACTCGTGTGCCAATTGCCCTTCGAGCGACACCGCGACGAGGGACAGGGCCGCCAGCATCCAGACGTCCACCACGCCCCGCCCGCGCAGCGGCCAATGCCATCGCAGGAATCCGACGCCGGCCAGCACGGCGAAGGTCGGCGTGAGGTGGAGCGTCACGAATCGGTCGAGGATAACGGCTGCGGTCTCCCTGGTGAGCAGGTCCGCTCTGGTCCAGTGGGAGACGCTGCGAAACGGTCCGGCCCATTGGGCGATGTCCGACGGGTACGTACCGGATGGGCGGAAGATCGCGGCGGTCAGTCCGGTCTCGAGGAAGATCTGGTCGGCGTGCAGGTACCAGAGGCCCACCGCGCCGATCGCGGCCAACGGCGCGGCGACGTACCATGGATCGCGCCACCAGGAAGTACCACGATGGAGCCATGCGATCACAGCCAGTGGTCCGAGGAGGAGAACCGCCGGTAGTTTGACCAGACCGGCTAGGGCGAGTGCGACTGCGCCTCCAAGCGCCGCGGGCCACGAGTGGGTTTGTGCGTAGGCGACGTAGCCGAGCACGGCTGCCACCGAAAATGCGAGCATCAGCGTGTCGGAGAACATGGCCCGACCGAAGAACACCACGCTCGGCGACACGGCGAAGAGGAAAGCCGCGGCGCGACCAGTCGGTGCGCCAAGCAGCCGGGTTCCAAGGCGATACAGCAGCCACACCGTCGCCAAAGAGAAGGCCGCGGGCACGGCGCGGCCGGCGAGGTCGCTGACGCCGGTGACCCTCCACACGACGGCGTTGAAGAGGAACAGCAGCGGAAACTCGAAGCCGACGCGGCCGTCTGCTCCACCCCAACTCACGGTGGGATAGAAGAAGTCGATCGGGCCCTCCACCCAGTGTCGCGCGATGTCCGCATTCGACACCTGGCGCCAGCTATGCCCTTCGACGAACGGAGCGTCGAGTCGGTACAGCCGAAAGACTAGTGCGAGGAGGAGAATCGCAATCGCGGCCCAATCGAGCGGGGCCGGCGACGACGCTGCGGGCCGAATCGACGGAGCGCTCACAGGCGGGTCGGTACACGACGAAGGCGGATCGGGTCGCCGATCCGCCTTCGATCAATGACTCCATTACTAGGGGACGAATCCGGCTTGGATGTACGGAATCAAGGTCCAGATTGCGCCGCGCTTCTCGCGCGGCGGAATCGCGTCAGCCGCGGTGATCTCGCTGAACTGGGCGTTTGCGCGGCCGCTACCGCAGTGGTTGCCGATCACGTCCCACGCACGCACTCTGAAGGTGCCTTCGTCCGGGTCGGTGCTCCAGTTGTACGTGACGACGTCTTGCGACATGTCGCCGATGTTGGCGCGTTTCCAGTTCAGCCCCCACCGCTTGTCGCGCTCTCGGAGTGCCTGTACGAGGCGGAACAGCCATAGGTTATTGCCGCCGTGCTCGCGGCAGGAGTTCTGCAGGTCTCTGTCGAAGCGGTTCGCCAGGTCGGAGACGATGCCGGCCGCGTAGGCGGGCACCCCGTAGGCGGGATCCGGGGCGCGGGGTTCGAGTCGCAGGGCCGAGCCATCGGCAACGAGCACCGAGGCGCCCACGCCGCTGGTCGAGCCGCAGCTGAACTGCGCCTGGATACCGAAATTCCAAGTGCCGACCGGCAGGCCGGGATAGGAGAACGTCGTCTGGTTGCCGCCGAACGGAATCGCGCCGTTGAACCCGGGTCCGTTCGCCGACAGCACGTAGGCGCCGGCGCCGGGAATAGGCGTCCAACTCGCCGTGAGGTAGGGCCCCCACGCCGTCGTCGTCAGCGTCGGCGTGGGCGGGAGGTCGCAGGCGCCGCCGGCCGGCATCACCAGGGCCACCTCGGCCGACTCCGCGCTGACGCCGCCCGCGTTCACCGCCCGCACGCCCAGGTAGTAGGTGTTCGGGGGGACGCCGCCCGCGGCGAATCCGGTCGCCGCCGTCGGGATCACGCCGATTTCCGCGCCGCCGGGCGTGAAGCCGGCCCGCAATTGGAAGCTGCTCACCGGCCCGCCGCCAGCGCCGGGCGTCCAGGCGATGACCACATTGGCGCCATTGCGGTAGACCTGCAGGCCGGTCGGCGCCGCCGGCGGCGCCACCAGGCTGTTGACCACGACCTGCACTTCGTTCGACGCAGCCCCGCTGGGCAAAGCCACCACGCGGGCGTAGTAGACGCCGACGTTGGGCGCGGTAGCGCTCACCGACGTGACGTTTCCTACGTTGAACGAGACGAAGTACGGTCCGCCGGGTGTGGTTCCTGCTTCAACGTTGTAGCTGGTGGTACCGCCGGGGCCGGCGCTCCACGAGAAGCTCACGTTGGCGCCGACGACGGCGGGCGCGTTGAGAGTGGGCTGTGCCAAAGCGGCGCCGGCCATCGTGCCCCACGCGGCGGCGACGATGGCCACAAGACGACCGAGCCGAAGCATCATTCAGGTCTCCTCAATCCAAGGCTCCCCAGTCCGCGAGTGCGACAGGAGCGAACGAAACGGTTACACACACGGGCGGAACACGGCGGAGCGGGCTGGGAGACGCCCGGCCGAGCCGAGATAGTGTACTACAGTGTGGAAATACTGCGCAGGAAACAGCTCCGCCCGCGTGCTCGCGATTGAGCGGGCGCGGGCGGAGTGTTCGTTACGGCCGAGCCGGGTGCTATCGGGGGTAGCCGGAGGCAGAGTAGGGCTGGAGCGTCCACTTGGCGCCGAGGGTCCACATCAGACTCGGCGACGTTTGATTGATCCACGCCCACGAAGGGTTGCTGCCGCAGTGCCCACCGATGACGTCCACGACGTACGTCCACGTGGTGCCCTCGTCACCCTCAGGGCCGTAGTTGTAGGCGATGACGTCCTGCGACATGTCGCCAACGCGGGCGCGTTTCCAGTTCAGTCCCCACCGCGTGTCCTCCTGACGGAGCCGCTGAACGAGCCGGAACAGCCATGCGTTGTTGCCGCCATGCTCCACACAGGAGTTTCGCAACTCGTTCGGATAGAGCCGGGCCATCTCCTGGACGACCGCGGACCGATTCGGAAGCGGCAGGAAGTTGGGCGGCGAAGGTGCCGGCGGATTCGGCGTCCGCGCGCCCTCGACCGGGGGCGTCACGACGATGGTGGCGAGCGCGGAGGCGGCGCTGCCGCCACACGGGTTCACGGCGGTGACACGCACGTAGTAGGTGCCGGCGGGAATGCCGGGATACGCGACGCTCGTGCTGGACGCGGCCAGGTTCTGCGTGTGCACTGGCGGACCGCTCGGCGAGGTGTACGCAGCGAGCTGGTAGCCGGCGACGCCGGCCACCGCGCCCCACGAGACCGACACGGTCGAGCCAGTGGCGCTGGCGTTCACCGACGGCACCGCGGGCGGCAGGCACGCGGCCGGTGCGACCGTGAGCTGCACTTCGTTCGAGGCCCCGCTGGGACCGCCGGGCCCGATGGCGTGCATGCGGGCGAAGTAGGTGCCGGTCGGCACGTTCTGCAGCGTCACCTGGCTGGCGACGGGCACCGGGACCACCGCCTGGGTCTGGCCTGGGGCGACGCCGGCGGCGACGACGAGGCCGGTCAACGGACCGGCCGGGAGGCCGACGTTGAACGTCACCGTCGAACCGGATGAGCTGGCGACGAGGCCTGTCGGCGCCGCCGGCGGCACCAGGGTCGAACTCACGGTCACGCCGACGACGTTCGAGGGGGCGCTCACGCCCTGGGCGTTTCGGGCGAATACACGAAGGTAGTAAATACCCTGCGGGGCGGTGATCGAAAACGTGGTCAACGGCCCCAGCTCGTAGCCGGCGAGCATCTGGGTGGGCGACACCCCGGCCTCGGCCCGGTAGCCGGTGGCGCCGGCCACCGCCGACCAGCTGGCGGTGACGGATTGCCCGGAAACCTGCACGGAAAGCACCGGCGCGGCGGGCTGCGCGCCGGCGCCAAGCGCGGTGACCGCGCAGAGAGCGACGGCCGCACCCACGTGACGGACTGAGGAATACACGCTGAAGATCGAAGCCAAGAACACCCCCGGCCGATTCCCATTGCGAACCCGATGCCAAGTCGTTGACGGGGCGTGGAGATCGGGAGCGCACGCGGCTGCCCACCATGGCACGACGGAAGTGCACGTCCGCTGACGGATCTGATCGGTAAGGCGCGACTCGCCAGGGTGATCACAGCCGCTTGATATAGTCAGGGCCCACATGACCTCACGCGTCAGTCGAATTGGAGTCCTCACCGGCGGCGGCGACGCCCCGGGCCTGAATGCCGTCATCCGCGCGGTGGTCAAGGCCGGCTGTAACGCCGGGCTGGAGGTGATCGGGCTCGAAGACAGCTTCGACGGCCTGCTCGACGAGAGCCGGACCCGGCCGCTGACGCCGCGCGACGTCACCGGCATCCTGCGGCTCGGCGGCACCATCCTCGGCACGACCAACCGCGGCAACCCGTTCGAGTATCCGGCCGACACTCCGGCGGGGAAGGCCGACTACTCCGACCAGGTGGTCGAAACCTTCGGGCGGATGGGGCTCGACGCCCTCGTCGTCATCGGCGGCGACGGCACGCTGGCCATCGCGCACCAGTTCTACCTGAAGGGCATCCCGGTGGTCGGCGTGCCCAAGACCATCGACAACGACATCGTCGGCACGACCAGCTGCTTCGGCTTCGACACCGCGGTGTCGTTCGCCGCCGACGCCATCGACCGCCTCCACACCACCGCGCAGTCGCATCGCCGGATCATGGTCGTGGAGGTGATGGGGCGCTACGCCGGGTGGATCGCCCTCCACGCCGGCATGGCCGGCGGCGCCGATGCCATCCTCATCCCGGAAATCCCCTACGACCTCGACAAGGTGGCGGCCCGCATCCGCGAGCGCGAGCGGTGGGGCGCCACGTTCAGCATCGTCGTCGTCGCCGAGGGCGCAGCGCCGGTCGGCGGCGGCCGCACGGTGCTCACCGAAGCCCGACCGGGCTACGTGGAGCGGCTCGGCGGCGTCGCCCGTCACGTGGCCCAGCAGCTCGAGACGATGACGGGGAAGGAAAGCCGCAGCGTGGTGCTCGGCCACTTGCAGCGCGGCGGATCGCCGACGGCGTTCGACCGCGTGCTGGCGACGCGCTTCGGCGGCAAGGCGGTGGAGCTGATTCGGCGCGGCGTTTACGGCCGCATGGTCGCCAACAACCCGCCCGACATCGTGCACGTGCCGCTGGCCGACGTCGTCGGCCGCTGCAAGACCGTGCCGCTCGACTTCGACCTGCTGGCGACGGCACGCGCGCTCGGCGTCGCCCTGGGCGACTGACGGCGCCTCTCGACGCCGTATACTGAAGGGCTATGAAGCTGTCGGTGATCCTGCCGTGCTACAACGAGCAGGCCACGATCGGCGAGGTCATCTCCCGTGTTCAGGCCGTCGACTTGGGGAAGATCGACAAGGAACTCATCGTCGTGGACGACGGCTCCACGGACGGCACCGGTGCCATCCTTGCGAGCCTCGAGGGGCGGGAAGGGGTACGCGTCATCGCTTGCGAGCGGAACGCCGGCAAGGGCGCGGCCGTGGCCAGAGGACTCGCTGAATCCACCGGCGATGTCGTGATTATTCAGGACGCCGACCTCGAATACGACCCGCGAGAGTATCCGCTCCTCCTCAAGCCCATTCTCGACGGGAAGGCAGACGTCGTCTATGGGTCCCGCTTCCTCGGCACACCCGGCGGGCGCCGGGTACTCTACTTCTGGCATGCCGTCGGGAATCGCCTGCTGACGCTTCTATCGAACGGGGTGACAGGCCTGAACCTGACGGACATGGAGACGTGTTACAAGGTTCTCGTCCGCGACGTCGCTGGGCGCCTCGAACTGAAGACCCGCGGCTTTGGCGTCGAGCCGGAGATCACCTGCAAAGTCGCACGCCTCCGCGCCAGAGTGTACGAGGTGCCGATCTCGTACAACGGACGCACATACGACGAAGGCAAGAAGACCGGCTGGCTCGACGCCGTCAGGGCCGTCTACACGATCATCCGGTTCTCACGCTGGGAGGCCCCTGCGGACGATGTCGGCGCCCGAACGCTGCGGCGCATGGCCGGCCTTACGGCCTACAACCGCTGGCTGCACGACCGATTCGATGCGTTCCTCGGCCAGCGCATCCTCGAAGTGGGCTCTGGCGTCGGCAACCAGACGTGTTACTTCGCCGACCGTGAACGGGTGATCGCCTCGGACATCGAGCCGCACTATCTTCGCGAACTCCGGCGCCGATTCGAGAATCACCGCAACCTTCGTGTGGCCTCGTTCGTGTTTCCACTGGACGATGCCGCGCGGGCCGATCTCCAAGCCGAGCGTCCGGACACCATCGTCTGCATGAACGTGCTCGAGCACATCGAGCACGACGCATCCACGCTTCGCGATTTCGCGTCAGTCCTGCCGCCGGGCGGCCGCCTAGTACTACTGGTGCCAGCAATGCCGTCTCTGTACGGCTCGCTCGACATCGCCCTGCACCACTTTCGCCGTTACGACAGGGAAGGCCTCGCCGTATTGGTCAGCGAGTGTGGATTCGACGTCAAGAACATTCGCTACCTCAACAGGCTCGGAGTGTTCGGCTGGTGGCTGAACTCGCGTGTCCTCAGGCGGACGGTTCTCCCCAAAGGGCAACTGGCTGCGTTCCGGTGGTTGACTCCGCTTCTGAGACGCGAAGAACGACTTCCCACGTCGTTCGGACTGTCGTTGCTCGTCCTCGCACAAAGGAAGTAATCGCAGCTGGTGGCGGTAGCCCGGCATGCCCGCTGCATGTCGGAGCCCCGACTTGGCTGGTGCGCTCGCTTCCGACTGGCGGACATCTTCCAGATCGACCTGGCGAGGCTGAACGGGCACGAAGGTGCAGCCCGCCAAACCGAGAGAGTTCCGCACGCTCGTGCCAATACGATAACGCTATTGAGGCCAGCCGATCGCAGCTCTGAAAGTCTGAAGGAACTGCAGCTCCGTCGTGCTGACCGACACGGGCCGTCCATCGAGTTTGAAGGTTCCCTCGGTATGGAAGGTCCAGGCTGCGCCACCGCCTTGAATTACACGCTGCACGGCCTCGATCAAGTTCCCAGCCGAAAGGGCATTGTTGGCGTACTTTTCGCCTGGCTTCTGCCAAGGGTACATTTGCGCTGACTGCCACTGCGGCAACCAACGGTCAGGCTCTGAGTAGTAGACAGGCTTTTGGACACCAAAGTTGTTTTGAAGTCCGATCATATCAACGAGTTCGTCGACTGCACCCCAGGTCCAGTTCGGTAGGTGACCCACATTGGCAGTGTTGAAGCGTACCGGGTTTCTCGGAGACCTCATTTCTTGGGAGGATGGGGTCTATGGGACGTCCGAGTCGG
>CAYUAX010000034.1:28955-32219 GCA_964442845.1 uncultured Bifidobacteriaceae bacterium | reverse complement strand
GCGGACGGCTCAAGACGAGGTGGGCGGGATCGGTGGGCCGAATCCACGCCGGCGCATCCGGCTGCCAGGCCACGGTGAGGGGCGTGTCGGTCTGGGCGTGGATCGCGCCGGGCGCCGCTGCCAGGAGCAGGACTGCCGTGATCGCTGCCATCGTCCGTGGGGTGCGCACACCGCCCCTCAGGGCATCACGCGTGCCAACGACCTCGGAAGGCGTCTTGCGCGGCCGCAGCCGGCATCGTGTGAAATTTCGGCGCGTTCGACGCATCCGGCGGCGCCATCGCCGGGGCGCGATGCCGTCGCGCTCTCAGTCGTGAGACGTCACGTCGCAGCGGTGAGACGCACGGCCGAGCCGCCTCGGGCACATGCCGTCGCGCATAATGCCGCCGTGGCCGTGCCCGCACCAGGTGCCGTGCTCGACGGCAAGTACGTGTTGCGGAGCGTCATCGGCCGCGGCCGCTTCGGCACCGTGTTCGAAGCGCGGCACGTCGCCTTGCAGAAGCCGGTGGCGGTGAAGGTGCTGCACGACGGGCCGCACCTGGCCGCCGACGCGTTCCTCCGTTTCCGGACCGAAGCCGAGGCGCTGGGCCGTCTCGCCCATCCACACGTCGTCGCCGTGACCGACTTCGGCGTCGATCCGCAGGACGGCGGCGTGCCGTATCTGGTGATGGCGCTCGTCGCCGGCGGGCCGCTCCACGACCGCGTTGACGCTGCGCCGCCTGTCCCGCTGGCGACGGCCGCCGCGTGGGTGGCGCAGATCGCCTCTGCGCTGGACCACGCCCGCCTTCGCGGCGTCGCGCACGGCGACCTCACGCTTCGCAACGTGCTGGCGAGCGATGCCGGGAGTGCCGCGCACCTGACGGTGGTGGACTTCGGCCTCGCGCACTTGGCGGCGCCGACCGCGGCGGTCGCCGACGACGAGGACGACTCCCTCGTCGGGTCCCGGCTCGAGGCGCGGTGGGCCGCCACCCTCGAGTACTGCGCGCCGGAGCGGCTGCGCGGACGACCGCCGTCGCCGGAGGCCGATGTCTACGGCCTGGCCGTGCTCGCCTATCGCCTGCTCACCGGCCACTTCCCCTTCGCGGGACCGCCGCGCGCGATCGCGCTCGCCCAGCTGACCGACGCCCCGCCGACGGCGGCGTCACGACTCCCCTCCGTGCCGGCGGCAGTCAGTGACGCGCTCGCCGCCGGCCTGGCGAAGGACCCACAGCTGCGGCCCACCGCCCTCGAACTGAGCGCGCAGCTCACCGCGGCGGCCCGCGCCGAGGCCCGGGCGGCCTGGCGCCGGCGCGAAGGGCCGCGGCGCCTCGCCGTCGCGGCGATCGTCACGCTGGCGGCCGTGGCCATCGGCTGGTGGGTCACGCCCCGTGCCGTCGTCGAGCGACTCGAAGGCGCCACCGAGGACGCGCGGTTCGCCGCCTTGCCGGCCCGGGCACCCGATGCCCGGCTGCTGCTGGTGACGATCGACGAGGTGACGCTCGGCAACGACGCACGGCCCCTGGCGCTGCGTGCCGACGAGTTCGCGACCGGCCTGCAGCGCGCGTTCGCCGCCGGGGCCGCGGCGGTGGCCATTGATCTGCTGTTGCCCGAGAGCTGGGGACGATCACCGCCATTTGCCGACCTCGTCTTGCAGCATGCCCATCGCCTCGTGCTGGCGCTCTTCTCCGATGGCACGTCGGTGGTGGGTCCCGAGGCAATCGATCCGTTGGTGGCGGGCGCCCTCGGGCCGGAAGCGACCAGCCGCCTCTTCGCGCTGGCGACGAGCGTGCCGGCCGCCGACGGCGTGGTGCGCCGGGTCCGGACGGCGGTGCCCGACGCCATGGGCGCGCCGCGGCCGACGCTCGCCGGCCGGCTCGCCGCGCTGGCGGCGCGCGAGCCAGCGCGGGTGATCGACGCAGGAGCAGGTGTCGCCGTGGACTACGCGATCGACGTGCGGGATCTGCCGAGGACGAGCTGGCCCGACTTCGTGGCGGCGCTCGACGCCGGCACCAGGTTCGACGGCCGGCTGATCCTGCTCGGCGCCGAATATGCCGGCAGCGGCGACCGCCACCGCGTGCCACAACCGCGACGCTGGCCCATCGAGACGAGCGGCCTGACGCTCCAGGGCCTGCTGGCCAACACGCTGCTGCAAGGCGCGCGGCTGCGCGAGGCGACTCCCGGGTGGACGTGGACCGGCGCTGCGGCGATGACCGTGGTTGCGGTGTTCGGCGTCCTGTGGCTGCCCCGCCGCATCGTGCTGCCGTTCCTCGGCGCCCTCCTGGCCGCGGGTCTGCTGCTGGGCCCGCTGGCGATGCGCGCGGGAAGGATGGTGGAGATGGCCGCGCCTTTGCTTGCCTGGGTCGTGGCCGTCGGCGTCGGTGCGGGAGTGCGCACCGCTCTGCCGGAACGCCCGGAGTAGCATTCGTGTCCGAAGGAACCTTCTGCGTGACGACTTCTCGGGTAGCAATCGTCGTGCTGCTGGCGGTGGCGATCGGGTCGAGTGCCGCCGCCGATCAACCGACGGCTGCGCCGGTGGCGGTGGTCGCCAGCGCGGCCGGCGAGGCGACGATGACGGCGCCGGGCGGCGCGCCGCAGGCCGTGCGCCGTTTCGACCGCCTCGACGCCGGCACCGACCTCGACACGTCTGCCGGCGGAGAGCTGGTGGTGGTGTTCCGCTCCGGCAGGCGTGTGCGCCTCGCGCCGTCGAGCCGCGCTCGGGTGGAGGCGGAGCGGGTGGTGACGGTGACCGGCACCGTCGAGGCGTTGGCCAGCGTGCCGGTCCTGCCGACCGTCGCGCCGGTCCCGCAGGCCGGCACCGCCGTCGCGGCCGTGCGGGTGCGCGCCGGCGACCTCACGCTGCGCCGGCCGGTCGCCGGGCAGGTGACGCTCGCCGACGCGACGGTGTTGATCGCCGACCCGGCGCCCGCCGACGGCTACGACGTGGAGGTCGAGGACGACGCGGCCCGGGTGGTGCATCGCACCCGCACGCCGGTGCCGCGCGTCGAGATCGCCGCCGGCGTCCTCGCCGCCGGCCGCGACTACCGGTGGCGGATACGGGCGACGGCGCCGTCGGGGTTCGCCGCCGAAGGCCGGGGCCGCTTCTCGACATTGCCCGCCGAGGCCGCACGGGCCCGCGCCGCACTGCGCGGCGCCCTGGCCAGCGGCGACTCGGCGGCGTCGGCCCTGCTCGCCGAGCTCGACTTCGCCCTGGGGCTGTGGTCCGAGGCGCTCGACGGCTTGCGTGGTGCGCGCCGCGCCGGCGTCGTCGATGCGGTGATCGGCGCGCGG
>CAYUAX010000034.1:0-28945 GCA_964442845.1 uncultured Bifidobacteriaceae bacterium | reverse complement strand
CCTCGAGACACGACTCGGCGAAGCCCACGGCTCGCCGCGCCACTGACGCAACCTCCCCTATGGCGTTTCGACTGGTCGTCGTCTCCGAGCAGGGCCCGCAGCGCGTCGTGCTGCAGGCCGGCCGCAACCTCGTGGGGTCGGATCCCGCGTGTCCCATCTGGCTGCCGCACCCGAGTGTGTCGCAACGGCACGCGGCGCTCGACGTCGAGGACGAGCGCGTCGTGCTGCGCGACCTCGGATCGAGCAACGGCACGATGGCCGGCGCGCGACGCATTCGCGAAGCCGAGATCTCCGCCGGGACAGCGCTCTATTTCGGCCGCGTCCCGGCGGTGCTCGAGCACGTCGCCGACGCCGACCTCGAGGTGGCGATTCCGCTCGCCGGAGCGGCGGCGGCGGCGCCGGCGCCGGCGCGCGAGGGACCGACATCGGCCCCGGCGAGCACTGTGACCCTCGAGCCGGTAGCCAACTTCGTGCTCGACGACCTGCCCCGGCTGCTGCGCCGGCTCGTCGAGGGCGGCGACCTGGCCGCGCTGCCGCAAGACGTCGGCCAGGCGCTGTTCGTCGCCCTGCCGTGCACGGCGCTGGATGTGCTGACGCGGGCCCGCGGCGACGACGCGGTGCGCTTCAGCGCGCGGGCCGAGGGGCAGGGGTCGCCTGCCGAGGCGGCGGCGACGCGCGACGGCGTGTGCGGCGAGGTCACCGTGCGTGCCACCTTCCCGTCGGCGCGCTACGCCGACACTTACGGTCCCCTGCTCGAGACCGCAGCCGCCCTCGTGGCCCTGGGCGAAGGCGCCGGCCGGGCCCGCGCCCCGCGCGACGTCCGGGCGCGGCCGGCCGCGCCCGCGTCGCCCGACCCGCCGACGCTGGATCCCGAGATGCGCGCCATCTACGCCGATGCCGCCAAGGTGGCCCGCGGCGACGTGTCGGTGCTGGTGACCGGCGAGTCGGGCACCGGCAAGGAGCTGCTCGCCCGCTACGTACACGACGCCTCGACGCGCAGCGACGGGCCGTTCGTGGCCATCAACTGCGCGGCGCTGCCGCGCGACCTGCTCGAGGTCGAGCTGTTCGGCATCGAGCGCGGCGTCGCCACCGGCGTGGACTCGCGACCCGGCAAGTTCGAGCTGGCCGACGCCGGCACGCTGTTCCTCGACGAGATCGGCGACATGGCGCCCGAGACGCAGGCCAGCATCCTGCGCGTGCTGCAGGAACGGCTGGTGTATCGCCTCGGCGGGCGCGAGCCGCGCGCGGCGCGCATCCGCGTCGTCGCCGCCACGAATCGCGATCTCACGCCGATGCTGGAAGACGGGCGCTTCCGCTCCGATCTCTACCACCGCATCGCGACGTGGGTGGTGGAGTTGCCGCCGCTCCGCCAACGGCGCGCCGACATCCCCAACCTCGCGGCGTTCTTCCTGGCCCGCGAAGCCGCGCGGCACGGGCGGCGGGTGGGCGGGCTGTCACGCGGCGCCGTCGACGCGCTCACCGCGTTCGACTGGCCCGGCAACGTGCGGCAACTGGAACACGAGATGGCGCGGGCGGTGCTGTTCCTCGACGACGGCCAGATGCTCGACACGGCGCGGCTGCACCCGGCGATTCTCGCCGGCGGTGGCCTGCAGCGGTCGGGAACGCTCGACGGCGCCCGCGCGGCCGCCGAACGCGACGAGATCGTCGCCGCCCTGCACGCGCATCGCGGGGACGTCGCCGCCGCGGCCGCGCGGCTCGGCATCAGCCGCGCAACCGCCTACCGCCGCCTCAAGACGTTCGGCATCGACCCGGCGAGCTGGCAGACCTGACCGGCGGCGTCCCCTGACGTCGGGCCGGAGGCGGTCTCAAGGCCGGCAGGGGTCGGCACCGACGTCGATCGTGATCCGGAGCAGGTTGTTCGTCTCGCTGGTCTCGCTGACGGCCGTCGTGGCATCGCCCGTCGCCTCGAGACGCCAGCCTCCGGCACTCGGCACGGACACTCCAGGCACCGACATCGTGCGAGACTCCCCGGCCGCGAAGGCGGCGACCGCGACGGCGTGTCGATCCACGAGGGCCGCGCCTGGCGTGGGGCCGTAGACCATCAGCGTGAGCTGCGTCTCTGCCGGCAGCGCGGCGCCGGCGTTGCGCACCGTCACGTTCACGGTGTTGCAGCGGCCGACGCGGAGCCCGGTCACTGGGCGCACGGACGTCACCGTCAGATCCGGCAGGGCCAGGGTGACGGCGGGAGCACTGAACGTCACCGTGCGCGTCGGGTGGTGATTGGCATCGTTGGCGTCCTGCTGCGCGGTTGCGTACTCGACCTCGTAGACGTAGGTGCCCGGCAGCGCCGCCTCGACCTGAAACGTCAGCAGTGCGACCCCACTCGGCGCCAGCGCAGGGAGCGACTGGAACGGCATGGGGGCGACGACCAGGTTGCTCTTGGTCAACCTCAGCCGCACCTGGTTGGCCGCGCAATCGCCGTTGGTGGCGACGTTGGTGAATCGCACCGACAGGCTGCCCGGCTGGCCCGTGACGAAGGTCGGGTTGGCGACGCCGCCGAACTTGGCGTCGAGGTCGCACTGCGCCAGTGCGCTGGCCGGTGCCAGGAGCGCCAGCGCTCCGGCGAACGTCACGATGTGCCGAAGCCGCCGCAGGATCAGGGTGCCAGTCATGGTTCGCGCTCCTCGGCGCCCGCTGGTTCACGAACGGTGCCAGAGCCAACCCCGCATCGACGGGTCTTGCGTCGCGGGGCGTGCTCACCCGAAGGGGCGAGGCGTCTCGCGGCTGCGACGCGACGTCTCAGGGCTGCGACGCCGGCCCGTCGCCACCTCGCGATCGAGTGCGCGCGAGACGCCTTCTCCGCGACGAGCGGGTGGCACGAGTCGTGAACTGCGGCGGGCATGTCGCGACTTCCCATCGCATTGCTTCTGACCGGTGCGTTGGCCGCGCCGGTCGCGGCACAGCCCGGCGCGGCGTCGACATCGAGCGTGGCGGCGCCCTCGCTGCAAAGCTTCACAGTCGACAACGGAGCGGCGCAGACGAGCACCGACACGGTGACTTTGCGCTGGACGTTCACACATCCGGCGGGACCTGGGCAGCCCATCGCCGGCGTGCGCGTCCGGTCGAAGCCGCCCCAGGGCACCTGGGCGACGTGGTCGGCGTGGACGTCGGGCAGCCAGTGGAACGGCACGGCGACGGTGGCCCTCTCGAAGCAGCTCAGCGGCGCGCCGCGGCCGGGCGTGCACGAGTTCGAGATCCAGCTTCGCGACCGGCTCGACCAGGTGTCGACGACGCGCACCGCGAGCATCACGCGGGCCGGCACCCCAGCACCGGGACTGGCCCGACCCACCCAGCGCTACCAGGTCGACGGGCGGGCCGCGTGGCGCTTCGCGTGGGAGACCGGCTTCCAGTACGAGGCGACGGTACGAGCACCGCTGAGCACTTGCAGGCTGGCGCCGTGGGACAACCTGATCGAAGCCAAGGTGGCCCAGAGCGTCAATAACATCGGCGCCCGACCGCGCTGCCGCTTCGAGATCTTCACGAAGAAGAAACTGCAGGCCGGCTGGCGTCTGCTGGAGGCCCGCTTCAACTACGACAGCGACACGCAGGTGGTCACGTTCCTGCAGCGGGTGGCAGGCACCGACGTGCCGTACTTCTCGTTCGAGACGAGCACGCCGTACCGCTACGGGCTGCAGTACATCGTCCTCGAAGGGCCGGTCGGCGCCGACTGGCGCGACGCGTTCCGCGACTGACCCGGAGGATCTCGTGTCCCGCATCCACCTGGCCGCCACCCTGCTGCTCTTCACCGTGACGCTCACTGCGCAAGCGCCACCCTCGATCACGGCGTTCACGATCGACAACGGCGCCGCCCAGACCGCGAGCGACCAGGTGACCCTGCGCTTCACCTACACCAACCCGGCGGCGATCGGGCAGCCGATCGCGCAGTATCGCGTGCGCTACAAGCCGCCGACGATGGCGACGTGGCTGGCCTTCGGCCAGTGGCTGTCTGGCCCGCCGGGGACGCCGCAGCTCGCGATGACGCTTGCCAGGAACGGCACGACGCCGATCGCCGGCGAGCACCGCTACCAGCTGCAGTTGCGCGACGTCCGCGGACAGGTCTCCGGCACGGCCGAAGCCGTCATTCGCCGTGCGGTCGCCAGCAACGTCGCGCCCGGGTCACCGGCTCCAGCCGCACCAACGCTGCTGCAGACCTACCGGGTGACCGGGAGCGAGGTGGCCCAATTGTTCCGGCTGGCGCGCCAGAAGGGCTTCCAGTTCGCGGCGCTGCCGGCCAACGGCAACACGACCTGCACGATCGACGACCAGGCCAATCAGGTGCTGCTGCTCCTCCACGAGAAGACACAGGGCGTGGAGTTTCCCAAGCCGGTGTGTCGATACCGGGCCTTCGAAGGACGAATGCTGTCGCCCAACTGGCACCAGCGGTCCGTCACGTTGGCGCCCCGGTTTCCTGACTTCCACGCCAGCTCGCGCTGGATCTTCGAGCGGCCCCTCAAACCATCGGGCTCCGACCCCTCGTTCGTGCTCTACGCCACCATCACGGCCCCGCGCGGACCGCTCTTTCCGTTCTCACTGATCTGGGCGGCGCAGGCCAGCCACGAGATCACGGAGGTCGTCCTGAGCGGCCCGTCCGGCAAGACCTGGCGGAACGCCTTCGAACCGTGAGGGCCGACGATGCACGCGTATGATCGCGCTTCGGTGACGGTCGTGGCGCTGGTGGCGGCGGTCGCCGCAGGCGTCGGCGCCGCCCAGGACGGACAGGTCGTCGACTACCCCGCGCTCGGCGTCCGCTTCACCATCCCGCCCGGCTGGACCGGACGCGAGTTGGACGAGATGGTCGTGCTCGCCTCGACCACGGTGCCCGGACTGGTCGTGCTGAGACCACACGACCACCGCGAGATCGCCGAGCTGCGAGCGGAGGCCGAAGCCGGCATCGACGACGGCGCCGGGACGACCCTGAAGCCGCAGGGGACTCTGGCGCCACTGGGGGCCACGGGCCTCTCCGGCGAATTCCGCGGACGCTTCGACGGCACGCCGGCCACGGCCTACGCCGTGGGCCTCGTCAACCCGCACGGGCGGGGACTCACCGTGGTGGCCGTGACGTCCCCCGAGGCCTACACGCCGGCGCATCAGGCGCTGGCGCTGGAGGTGGCGCGCAGCGTGGAGTTCTCCGCGCCGCGGGTGCCTGCCGTGGTCGTCGAATGGCGCCAGGGCCTGACCGGCCGGCGGCTGGCCCGCTACGCCAGCGCTTATGGCGGTAGCAGCGGCGGCTACTCGGGCTTCCAGTCGCGCGAGCAGTTCCATCTGTGCGGATCCGGCGAGTTCCTCTACGGCGGGCAGGAGAGCGGGTCGTTCGACGCACCCGGCGCCTTCGGGTCGACCGGCGGCCGCTCGACCGGCAGCGGGCGCTGGGACGTGGTGGTGAACCCGGACGGCGGCCCGTGGCTCCAGCTCCGCTACCATTCCGGCGCGGTCGAGAACTATCGCCTCGAGCAACGCGGCGCCAACACGTATCTGAACGGCGCCCGCTACTTCCGAACCGCCAGCGATCGCTGTCGGTGATAGCGCGGCCGGACGCTACAATGGGCGTTTGATGTTCTCAGAAACCGTCGATGCCGAAGGCCACCTGATCGACTCGGGCGACCTGCAGGCCATCCTCACCACCATCGTCGAGCAAGGCGCCAGCTACGAGATCCTGCGCTTCGACATGGGGCGCACCAACGCCTCGCCCTCGCAGCTCTCGCTGCGCGTGTCCACCGAGACGCGCGAGGGGCTCGACCACCTGCTGGCCACGCTTTCGACCTTCGGCTGCTACGTGCAGGGCGCGCCGGATGCGGTCGTGCGGGTCAACGACATCGACGGCGCCGCGCCCGAGGACTTCTACTCCACCACCAATCACCGCACCGAAGTGCTGATCGGCGGCCGCTGGGTGGTGGTGGAGCGGCAGCGCATGGACGCCGCCATCGTGCTCGACGGCGACCGGCTCGAGTGCCGCAAGCTGCGCAGCGTGAAGAAGGGCGACCGCGTGGTGTGCGGCATGCAGGGCATCCGCGTGCGGCCCGACCTGCAGGGCCGCGACAAGCCGACGTTCGGCTTCATGAGCAACGACGTGTCGTCGGAACGGCGCGTCGAGGTGGCGGTGGCGCGCGTGGCCGACATGCTGCGCCAGGCCCGTGCCGCCGGCGAGAAGATCTGCTTCGTGGCCGGACCGGTGGTGGTGCACACCGGCGGCGGCGAGTACTTCTGCGAACTCATCGCGCTGGGCTTCGTCGATCTGGTGCTGTCGGGCAACGCGCTCGCCGTGCACGATATCGAGGCGGCGCTGTCGGGCACCTCGCTCGGCATCGACCTCGACACCGGCCGGCCGGTGGAGCACGGCCACCGCAACCACATGCGGGCCATCAACGCCATCCGCCGCGCCGGCGGCATCGCCAAGGCCGTGGAGCAGGGCCTGCTGACGCGCGGCGTGATGTACCACCTGCACCGGCACCAGGTGCCGTACGTGCTGGCCGGCTCGATCCGCGACGACGGCCCGCTGCCCGAAACGGTGATGGACCTCGCCGCGGCGCAGGACCGCTACGCCGAGCTGCTCGCCGACGTCGGCGTGGTGATCATGCTCAGCTCGATGCTGCACAGCATCGGCGTCGGCAACCTGGTGCCGTCGTGGGTCAAGGTGGTGTCGGTGGACATCAACCCCGCGGTGGTCACCAAGCTCAGTGACCGCGGCTCGACGCAGACGGTGGGCGTCGTCACCGACGTGGGTCTCTTCCTCCACCAGCTCGCCGTGGCGCTCCGCGGCTCATCCCCTGCTGCCGATGTACACCACGCTCATTGATCCCGTGTCGCTGATGTCCTACCTGCACGACCCCGAGTGGGCCGTGCTCGATGCGCGCTTCGATCTCACCGCGCCCGCCAAGGGCGAGGCGCTGTACCGCGAGGGGCACATCCCCGGCGCGCGCTACGTCAACCTCGACACCGACCTGTCGGGCCCGAAGATCGGCACGACCGGCCGCCATCCCCTGCCCGACCCGTCGACCGCCGCGGCCGCATTCGGACGGCTCGGCATCGGCCCCGACACGCAGGTGGTGGTCTACGACGCCGACGCCGGCCAGTTCGCGGCGCGGGCGTGGTGGATGCTGCGCTGGCTCGGACACACGAAGGTGGCGGTGCTCGACGGCGGCCTGGCGGCATGGACCGCGGCGGGCCTGGCGCTATCGGACGACACCGAGCAGTGGGAGCCGGCGACGTTCACCCCGCGAGTGGACGCGGCCGCGCGGCTCGGCGTGGGCGAGGTGCTGCCGCACGTGGCGCAGGCCGGTCACGTGCTGGTGGACGCGCGCGCCAACGACCGCTTCCGCGGCCAGAACGAGACGCTCGACCCGGTCGGCGGGCACATCCCCGGCGCCGTCAACCGCTTCTTCCAGCAGAACCTCACCCCCGAGAAGACGTTCAAGACGCCCGAGGCGCTGCGGGCGGAGTGGGCGCCGCTGCTCGGCGGCGCCGACGCGTCGAAGGCGGTGATGTATTGCGGGTCGGGCGTGACTGCGTGCCACAACCTGCTGGCGCTGGAGCATGCCGGGCTGCCTGGCGCGCGGCTGTTCGCCGGGTCGTGGAGCGAGTGGTGCGCGGACCCGAGTCGGCCGGTGGCTACCGGGGACTGAACGCCGTTCGCCGACGCGGGCGTTCAAAAAGCCAGGAACATCCCCACGCGTAGCGGCACCAGCAACCCAATCACGTCCAGCTCTCCCTGGACTCCGACGCGGACGTCGGCGAACACGCCCACCCGGCGAGACAGCGGCACACGGGCGCCGGCGCCGAGCAGCACCAGCCAGGCGTCGTTCCGCACCGCCTCGGGGAACACCTCGTTCACCGTCGGACGCGAGCTGCCGCGTCCGAGGCTGGCCAGGAGATACGGCGCGGTCCGACCGAGCCTGACGGGGACGACGCGGAGTTCGCCGCCGACGAAGGTGGCGGTGCCACCGCGGGTGACCGCGAACTGACTCCGCTCCGTCGGCTGGTGGATGCGCTCGGCCCGAGCCAGAAAATCGACGCGGTCGTTGAGTGCGAGCCCGACGGCGACGGAGCGGTTGTCACCGCGGACGTTGAGCTGGAGGCCCGCGGCCGCATCGACGACGACTCGCAGGTTTGTGCCCTGCGCAGTGGCGGGGGCGGGGAGGACCATGGCCACGGCCAGTCCCAGCGTCGCGAGGCGACGTGCCATCGACGGCAGGTTAGACGATCGCGCCCGGCGCCGACCGTCGCTGGTCCCACGACCGGTCCCTGACGGCGCGGAGCGGCGCTCGCCGCCGCGCCATCGAGAGCCGCCCAACGTTTTCGCGCCACCTCTCGTCCAACTCCCCGAACCTGACGTTTCCTTCCGGGAGATGACGCGATGACCCTGCGCACCACGGCGGCCCTCCTGTTGGCCGCGACGACCCTCGGCGGCTCGACACTCGTGCTCGCCGCCGGCGACGACCACGGCCAGGACACGTGGCGCCACGACCACCGCGACGCCGTCCGCGAGATTCGTCAGGCGGTCCGCGCGGCCGTCCGTGACATTCGCGTGGACGTCGGGCCGGTGGTCCGTGACGTCGTCCGCGACGTGATGCGCGAGGTCCACGCCGCCACCGGCTGGGCGTGGCAGGACGACGCCTGGGAGCGGGCCGAGCAGCGGCGCGAGCGGGCAGAACGCCGTCGCGAGTCGGCGGAGCGGCGTCGCGAGCGCATGGAGGCGAGGCGGGCGGAGACGGCGCGTCAGCGCGACGAGCGCGCCTTCCGCAGCGTCAGCCCGACCGACGACCCGTGCGCCGAGCAGCGCGGCGACCGCGACCGCGATCGCGGCCATGTCTGCGAGGTGCGGGACTCGCGGCTGCCGGCTCCGGTCGGCCCGCTGACGGTGGATGCGTCGCCCAACGGCGGCATCCGCGTCGAGGCCTGGGATCAGGCCGATGTGTTGGTGCGGGCGGTCGTCCAGACCTGGGGCGACGACGACGCCGAGGCCAAGGACCTGGCCGGCCGCGTCCGCGTGAACGCCGCCGGCACGCGCGTGACCGCCGAGGGCCCGGACCGCGTCGAGGGCCGACGGCGCAGCGGCTGGTCGGTGAGCTTCCGGGTGTGGGCGCCGCGGCAGACCGCACTGGCCCTGAGCGCGCGCAACGGCGGCATCTCGCTGCACGGCATGCAAGGCGAGTCGCGCTTCAGCACCACCAACGGCGGCGTCACTCTCGACGGCGTCGGCGGCAAGGTGGTGGGCACGACGCGTAACGGCGGCGTCAACGTGCGGCTCGACGGCACGCGCTGGGAAGGCGACGGCCTCGACGTCGAGACGACCAACGGCGGCGTCTCGGTGGCGGTGCCGTCGGGCTACTCGGCGGAACTCGAGACCAGCACCGTCAACGGCGCGTTCCGCACCGAGCTGCCCCTCACTGTCCAGGGCCGGCTCGACCGTCAGGTGAAGGCAACGCTCGGCAGCGGCGGCCCGCTGCTGAAGGTCACCACGACCAACGGCGGCGTGCGCATCACCCAGCGCTGACCAAACCGTGATCGGCACGGTGTTCGAACCGGCTCAGAGTCGATGACTCAGAGCTGATTACATTTGGAGGACGCGGCCGGTGCGGTTCTCGTAGAACTCCGCCGACGTCGCGGTGAAGCGCACCAGCAGCAGGCGCGGGTCGGCGGGCCCGCCCGGGAACCAGCGCTGGAAGCTGTGGCGCCAGATCGTGCCGGCAACGCCGGGCTCGGTGACCAGCTGCGCGTCGCCGGCCACCTGCAGGTAGATGTGCTCGTCGCGGCTGAGGAACGACAGCGTGATCGCGTGCTGCCGATCCGCCTCCCACTCGACGGCCGTGCGGGCGTCGGCCAGCAGCCAGAACCGCCGCGGCACGCGGTCGTCCTCGGCCACCGGCGCGTAGATCGCGCCGCGCCCATCGGCGGTCAGCAGCACCGCCGGCTCGAACCGCGTCAGCGTCTCGACCACGCGCGGCAGCGCCTCGAGGCCGTTGACGTGCTCGACGGCAGGCGGGGGATCGGAGGGAGCCGCCACGCGCGCCAGCATAGCCCCGTCCCCGCCGCGGCGTGTCATCACCCCTCTCCCGCCGTCGATGCCGGAGTTCAGAACAACAGCCTGACGCCGAGCTGCACGATGCGCGGATCGTAGGTGGCGGTGATGGTGCCGAAGTTGTTGGCGCTGCGGTTGCCCACCGGCGCCCGGAAGTTCGAGCGGTTGAGCACGTTGAACGCCTCGACACGCAGCTCCAGCGCGCCGTGCGGCCACGGCATCGGCACGCGCTTGGTGGCCTGCACGTCGAGGCCCCAGAAGCGCGGCCCGCGCACCGCGTTGCGCTCGGCGTTGCCGAACGGCTGGCTCGGGTCGGTGGGAATCACGACGCTGTCGCGATTGAGATAGTTCGACGGCGACCGGCTCCCCTCGTCCACCAGCACGTCGCCGACGACGTTCGGACGGTAGTTGTTGGCGCCGCGGAAGTCCTGCTGGATGCCCGACACCTGGAACGCGGGCGGGGCCGTGTAGGTAAGGGTCACAGGCTCACCGGCGGTGAAGGTGTTGATGCCGGCCAGCTGCCAGCCGCCGAGCAGCACCTCGAGCGCCAGCGGCGCGTCGCTCAGGAAGCGGCGGCCGCGGCCGAACGGCAGGTCCCACACCACGCTGGTGGTGCTGTTGTAGGGCTGGTGGTAGCCCGACAGCCCGAAGTCGGCGTCGAGGTTGCGGAAGTCCTGCGGCGCCGGGAAGTTGCCGTTCGGGTTCTCGAGCGAGCCGGCGCCGTTGTCCTCGGTGCGCGACAGCGTCAGCGCCGTTGACAGCGACAGCGCCGCCGACGGCCGCCAGTCCACCTTGCCTTGCAACGAGTGATAGCGCGACTTGCCGCCGTTGAAGGCGTAGGTGATGTCGGCGAACTCGGGAATCGGCCGCCGCTGCTGCAGCGGAATCGTCCCGGCGCTGTTGTTGGGCGTCGCCTGGTTGTAATTGGCGAACAGCAGCAGGTCGTCGGCGCGGTTGCCGACGTAGGCCACGTCCACCAGCAGCCCGCTGGCCAGTTCGCGCTGCACCGAGGCATACCAGCTCTGCACGCGGCTGGACCGGTAGTCGTCGGGCATGTAGGTGATGTTGGCGGCCAGCGGGTTGAACCGCGACGGATCGGTGAGGCCCACCGGATAGCCCTGTTCGGTGGTGCGGAAGTCGGCCTGCGCCGGGGTCTGCACGACCACGGCGTTGATCACCTGCGGTCCGTTGATCGGCAGCACGTTGGCGCCGCCGGCGCGGTGGAAGTGCACGTAGCTGATGCCGTAGCCGCCGCGCACCGCGGTGCGCTCGAACGGCGTCCAGGCGAAACCGAGGCGCGGGCCGAAATTGTTGCGGTCCGGATTGATCGTCGAGCGGTCCTTCAGCGAGCCGTCCGTCGCCAGCACCATGGCTCGCGTGTCGGGGTTCCAGTTCGACAGCACGTTGTTCTCCTCGACCCACGGCGTGGCGAACTCGTAGCGGAGACCCAGGTTGAGGGTGAGCCGGTCGTTGACCCGCCAGTCGTCCTGCAGGTAGCCGAAGTGCATGTTCTGCTGCAGGTTGGCGACCAGGATGTTGCTCAGCGCGTAGGTCGAGCGCAGCCCGAACATGAAGTCGGCCAGGTTGTAGAGGTTGTTGGCGGCGGTCACCGTCGCCGGACGCGAGAAGTTGCCGGCGTACTGATCGCGTCCGTAGAGCGGGTTGACGTCCTGCACCTCGGTGAGCACGCGCTGGAACTCGTAGCCGCTCTTGAGCGAGTGCCGGCCCACCAGCCACGAGTAGTTCACCTTCGGGTTGAAGACCGTCGGGTACTGCCACTGCGGGTTGGTGGCCTGCCGCCCGAGGTCCGAGAAGCCGTTGATGAGCTGGGTCGGCAATCCGCCCGCCACGCGCGGGTCGTCGGGCAGGCCGGTGATGCCGTACTCGGCCAGCGCCGACGGCTGCCCCAGGGCCGCCGGGTTCTTGCCGGCCGTCGTCTCCGACCAGCCGAAGCGGAACTCCAGCAGCGACGAGCCGGTGGGCGTGTAGGTGGCGCCGAGCGCCAGCTGCGTGTTCTCGACGTAGGTCGAGGCGTTGCCGCCGCCGCCCGACGGCAGCGGAATCGACGGGTTGTCGAAGATGTCCACGTCGCGCCAGCCGATCCGCCCGAACAGCGACAGCCGCGGATTCACCACGACGTCGATCTTGCCGCCGGCCTTGTCGGTGTCGTTGGTGAAGCGCTGCGTCAGCACGTAGTTGTTGGCGGTGCCGCCGCTGGTCGGCGCCGGCAAGCCCTCCAGCACCTTGCGCGCGAACGCCGTCATCGGAATCGGCGTGCCGGCCGCGTAGGTGACGCCGGTGAGCGGGTTGCGGACGTCCACGCCGAGCACGCCCTGGCGCTGCAGCAGCGTCGGGATGCTGGACGACGCCGGCTGCTCGCGCGTCTGGCGGAACAGCTCGACGTCGGCGAAGAAGAAGGCGCGGTTCCTGACGATCGGCCCGCCGAGCACGCCGCCGTACTGGTCGCGGTCGAAGCGCGGCTTCTGGTTGTTGGCCGGCTTGAAGAAGCCGGTGGCGTTGAAGTCGGTGCGGCGCAGGAAGTCCCAGCCGGCGCCGCGGAACCGATTGGTGCCGCTGGCGTAGGCCACGTTGATGGTGGCGCCGGCCGAGCGCCCGTACTCGGCGCTCATGTTGTTGGTCACCACCTTGAACTCGGCCACCGCGTCCGGCGAGGGCTGCATCACCTGGTTGGAGAAGCCCTGGTTGCTGGTGCCGTAGGCGTTGTTGTCCACGCCGTCGATCAGGAAGTTGTTGAAGGTCGAGCGCAGGCCGTTGACGTTGAACGATCCCTCGCGCGGCGTGAAGCCGCCGGTGTTGAGCGCCGACAGGCGGACGCCGGGCGACAGCAGCGCCAGCTGCGAGTACTCGCGGCCGTTCAGCGGCAGGGCGCGCGTCACCTCGCCGCTGATCACCTGGCCGCGGTCGCTGGAGTCGGTCTGCAGCTGCACGGCCGACGCGCGCACCTCGACTTTCTCCGTGACTTGGCCGACGGCCATCTCGACGTCCACGCGCAACCGCGCGCCGACGGTGACCTGCACGTTGTCCACCAGCGCCACCGAGAAGCCGGCCTTGTCGGCGGTGATCACATAGCGGCCGATGCGGACGTTGAAGAACTCGAAGGCGCCGGCGGCATCCGACTGCCGCACCTGCTCCACGCCGGTCTCGACGTTGGTCAGGCTGACGCGGGCGTCGGCGACGACGGCGCCGGAGCTGTCACGCACGGTGCCGACGACGGTGGCGGTCTCGAACTGGGCGAAGGCGGCCGCGGGCAGCGCGGCGAGGAACAGTGTCAGCAGGCAGGCAAGGCGTCGCATGGAGGTCCTCGGGGAGAGCGGTGCCCTCCGCAAAGCCCCACGCATCGGCGCGTGGCGGCCCCGCGGAGGCGGCACCGAGACGCGGCGGCCGCGTCTCGAGGACCCACGGTATCGGGGGCGCGTCACCACGGTGCGACGGCGGCGTCACGACGACGGAAACTCGTATGATCCTCGTCCAGCGGCTAGCGGCTAGCGGCTAGCGGCTGGAAGACTGACAGGAGCACGGAACAGGACATGGGACGACTCGTCGGAATCTGGATCAAGCGGGTACACCGCGGGCCGATGGACGCGGCCGACGCGGCGGAGCTGGTCGCCGGTCGGGGCCTGCGCGGCGACGCCACGCAAGGCGGACGACGGCAGGTCACGATCATGTCGCTCGATCGGTGGCAGGCCCTGACCTCCCATCTGCCCGGTCCGCCCGCGCCGGCCATCCGCCGCGCCAATCTCCTGGTCGAAGGCATCGATCTCGACTTCAGCCGCGAGCGCGTGCTGCGCATCGGTGACGCCCGGGTGCGCATCTTCGGCGAGACCCGGCCCTGCCATCAGATGGACGAGGCCTGCCCCGGCCTGCAGGACGCGCTGTCGCCGCCGTGGGGCGGCGGCGCGTTCGGCGAGGTGATCGAGGGCGGCGCAATCGCCGTGGGATCGCCGGTGCGATGGGACGACGCGGCAGCTTCCGCAGGGCAGCCCTTCGGAGCTGCCTCTGGGTCCGAGCTGAAGCTCGGCCCGGCGTAGCAGACGCCGCCGCTACAGTCCGAACGACGCCATCGCCAGCCACTCCATGAGCTGCGCGGCGTGCGGCTTCACCAGCTCGCGGTTCTTCGCCGGCGCGTCGGGCAACTGCACCTCCGGCACCGTCACGTTGGCGCCGGTGGCCATCCCCTGAATCAGCTTCTCCAGCTCGCGCGGGTCGTAGCGGGCGGCTTCGATGCCGGCGGCCTGGTAGACGCGCAGCCGCACCCACGAGAACTCGGCGCGAGAGAACTTCTCGGCGTTGAGGGCGTCGACCTGGGCGCGCCGGGCATCCAGATAGATCTGCGACATGTCGCTCAGGCCGGCGAGCAGTTGCGACAGCGACGGCGGCACCTCGGTGCCGTCCGGACGGGTGGTCGCCAGTTCCTTGTATTTCTCCCGGAACGCCTCCGCGCGAGCGCCGAGGGTCTGCTTCACGTGCGCCTGGACACGCAGGAAGCGCTCGACCTGCTCGGCGGAGAGTTCGCCGCTCGCCGGCCCGTCGTAGCTGGCGGTGTTGGCCAAGCGGTCTTCCATCTCGACCACCTCCGAGAGCTGCGACACGCCCTCCACCATCTGCCGGGCGCTGTCGAGCGCCGGCCGCGCCGCCCGCCACAGGAAGTACGCCCCGACCCCGGCGACCACCATCAGCAGCACGACGACGACGAGGCAGCCGGCGAGGAGCTTTTTCATCGGCCTGATGCTACTCCAGGCCGATGAAGCGGCTAGCGGCTAGCGGCTGGCGGCTGGCGGCTCGCCTCTTGCGGCGGGTCAGTTCTCACTGGACGCGGAGTGCGGTCATGGGATCGACCTTGGCGGCGCGGCGGGCGGGGACGAAGGCGGCGGCCAAGCCGGTGACGAGCAGCACCGCGCCGACGCCGACGAACGTCGGAGCGTCGTAGGGGCTCACCTGGAAGAACATCAGCCGCATGGCGTTGGCGAGCACCACGGCCACGCCGAGGCCCAGGACGACGCCGGCCGCGACCTGCCACGCGCCCTGGCGCAGCACCATCCGCAGCACGTCGCCGGCGCCGGCGCCCACCGCCATGCGCACGCCGATCTCCTGGGTGCGGCGGCTCACCGAGAAGGCCATCACGCCGTAGAGCCCGACCGTGGCCAGGAACAGGGCGGCGATGCCAAAGGCGCTGAACAGCGTGCCGAACACGCGCCAGCCCCAGGTGCCGTCGTCGAGCACCTTCTGCAGCGTCTGCACGTTGTAGATCGGCAGGTTGCGATCCATGGCCGAGACCGCCTGGCGAACCCCGGCCGCCAGCGCCAGCGGATCGCCGACGGTGCGCAGCAGCACGTTGACGGTGGCATTGGGCCGCTGCGCGAGCGGGAAGTAGACGTGCTGCAGCAGCGACTCGCCCAGGTCGATATCGGGGATGCTCGGCACCACGCCGACGATGGTGTGCCACTGCGGAGCGCCACGGGTGAAGGTCTGCACCTGACGGCCGATGGCGCCGTCCGGATAGAAGCGGCGCTGGAACTCTTCGTTCACCACCGCCACCTTGGGCGCGTCCGCGCTGTCTGCGCCGGTGAACACCCGCCCCTGACGCGGCGCTACCCGAATCACGTCGAAGAATGCCGGCGACACGCTGGTGACCTTGGCGCGCGGGTAGTCGCGTTCGTCGGGAAACGACTGCCCCGGCAGCATCACGCTGGTCTCGGCGGCCACCGGCGGATTGGTGGTAGCGAGCGCGGCGACCACGACCCCTGGCAGCGCGCCCACCCGCTCGAGCAACGCGTCGCCGAAGCGGACGCGGCTCGGGCCGTCGGCGTACTCGGCGGCCGGCAGCGTGACCCGCGCCGTGAACACCTTGCGGGTGGCGATGCCGGGATCGAACTGCGTCACGTTGACGATGCTGCGGATCACCAGGGCCGACACGACCAGCAGCGCGAACGACAGCGCCATCTCGCCGACGACCAGGCCGCGTGACAACCGGCCGATGCGCAGGCTGGTGGTGCCGCGTCCCTCGTCGTTCAGCAGCGGCAGCACGTCGCCGCGCGAGGCCCGCAGCGCCGGCACGAGGCCGGCGACCAGCGCCGCCACGACCGTGATCGCGGTGACGAACAGCAGCACCGTGCCGTCGAGGCCGACGTCGATCCAGAACGGCGGGGTCGTATCGACGATGGCGCGCGAGAACAGCCGCGCGCCGGCATGGGCGATGCCGACGCCCAGACCGGCGCCGGCCACGGCCAGCACCAGCACCTCGGCCAGCGTCTGGCGAATCACCTGGCCGCGGCGGGCGCCGAGCGCGGTGCGTACGGCCACTTCGCGCGTCCGATCGGCGGCCCGCGCCAGGACCAGGTTGGCCACGTTCACGCAGGCGATCACGAGCACCAGCAGCACGGCGGCCAGCATCACGCTCAGCAGCTGCACCGTCTCGGTGCCGATGAACTCCTCGACGTACGGCTTCACCTCCACGGTGATGCCAGTACGCCGGCCGGGATCGAGTGCGGCCACCTGGGCGGCGATTGTCGCCAGCTCGGCTGACGCCTGGTCGCGCGACACGTCGTCGCGGAGCCGGCCGATGATCTCGACCGTGGGCCGCGAGTCCTTCCCTTCGAGCGACGGGTTGACGGCCAGTGCGATCCACAGTTCCTGCACCACCGGGTAGGCGAAGCCCGGCGGCATCACGCCCACCACGGTCATCGGTGTGCCGTTCACGCGCAGCGGCTGGCCCAGCGCGTCGGCGCCGCCCGCGAAGCGATCGCGCCACACGCGGTCGCTGATGATCACCACCGGTTCGGCGCCCGCCTGGCCATCGGCCGCCGCGAAGTCCCGCCCCAGCGCCGGCCGCGTGCGGAGCATCCCGAGCGTATTCGGGGTGATCCAGGCGCCGCGGTAGCGCTCGGGCGTGCCGTCGGGCCCGACGACGTTGGCGTTGGCCGTGTAGAACGCCGTCAGCGCTTCGAACGACCGCTGCCGAGCCTGCCACTCAGCGAACTCCCACTGCGTGGCCTCGAAATCGTCCTGCTCCTGGAGGTCGAACGGCGAGGCGTGCAGGATGCGTTCGGAGCGCTCGAACGGCAGGCCGCGCAGCACGGCGCCGTTGAGGATGCTGAACATCAGCGTGCTGAGCCCGATGCCGAGCGCCAGGGCGACCACGGCCAGCGACGAGACCAGCGGCTGGCGAACGGCGAGCCGCAGGGCGAGGCGAAGGGTGGCCATGCGGAGGCATACGGGCTCCGCCCCGCGCCGGTTCCGACCCCGCCGCCGGGGTCAGCGCTTCGCGGTCATCGTCCGGCCGTCGCCGGCGTAGAGCACGAGCGTCCCTTCGGCGGTGATCTGCGCGCTCTTCACCGCGCCGAGCAGCGCCACCACCGTGGCTTCCTGCGTCAGCACCGGCGGCGCGCAGGCCTTGCGCGTGGTCGCCACGGGGCCGAACGTGAGGCCGTCGGCGGTCGCCGCGTAGGTGCCGCGCATGTTGTTGCAGGAGGCGTTGCCGGCGAACCGGCCTTCGGCGCCGAAGTCGAGCGTGACGCGCGAGGTCGCGACCGGGGGCGCGCCGGCAATCGACGCCACGGTCCACGCCGCGCCGCGCAGCATCGCCACCGTGACCACCGGCGTGCACTCGGGATACGCCGTGCCCTTGATCGTCAAGGTCCCGTTGCGGCCCTTGTTCCAGAACGACGTGGTCGGGTCGCCGTCCGCTTCGTACTTGGCGCCGGACGCCGCGGGCACCTGCGTCAGCTCGAACTTCTGGTCGCGAAACGTCACTCGCGCGACGTCACGCTGGTAGACGACGGTGAGGCGATCGGGACCGCAGACCATCGGCGCCACGCTCGGCATCACGCCGGCCGGGCCAGGTTGGGCGGCGGCCGGCACGGCGGCGAGCGCGCTGAAGACGGCGCAACACAAGGCGAGACAGGTGCGAGGCATCGTCACGACTCCCTGGGGATCGAACGCGAAACCCCCACTGAGACTCCGACTCGCCGCCGCAGGTTCCCGCAAATGGCGGGCGGGCGCCTGTCCGGTGATTTCTACACCGTAGGGCATGGACGCCACACCTGCACGCCGTCCCCGCCGCCTCCAACGGCGAAACATGGCGCAAATCCGCGTGTTCTGGCGGGCACTCGGTTTGCAAGGGCGGCGAGCATGGCATCCACACGCATCACTGCACTCGCCCTCACCTTCGCCGCGGTCCTCGCCTCGGCCGCACCCGCCGCCGCCGACATCCGCGGCACCGTGTTCGCCGGCACCACGCGCATCGAGGAGACCAACAAAGGCACGTTCGGCGCCGCGGTCACCTTCGGCGGCCTGCTCGGCATCGAGTTCGAAGCGGCCAGGACCCCGCTCGGCGACCTGGCCAGCGTCGGGCCGGTGGACGTCCAGGCGAACCTCACCACCTACATGAGCAACCTGGTGCTGCGTGCGCCGACCGGCCCGATCCAGCCGTACGGCTCCGCCGGCATCGGCCTGGTGCGGATCAGCGGCGACATCAACGTGCCGTTCCTCGGCAACGTGATCAGCGCCAACGCGCAGGACGTCGGCTGGAACATCGGCGGCGGCGTCTACCTGTTCCCGCTGCCCAACTTCGGCCTGCGCGCCGACGTGCGCCGCTTTCAGACCGGCGACGTGGACTGGGACGACATCGTCGGCATCGACGACCTGCCGCTGCCGAAGTTCAACTTCTGGCGCGCGACCGCCGGCGTGACCCTCAAGTTCTGACGCCGCGCCGGTGCCGGTCAGCGCAGATTGTCGATCGGCACCGGTGTCACCGTGTCGGCCGGGGTGAAGCCGAAGACCTTGCCGTAAAAGTACAGCTCGGCTTCCAGGGCGCGGACGATGTTCTCGGCCTTGCGGAAGCCGTGCTGCTCGCCTTCGAAGGTGACGTAGGCCACCGGCAGCCCCTTCTTGCGGACGGCGTCGGCCATCATCGCGGACTGGTTCGGCGGCACCACCTTGTCCTCCAGGCCCTGCAGGAGGATGAGCGCGCAGTTCAGCCGATCGACGTGGTGAATCGGCGAGCGCTCGCGATACACCGCCTGCATCGCCGGATAGGGGCCGACCAGCGAGTCCATATAGCGCGACTCGAACTTGTGGGTGTCGCCGGCCAGCACTTCCAGGTCGCTGATGCCGTAGTAGCTGGCGCCGGCCTTGAACGCGTCGTGAAACGCCAGGGCGGCGAGCGTCGTGTACCCGCCGGCGCTGCCGCCGCGGGTGATGAGCCGCGCCGGGTCGGCCTTGCCGGCGGCCACCAGATACTTCGCCGCGTTCACGGCGTCGCGCACGTCCACCACGCCCCACTGCCCGTTCAACCGGCGGCGGTAGGCCCGACCGTAGCCGGTGCTGCCGCTGTAGTTCACGTCCACCACGGCGAAACCGCGCGTCGTCCAGAACTGCACCTCGGGGTCGAACACCGCGTCGGTGGCGCCGGTCGGCCCGCCATGGACGAGCACCAGCAGCGGCGGCGCGGTGCCGGCCGGCGCGCGATACGCCGGATTGGCCGGCGGATAGTAGAACGCGTGCACGGCCTGGCCGCCGCTGTCGAAGCTGATGGCTTCGGGGGCCGACACCAGCGCCGCGTCGAGCGTATCGGTACGTGACCGCTTGAGAATCTCCGCCTCGACGCCGCCGAACGACACTCGCGTGATCGCCGGGCCCTCGGTGGCCGACCCGCCCACGAAGTAGGCGGCGCGGCCGTTGGCCACCACCGCATCCAGGGGTTCGAGCGTCAGGTCGACCGGCTCGACACGACGCGGCTCGAGCGACAGCAGCGCCATTTTCCAGCGGCCGTTCTCCCCGTAGGTGACGACGAGGCGGTTCTCCGACGCGAACGCGTAGGTGGTCGTGCCCAGCGCCCACTGCGGCTTGCCGAACTCCGCGGCCAGCGGGTAGAGCGCCTGCACGATCCCACCTGGCGCCCGATAGAGGTTCCACCAGCCGGTGCGATCGGACACGAAGTACAGGAGCCCGTCGGGCGACCACGACGGCTGGAACACCGACTCGTCGTCGCCGCCCGCCACCTTCACCGGCGACAGCGGCCGGCCGGCGCCGTCGAGGTCGGCCACATATAGTTCGGTGCCATCCCACGGCATGTTCGGGTGCCGCCACTGCAGCCAGGCGACGCGCCGGCCGTCGGGACTCAGGCTGGCGTCCGAATAGAAGTCGGCGCCTTGCGCCAGCACCACGCCTGGCGACGGCGAGGCAGCGTCGAGCGGCACCGCCACCACGGCCGCCGGCGGCTGGGCATCGCCCTTGGTGTGGTCTTCGCGGATGCAGATGAGGCGCCGCCGCTCGGCGTCTACGCGGCACTGGGCGTAGAAGTAGCCCTCGGGCGTCAGGGGCCGCGGCGGGCGGCCGGCCGTCAGTTCGTAAAGGCGCTGGTCGGCGAAGTTGGAGGCGTAGACCGCCCCGCGGTGCACCGTGTAGGCCGCGCCGCCGTACTCGTGCACCCGGCTGCGGACGTTGAACGACGGCGGCGAGACGTCCACGGGCGGGGCCCCCGGCGTGAGCCGCACGAGCACGTTGCGGCCGCCCTCCGAGGCCCGGCCTTCCAGCCAGTAGACGTCGTCGCCGTCGAGGGCGATCTGCCCGAGACGCAGGGCACCGGCGGTGGCCCGCGCCGCCGACAGCGGCGACACCCAGGTGCCGTAGGGCGCCTCGGTCACGGGGCCTCGGCTGTTGCTCGTCACGCTGCCTCCTCCGCACGCCGATGCCAGCAGGGGCACGCCCGCGAGGATCGCCAGGAGCCGCACCATCGACGTCATGGCCGCCATCGTACCAGCGGGCGGCCGGACCGGTTGGATGCGGCCAGGGCCACCCCGGGCGGACGGGACGACATGAATCCGGGCGACTCGACACCTATTCCCAGGAGGTCTGACCATGGGACTGCGCGTCGTCTTCGTCCTCGCCGGCCTGGCTGTATACGCACTGCTCCGGGAGTACTTCGAGTTGCCGCGCGGTGTGGCCGGGCTGCTGGCAGCGATTCCCTGGGCCATCGCCGAAGCCAAGGGGGTCATCCCGGGCCCGTACGAAGCCCAGAGCGCCAAGGACGTGATGCTCGCCGCCGACGAGCCGTCGAAGGCCGACCGCCCGCCGTCCGCCTGACCGCCGCGCTCGCCCCCGGAAGTATCCTTAGGGCCGTTCGGCCCCGGCAGCGCGGGGCCCCGGAGGGTGGGTGGCGACAATCGGCGTGGTGGTGCCCGTGTACCAGGGCGAGCCCACCCTGGAGGAATTGCACCGGCGCGTGACCGCCGAACTCGGCGCGCT
This sequence comes from uncultured Bifidobacteriaceae bacterium, assembly GCA_964442845.1. Lineage (GTDB taxonomy): Bacteria > Acidobacteriota > Vicinamibacteria > Vicinamibacterales > UBA2999 > CAWAYR01. Next base: position 7,644 of record CAYUAX010000034.1, on the reverse strand, counting down.
CACCAGCGACTGGGAGATCGTCTACGTGGACGACGGCAGCGCCGACCGCTCGTGGCCGCTGCTCGAGCGCTTCGCCGCCGGCGATCCGCGCGTCCGCGCCGTCAAGCTGATCCGCAACTACGGCGAGCACCTGGCCATCACCGCCGGCCTCGACCACGCCGACGCCGATCTCTCGGTGATCATGGCCTGCGACCTGCAGGACGACCCGGCCGCGCTGCCGGCGATCGTCGCGGCGGCGCGCACGACCGGCGCCGATCTCGTGCTCACCCGGCGCATGCAGCGCCAGGATCCGCTGCTGAAGCGGCTGCTCGCCCGCCTGTTCTACGCCGTGGTGCAGTTCTTCGTGAAGGTGCGCTACGACCACCGCGTCGGCAACTACCGCGCGCTCACCCGCCGGGCGGTCCGCCAGTTCTGCGAGTATCGGGAGCGCACCCGCAACGTCAACGCGATCATGGCCATCATGGGCCTGCCGACGACGACCATCGACGTGCAGCACCAGGCGCGCGGCGGCGGCAAGAGCGGCTACTCGATTTCGCGATCGGCCCGGCTCGCCTTCCACGTGCTGGTCGGCTATTCCGAAGTGCCGCTGCAGCTCGTCGTGATGCTCGGCGCGGCGGTCATCGCCGCGGCCCTCGCCCGCCTCGGCTGGCTGGCGTGGGCACCGACCGATCCCGACCGGGCCGTGCAGGCGGTCGCCACGGCCACGGCGCTGCTGGCCCTCATCGGCGGCCTGATCATCCTGGCCATCGGCACGGTCGGCGTCTATCTCACCAAGAGCTTCGTCGAGTCGATGAAGCGCCCCCTCTACTTCGTGGACACCCGTCGAGGACTGCCATCATGATGCGCATCCACCGATCGTCCGTCGCGCTGCCCGCCGCGCTCGTCGCCCTGCTCGCCGCCCTGCCGGCGAGTGTCCGTGCCCAGGCGCTGCCCAAGGCGCCGTCCGCCGAGGCGGTCGGCATGTCGGCCGAGCGGCTCGCCCGCATCACCCGGGTGATGCAGGACGCCGTCCGCGACAAGCAGGTGGCCGGCACCGTCACCCTCGTGGTCCGCGACGGCCAGGTCGCCCACTTCGACGCCGTCGGCCAGGCCGACGTCGAGAAGGGCGTCGCGATGCGTCCCGACACGATCTTCCGCATCGCCTCGATGACCAAGGCGGTGGTCAGCGTCGGCATCATGATGCTGGTGGAGGAAGGGAAGGTCGCCCTCACCGACCCGGTGGCGAAGTTCATCCCGGCATTCGCGCGGACCACCGTGCTGGCCAGCGAGGGCGGCCGGGTGGCCGTGGTGCCGGCGCGGCGGGCGATCACCATCCGCGACCTGCTCACCCACACCGCCGGCATCTCTTACGGCCAGGGCCCGCTCGAGCCGTGGTACACGCCGGCCGGCTTCGAGACGTGGTACTTCGCCGACCGCGCCCAGAACATGAGCGCGTGGATGGACAAGCTGGCCACGCTGCCCTTCGAGTCGCAGCCGGGCGAGCGTTGGGTCTACGGCTTCAACACCGACATCCTCGGCAACGTCATCGAGCGCGTCAGCGGGCAGACGCTGGCGCAGTTCCTCGGCGAACGGCTGATTACGCCCCTCAAGATGGTGGACACGTCGTTCTTCCTCCCGCCCGACAAGGCGTCACGCCTCGCCGCGGTCTACGCGATGGGCGCCGACGGGAAGATCACGCGGGCGCCGGAGGGGCGCTCGGGGCAGGGCCAGTACGTCGGCGGGCCGCAGGTGGCGTTCTCGGGCGGCGCCGGCCTGCTCTCCACCGCGCAGGACTACGCGCGGTTCCTGCAGATGCTCGCCAACGGCGGCGAACTGGACGGCACACGGTATCTCAGCCCGACGACGGTGACGCTGATGACGTCGAACCACGTCGGCACGCTCTACCAGAACGGCACGATGGGTTGGGGCCTGGGCTTCGAGGTGATCGAGCAGCCCGGCCGTGCGCCGCGCTACGGCGCCGCCGGCGAGTTCTCGTGGAGCGGCGCGTATCACACCAGCTTCTGGGTGGACCCGGCGGAGAAGCTCGCCGTCGTGTTCATGACGCAGCTGATGCCGGCTGGAACGGTCGATCTGAACCGCCGCGTCCGCACCCTGGTCAACCAGGCCATCGTCGGTCCGGTGCCGGCGCGGTCGATGACCGCGCCGACCTCGGCCCAGCGCTTGCCGTCGCGCGCCGGGGAGCGCTGAGCCCAGGTGGGTGATCGGCGACTCGATCTGAGCACGCCGTTACCCACGTCAGGGGCCTCCCGGTGCCCGATCGGCGTCCGCGCCGGGTTCGCACCCGGTGCGCCGCTGGCATTCCCATTGCTCCTCGACGCGACGTGAGGCCGCGAAGCGCGGCCGTGCCCCATGTGGGCCGGACGCGTACGCGGCGTTGCACGCATTCGAGGAGGGACACCATGCGATTCGCGCCACCGTTGGGCACTGCGCTGTTCGTCGCCGTGACCGCCGCCGGCTGCGCCGCACCACCGCACGACGAGATCGCCGGCGCGCGCAGCGCGCTCGAGCGCGCCACCGCCGACGCCGGCGACTACGTCGGCGACTCGTTGCGGCAGGCGCAGACGGCGATGACGGCGCTCGACTCCGAACTCGCCGACCAGGAGGGCCGCTGGATCAAGTCGTACGACCGCACCCGGACCCTCGCCGGCGAGGCCCGCGCCGCCGCCGACAAGGCCGCTGCCGACGTGGCCGCCGCCCGCGAGCGTGCCGCCGCCGCGGCAGCTGCCGAAGCGGCGCGCGCCAAGGCCGCGGCCGAAGAACGTGCGACGCTGCGCCGGACGGCGGTGCGGGTCGGCGGACGCATCCCGAATCCCGTGAAGATCAAGAACGTCGTGCCGGAGTATCCGCCGGTCGCCAAGTCGGCGCGCGTCGGTGGCGTGGTGCAGATTGCCGCAACGGTCGGACCCGACGGCAAGGTGCGCGACGCCGAGGTCACCAAGTCGGTGCCGCTGCTCGATCAGGCCGCGCTCGCCGCGGTGCGGCAGTGGGAGTACCGGCCCACACGGGTCAAGGGCGTGGCCGTGCCCGTCGTCGTCAACGTCGCGGTGGACTTCCGGCCGTAGCGTCCGTGCGCCGCGGCGGGCGGCGGGCGGCGTCGGCCGTCCCGCCGGCCTATACTCGCGGCCATGCGCTGTCATCGTCCGCTCGCCGCCGGCCTCGCCATCGGACTCGCCGCCTCGATCGCCGCGGCCTGTGCCGGCGAGCCGCGGACGGTGGACGGCGGACCCGCCACCAACCCGCCGCCGGCCTTGCTGGCGTCGGCGCGGCAGCTGCTGGTCGTCGTCACGCCCGATTGGGACACCGTGCAGGGCGAACTGCGTCGCTACGAGCGACCGTCAGTTGATGGGGTCTGGCAGGCGGTCGGCATGCCGGTGACGATCGTCGTCGGACGGAGCGGCACCGCGTGGGATCCGGGGCTGGCGCCGGCCGTGCCGGGGCCGGCGAAGCGCGAGGGCGACGGCCGTTCGCCGGCCGGCGTCTTCGCGCTGGGCACGGCCTTCGGGCTGGCACCACCCGCCGACGCGGCGTGGCTGAAGCTGCCCTACGTGCAGGAGATCCCGACGCTCGAGTGCGTGGACGATCCGACGTCGGTCCACTACAACCAACTCGTCGATCGGTCGACAGTGGCGACAGTGGACTGGAAGAGCTCCGAGAAGATGGCCGAGGTCGGCGAGGCCTACCGCTGGGGCGTGGTCGTCGACTACAACACCGCGCCGGCGACGCCGGGCAACGGCTCGTGCATCTTCCTGCACGTGAGCCCGACGCCGGGCCGCGGCACGGCCGGCTGCACGGCGATGGCCGCCGCGTCGCTCGACGAGGTGCTGCGCTGGCTCGATCCGGCCCGGCGCCCGGTGCTGGTGCAGCTGCCCCGCGCCGCGCACGACGCCTTGGCGTCGGCGTGGACGCTGCCGTCCTGAGCCGGTATCGCGATGACCCGCCGTCGCGCCGGGTTCGGATCGCTCGTCGTCGGTATGCTTTTCGCGATCGGCGCTGAGGGCCGGGCCGCACAGCCCGCGGCGACGACTGCAGATGGCGTGGATGCGGCGCTGGAGGAGTTCCTCGCGGCGTTCAACGCCCTCGACATGCCGAGGTTCCTGGCCGCGTTCGCCGACGACGCGGTGATGTTCCATCCGCCGTCGCCGCCGCCGCGCACGTTTCCGACGCGGATCGCGGGCCGCGCTGAGATCGAGCGGACGTTCCGCGTCGTGTTCGATCAGATCCGCGCCGCCTCCGGACGAACGGCGCCGCCATTTCAGAACCTCCAGCCCCAGGACCCGCTGATCCAGCGCTTCGACGGCGTCGCCGTCGTGACATTCCACCTCGGCACCGAGACGGCGCGCGGCCGCCGCACGCTGGTGCTGCGGCAACTGGGCGGTCGATGGCGCATCGTGCACCTGCACGCCTCGACCTTCCCCGCGGGACCCGCGGGTTGACGACGCGGCCGACCGCCTACGCGCTCGGCCGGCGCGACCCGGCCAGTAGGGCGAGCCGCCGGACGCCCTCGCGCAGCGTCCGTTCACTGAGGCCGGCGAACCGCACCAGGATCTCGTTGGCCGGGGCCGCGCCGGCGTAGCAGGCGCGCGTCGTCTCGAAGGCCACACCGGCGCGTCGTGGCCCGGTAACGGCGTCCAGTCCGGGCACCCGCACGACGGCGTGGAGACCGGCGGCGTCGCCGGTCAGGGTGGCGCGATCGCCCAGATGGCGCTCGAGCGCCTCGATCAACGCCGTGTGCCGCCGGGCATGGACGCGGCGCATCCGGCGCACGTGGCGCTCGAGATGCCCCTCGCGGATGAAGTCGGCCAAGACCGCCTGTTCGAGCGACGCCGTCGGGCCGCTGGCGTGACGCTTGGCCCGCACGAACGGCTCGACCAGCGCCGGCGGCAGCACCAGGTAGCCGAGGCGCAGGCCGTCGAACGTGGCGGTGGAGAACGTCCCGACGTAGACGACGGGCGCGGCGTCGGCCAGCCCCTGCAGCGACGGCAACGGCGCCCCGCTGTAGCGGAACTCGCTGTCGTAGTCGTCCTCGAGGATCACGCCGGGCGCGGCCCGGGCCCAGGCGAGCAATTCCAGCCGCCTGGCGAGCGACAGCGACACGCCCATGGGGTATTGATGCGACGGGGTGACGAACGCCAGTCGCGCCGCTGCCGGGATCCGGGCGACGACCAGGCCGTCGCCATCGACCGGCACGGAGTGGACGACGGCACCGGCGGCGGCGAACAGCTGCCGGCCCTCCGGATAGCCTGGCTCCTCCATCGCCACGTGATCGCCGCGATCGACCAGCACCCGCGCGCACAGGTCGAGGGCCTGCTGCGAGCCGTTCACGACCACCACCTGGGCGGCCCGGCACTGCACGGCGCGCGACCGCCCCAGGTAGGCGGCGATGGCCTCGCGGAGCCGCTCGTCGCCGGCGAGACTCGGCGGGGGGCCTGCCGTGCCGCGGCGGCGCAGGTGTCGCCTCACCAGGCGGTTCCACACGGCGAACGGAAACCGGCTTGGGTCCGCTCCCGGCGCGGACAGGTCGATGACGCCGGGATCGGCCGGGCGCCGCACCGGCAACGGCGGCAACGCAGCGGCGAGCGACGACAGCCGGATGGCCGGCTGGCTCTTTGCGGCCGTGCTCGCCCGGGCCGGCCGATCGGGCAGTTCGCGGCACACGAAGGTCCCGGCGCCGCGCCGGGCCTCGAGGTAGCCCTCCGCGATCAGCTGGTCGTAGGCAACCGACACGGTCGCCCTCGCCACTCGCAGCGCGAGGGCGAGCTCGCGGGTGGACGGCAGCCGATCGCCGGCCGTCAGCCGTCCGGCGAGGATGCCGCGACGCAACTCCCCGTACACCTGACGGTGCAGCGGCGTCCGGCTGCGGCGATCCAGGGCGAGAGGCAGCCGCATCAGTGGACTGGTCGAATATCACGAAATTGGCTCTTTTCGACAGTCCGTTTCAGCGGCTACGCTTCGCCCATGGAGACTTCCACAGCGGCGACGCTGCCGGTCACCGAGCGCACGCGGCTGCGCCGCCGGCCGACGCGCGGCGTCTTCGACCGCGCCGCCATCTACCGCATCCTCGACGACGGCTTCGTGTGCCACGTCGCCTTCGTGGCCGACGGGCAGCCCTACGCCATTCCCACCGGCTACGCCCGCATCGGCGACGCGCTGTATCTGCACGGCGCCGCGGCCAGCCGCATGGTGCGGTCGCTGGCCGCCGGCCTCGACGTGTGCGTGACGGTGACGCACGTGGACGGCCTGGTGCTGGCCCGCTCCGCCTTCCACCACTCGATCAACTACCGCTCGGTCGTGGTGCTGGGGCGCGCCCGGCTGGTCGAGGAGCGGGCGGAGAAGACGGCGGCCTTGCAGGCCTTCACCAACCACATCGTACCCGGTCGCTGGGACGAGCTGCGGCCGATCACCGACAAGGAGCTGGCTGGCACGTCGGTGCTGGCCCTGCCGATTGAGGAGGCGTCCGCCAAGGTGCGCACCGGGCCGCCCATCGACGACGACGACGACCTGGCCTGGCCGGTGTGGGCGGGCGTCGTGCCGGTGGCGCGCAGCTTCGGCGTGCCCGAGGCCGACGCGCACGTGACCGGTGACGCGACGTTCGACGTGACCCGCCTGACCGCCCGTTAGCGTTCGACGCGCCCGATCTACCATCGGGCGTGGCCCAGCTCGACCTCGTCGCTCTGATCGTGCGTGACTACCAGCCGGCGATCGACTTCTTCGTCGACGTGCTCGGCTTCGACCTCGTCGAGGACTCGCCGTCGTTGACCAACGACGGCCGGCCGAAACGCTGGGTGGTGGTGCGCCCGCCGGGTGGCGCGACCGGCCTGCTGCTCGCCCGCGCCGACGGGCCGCAGCAGATCGCGGCCGTGGGCGCGCAGTTCGCGGGGCGGGTGGGGCTGTTCCTGCGCGTCGACGACTTCGACGCGACCTACGCCCGCATGCAGGCCGCGTCCGTCCGCTTCGTGACCACACCGCGCGAGGAGCCGTACGGCCGCATCGCCGTGTTCCTCGATCTCGAAGGCAACCGTTGGGATTTGCTGGGCCCGCGGCCCGAGCCGCCCGTCGCCCCGCCGCCCTTGTGAGCAGGGTCTGCTAAGCTCCGCGCATGCCGGCCGACCTCGTGCAGCGCATCGCCGATGGGCGCACCGATCTCGTGCTCGATCACCTCGCCGCCGGCGGCGCGGCCACCGCGACCGACGAGCGCGGCACCGAGCTGCTGCAGTGGTGCGCCTACCACGGCGACGTGACGGCGGTGCGCGTCCTGGTCGAGCGCGGCGCGGCCCTGACGACGCTGGGCCGCAACCTCGGGCTGATCGGCGCGGCCTTCCATGGCCATTGGGCGCTCTGCCAGTTCCTGCTCGCCCACGGCGCCGACGCGAGGGACGCCGCACCGGATACCGGGGAGACCGCGTTGCACGCGGCGGTCTGCAAGGCCAACCGCCCGATCTACGACCACGTGGTGCAGGTGCTGCTGGCTAACGGGGCCGATGCCAATGCGGCGACCGTGCCCGGCGTGGTGACCGACGCCTTCATGCGCGACGTGCGCACGCGCGGCGAAACGCCGTTGCACCGCGCGGCGGCGTTCGGCAGCGAGACGGCCGTGCGGCTCCTCATCGAGGCCGGGGGCCGGCTCGATGCGCGCGACGCGAACGG
>CAYUAX010000033.1:0-33072 GCA_964442845.1 uncultured Bifidobacteriaceae bacterium | reverse complement strand
ACTACGGCGTGTTCCTGCTCACCATCGGGCCGATCGTCGTCGGCGTGGAATGGCTGCGCTCGCGTCCGGTGCTGCCGCGCCGGCAGTGGATCCGCGCAGCGGCGTGGCTGGCCGCGGCGGTCGCCGTGGCCGGTCTCTACGCCGTGCCGTATCAGCGCGCCCGCGCCGTGGTTGGCGATCGGCCCGACTTCGAGGTGGAGATCTACAGCGGTGTGATCTCGAGCTACGCCTCGTATCCGCCGTCGAACCGGCTGTGGGGCTGGAGCGCCGACCTCGACGACGCCGAGCGGCGGCTGGCTCCGGGCGTCGTCGCCTCGGGGCTCGCGGTGTCCGCGGTGCTGCTGGCGCCGACGGCGCCGTGGACGCTGGCGCTGACGGCCGGCGGCCTGGTGGCGGCCGACGCGTCGCTCGGCACCAATGGCTGGTCCTACGTGTGGATGCGGCGGCTGTTGCCGCCGTTTCGCGGCCTGCGCGTGCCGGCGCGGTTCGGGACGATCACGCTGCTCGCCGTCGCGCTGCTCGCGGCCATCACCTGCGGGACCGTGGCGCAGCGGTTGGCGAACTGGCGCGTCGGCCCGTGGGCGGCGGTAGCGGTGCTCGCGCTGCTCGTGGCCGAGTACGCCAGTGTCCATCCGGTGCGGGCCATGCCGCGACGAGCGCCGCCGGTCTATCACTGGCTGGCTACGCTGCCGCCGTCGATCGTCGTCCACGCGCCGCTGCCGACGCTGAAGACGCTGCCCGGGCCCGAGGCCGACTTCCAGTACTTCGCGCAGTACCACCGGCACCGGCTGCTCAACGGCAACAGCGGCTTCTACCCGCCCAACTACGCCGAGCTGCTGTCGCGGACCGAGGCGTTCCCCGACGCGCGGGCGATCACGGCGATGCGGGCGGCCGGCGCCGAGTACCTCGTGGTGCACGGGCAGCACTACGCGACGCCCGAGGTGTTCGCCGCCGTGCTGGTGGCGCTGGAAGCGCAGGCGGGACTGACGCCGATCACAGCGTCGGAAGACGAGGGCGGCGTGGTGCGCGTCTACCGGCTCGATCCGCTGGAGTGAGGTTCCGGCAGGTCTACCGATCAGCGCTTGGGGCGAATCGGGAACACTGTCTCGAGGTCGTCGCCGGGCCGCGGGATGACGTGCACGCCCACCAGCTCGCCGACGCGGCGGGCGGCGGCGGCACCGGCATCGGTCGCGGCTTTCACCGATCCGACGTCGCCGCGGACGATGGCGGTGACCAGGCCGGCGTCCACCTTCTGCCAGCCGACGAAGACGACGTTGGCGGTCTTCAGCATCGCGTCGGCGGCTTCGACCATGCCGACCAGGCCGCGCGTCTCCACCATGCCCAGCGCGTCGCCTACGTCCACGGTGTCGCTCACGTCCGCTCCCTTGGTCGCCATCGTCGATTCCGATCGGCAGGGCTGAAGCCCTGCCCTACATCACTTTGCCGCGCGCCGCGATCGGCAACGCCTCGATCACCTGACCGCCGTCGGTGAGCCACACCCGATCGGCGAGGTTCGACACGACGCAGGCGTGGTTGGGCAGCACGCGCACGCGATCGCCCGGACCGAGCGCCGCGCCGCCCGGCGCGACGCGAACGGTCGCATGTTCCTCCGAGAGTCGCTCGACGTGCAAGTGCGGATCGGGCGTCTCGTCGGCGGTCGGGACCAGGTGGCGGTAGACATCGCCGTGCCCCGACGCCGGCGCGAAGCCGCGCACGCCATCCGCGGCGAGCGTCTTGCTGCCGCAGTCGAGCACGATCCGGTCGGCGGCCGGGGCGCTGACCACCGTGGCCAGCACCGTGAGCGCGCAGTCGGCGCGGGTCCCCGCGCCGAGGCCGACCATGGTGCGATCGAGGTAGACGTAGTTGCCGGGCCGGAACTCGGTGAACGTGCCCGGGGCGACCGCCAGCGAGTAGCGGGCCGGCGGCGTGGCCCCGGCGCTCACCTCGAGGATCGGCAGGCCGGCGCCGCGCGCGGCCGCCGTCAGCGCCGCCATGTCGTCCCGCTCGCGCTCGGCCATGCCGCGCAGTTCGTCCTCGGAGTGGGCGTGATACGCGTGGCCGGCGTGGCTGAGCAGCCCGAGCAGCCGCAGCCCGGGCAGCGCGTCCACCGCGCGCAGGAACGGCACCGCGGTGGCCGGATCGGCGGCGATCCCGCAGCGATGGAAGCCGACGTCGATCTTGACGAGCACCTCGGCGCGCTGCCCGGCCGCGTGCATGGCCGCCGACCAGCCGCGCGCCACCTCGAGGTCGTCGACGATGAACGAGATCCGCGCCTGCGGCAGCAGCGCCAGCAGCCGCGGGGCGAGCGCCGGCTGCAGGGGATAGGGCAGGCGGATGTCGCGGACGCCGGCGGCGGCGAACACCTCGGCCTCGCCCAGCTTGGCGCAGCAGATGCCGGCCGCGCCGGCCTCGATCTGCAGCGCCGCCACCACCGGACTCTTATGGGTCTTGGCGTGCGGCCGCAGCGCCACCCCGGCGGCCGCGGCGGCCCGCTGCATGCGGGCGATGTTGGCGCGCAGGCGCGGCCGTTCGATGAGCACCGCGGGCGTGGGCAGATCGGCGAGCGTCACGCCGGTCATGATACGCGGGCGCTGCGGTAATCTTTGGAGCTCGACGAGACCCCATGCCGCTGTCCCTGGCCGCCGCGTCCGGCGGCGTCCTCGACCAGATCCTGCGTGACACCTGGCCCGTCTGGGGCGACGGCCTGTCGTTCGACGCGTTCGTCCGCTACGACACCGGCTTGCGGCGCACCGGCTGGGGCCAGACCCACCGCGAGCGCATGGTGCTGCTCGACGGGCAGCGGGCGCTGGCCAGCGCCAAACGCTACGACCTGAGCGCCCGCATCGACGGCCGGATCCGCCGCGTGCTGGGCATCGGCGCCGTGTTCACGCCGCGCGCGCCGCGCGGCCGCGGCGCGGCGTCGGCGCTGGTCGCGCACCTGGTCGACGCCGCCAACACCGACGGCTACGAGTTTGTACTGCTGTTCTCGGCGATCGGCCCGAGCTTCTACGAGCGGCTGGAGTTCGTGCCGATTCCGCTCGAACACGCGACCCTGGCCGTGCACCAGAAGGGCGGCGGCGCGCCGGCGATGCTGATGCGGGCCGGCGACGACCGCGATCTCGCCCACATCGCCGACCTCGGCCTGGCTCGGGCCGCCGGCACCCGCTTCGCGCTCGATCGCAACGAGGAGTACATCAGATACGCGCTGGCTCGACGCCGCCTGCTCGCCGGCCTCGGCCCACCGGGCCTGCGCCAGACCGAGTTCCTCGTCGCCGAGGAAGGGCACATGGCGGTGGCCTATCTGCTGTGCACCGTCACGCGCGGCGGCTGGACGATCGAGGAAGCCGGCGACCGCGACCCCTCGGGCGCGCGTCTCGGGGCGATGCTGCAGGTGATGCTGGCGCGCGAGCCGTCGCTCACCCCGCCGCGCATCGACGCCTGGTGGCCGCACGCGCTGCACCCACCGCAACTGGAAGTCACCTCGCGCCGGCCCACCGACGAAGTGATGATGATCCGCCCGCTGCGCGACCGCACGCTGCCGATGCCGCCGCTCAACGCCGCCGACGTGCTGTGGTGGCGGGGGGATGTCTTCTAGCGGCTCGCGGCTCGCGGCTAGCGGCTAGGAATTCACACAGTCACACGGTCACGCAATCACGGAGCGGGCGTCAGTTCCCTCCAGCGGCTAGCCGCTAGCCGCCAGCCGCCAGCCGCTAGCCGCTAGGGGCGAAGCCGCAGATCCAGGCTCTTCTTCTCCCCTTTCGCGAGCCCCAGGCGATCGGCGCGGTCGCGGACGCCGGCCAGGAACTCGGGGTCGTTGGCTTGGCCGTCCTCGAGGCCCTGCACGGCGATGATCCGATAGCCGGGTGACGGCGGCAGGCCGCCGATTTCGTACCGGCCCGAGGTGTCGGGACGGGCGGTGCGGATGAAGCGCGACTGCGGCCGCCACAGCGCGTCGTCGTCGGGGAACACCACGACGGTGGTGTCGAGCACGGCGGCGCCGCGGTCGTCGCGGACGCTGCCTGACACGGTCGCCGCCGCCTGCGTGAGCACGACCCGCAGGCCGGACACTTGCGCGCCGGGATCGAACGGGATCGGCACGTCGGTGACGTCGCGGCCGTCGAGAAGGATACGGTCGAGCGACCACCCGGCCGGCGCGCTCACGCGCAGGTACGACGGGCCCGACATGCCGCGGACCTCGAAGGTGTAGTCGTCGGCCACCGGCCCGGCCCCGCCGCCGCCGAAGGCGCTCGGTGTCGGATCGGCGGACACCGCCGACACCCGCACCTGGGCGGCGCGGAACGCCGGGGGTGAGGTGGTGTCCGACTCGACGCGGCCGGTGACCACCGCCGGGGTGGTGAGCGGCACCGTCACGTTGTCCACATCGGCGCCGGCGACGACGACGCTGGCGCGGCCGACGAGGTCGTTGGTAGGACGCCGGCCGCGGCCGGCCTGGAGCACGTAGCGGCCCGGTGCCAGGCCGCTGATCTCGAAGCTGCCGTCGGCGCGGATCTGACCGGTGCGCACGCTGCCGCCGCCACCGCGCAGCGCGTCGTCGGGCATCGCCAGGATCGGCCCCACCGGCGCGATGCCGGCCGGGCCGATCACCCGGCCCGAGACGCGGGCGAGCGGCACGAGCGTGAGCCCGAACGCGATGCCGTTCACCTCTTCGCCGAGGTTCACGGTCACCCGCTGCGCGTCGCCGGCGCTGGTGGTGCCCGGGTAGTAGGTGGGGGCGTAGCCGCTCGACGGCGCGTCGTCGTCCTGGAACCGCCGCGGCCCGCGGTCGTCGCGCAAGGTGGCCGTCACGTAGTAGTCGCCGGGCGGCAGGCCGAACACGCGGAAGCTGCCCTGGTCGTCGGTGCGATCGCTGAGTCCCGCCGGCGACAGCTGCCGGGTGCCGTTCACGTAGGCGTAGCGCAGCACCGACACCTGCGCGCCGGTGAGCGGCTCGCCGAACTCGTCGACGATGCGTCCGGCGATGACGCTGCCGCGCGGCAGCGCGATGGCCACCTTCTCGATCGTCTGTCCGGCCGGCAGATCCACCGGCGTGCCGCGCTCGCTCGGCCGGCGCTGGCCGTACTGCAGCGTGACGAAGCCGCCCTTCGACGCGGTGACGCTGTAATGCCCGCCGACCAGCTCCTTGACCTCGAAGCGGCCCTGCTCGTCGGTGATGGCGATGCGCGTGTCCTGCGTGTCGGGTGCCGCCACGCGCACCTGGGCGCGGCGGATCGGCGCGCCGGTGTCGGCCGCCACGACGTAGCCGCGCAGCACGGCGGTGCCGCGCGGCGGCATGTCTCCCGGCCGCATGGCCCGCGGCGGCGTGCGCTGGCCGGTGCCACCGGGGCCGACGGGTGCGCCCGGCACCGGGGTTTGGGCGAGCGCCAGCGTCGGGGCGGCGGCGACGGCGACGAGCGCGGCGACGGCAGTGGCATGCATACGCCAGTCCCTACGATGGCGGCTATCCGGCTGTTTACGGCCGCGGCCGCGCCACCGCCGTGAGCGCCAGCTCGTGGATGCCGGCGTCGTCGATGCGCAGCGGCGTGGCCAGCGGCCGCAGCGCCGCCAGCATCTCGGGCCGGGCCAGCACCGCCCGGGCGGCGCCCTCGACGGCCGCGGCCAGGTAGCGCGCCCCGGCCGGCAGGCCGCGGACGTCGAAGCGCCCGTCGTCCTCGACCTCGGCGGCGCCGACGTAGCGCGACGGCCGCGTCCACCGCGTGTCGTCGTCCACGAAGACCACCACGGCCGGCCGCCGGCCGCCGCGCGTGCGGTTCCAGGCCACGGTGCCGCGGACGCTCGAGGCGCGGTTGGTCATGGTGATGTCGAGCATGGTGCTCGTGCCGCTCACCTCGATGGGCTCGTCGGTCACGTCGCGGCCGCCGAGCGTCACCGCCTTGAGCCACCAGGTGGTGCGGTCGCGGGTGGCCGGCGTGACATCCTGGAGACGGCGCACGTTGATGCCCGGTACCTCGGCGCCGGGGATCATCCGCGCCTCCACCGCCCGCACGCGTTGCGGGCCGAACACGCCTTCGACGCGGAACGATCCGTCCGAGTAGGTCCGCACGGGGCCGGCCGTGGGCGACCCACTCCCGCCGAGCGGCACCAGGCTGACCATCACCGGGACGCCCACCGGCTCCCCGGCCTCGTTCACCACCCGGCCGCGCACGATGGCACCGGGGCGCAGCGCGAGCGTCACGCCGTCGAGATCGACGCCGTTCACCTCGATTTCCTCGGCGCCGTAGTACTCGGCGCCGCTCTGGCCGAAGTAGCGGGCGGAGACCAGGTAGGTGCCCGGCGACAGCCGTGACAGCTCGAAACGGCCGTCGTCGGTGGCGCGGGCGCCGCGGGTGACGTAGCCGTCGAGCCGCTGCGGCGCCACCAGGCCGACGCCGACGTTGACGGCGCGGCCCGACACGCCGTCGGGCAGCAGGACCGTGCCGCGCACGCGCGCCAGCGGCACCGTGACCAGCGAGAACGACACGCCGCCGCTCTCGCGGCCCGGGGCCACGCGCACGGCCCGCGCACTCGACAGCGCCGCGGTGCCGGGGTAGTAGGTGGTGGCGTAGCCCTGGCGTCGCGAGTCGTCGTCGCGGGCGGCTTCGACCGAGAAGCGGCTCGGGCGGACGCCGACCACGTAGTCGCCGGGGGCCAGCCCCCAGACGCGGAAGCTGCCGGTGTCGTCGGTCACCGGCGTGAACGTGGTCGAGGTGGTGCGCACGCTGCCGCCCTGGTCGCCGGGTTCGCGGCGCAGCACCTCCACCTCCATGCCGATCGCCGGCTCGCCGAACTCGTCGAGGACGCGGCCGGCGACGACGCCGCCGCGATACAGGGCGATGCGCACGCCGTCCACGCGCTGGCCGGCGCCGATCGGCTGCCAGGCCGGCTCCTCGGGCTCGCCGTTCCACACGTTGTCGTAGTCGAAGAAGCCCGCGGCCGCCGCCGTGACGTGCACGCGCGCCTCGGGCACGCCGGTGAACTCGAAGCGGCCCGAGGCGTCGGCGGTCGTGCCCATCACCCGCGAGCTCTCGCGGTCGAGGTCCTCGATCACCAGCGACACCGCGGCGCGGCGGATCGGCGCGCCGGTGGCGCCGTCCACGACCACGCCGCGGATCACGGCGGTACCTGAGGAGGCCGGCCGCGGATCGCGCAACGGGAGCTGGGCGGCGCTGCCGATGGCCGACACGACCGCGAGCACCGCGGTCAACGCGACGCGCCGCGTTCCGGTCCGGGAAGATGACGTGGTCGGCACCTCGCCGCTCATCTTGCCCGATCTCCGGCCGCCGCCGCGTTCACGGCGCCGGTTTGGGCACCGCGTGAAGCGCCAGCTCGTGCAGCCCACCGCGTTCGACGCGCAGCCGCGTCGCGGCGTCGCGCACGGCGGCGAGCGCCGCGGGGGCCAGCATGTCGGCGACGGCGGTGTTCTCGACGGCGACGGCCAGATAGTCGTCGCCCGGCGGCAGGCCGCGGATCTCGAACGTGCCGGCGTCGCTGACCGGTCTCGCGCGCACCCAGCGGGTCGGCATCTCCCACAACGCCTCGTCGGCCGCGAAGACCACCACGACCGGCGGCGCCGGACCGCGCTTGTCCCAGGTAACCGTGCCTTCCACCGTGGCGATGCGTGAGGTCATCACGATCTCGAGCTCGATCGGCGCGCCGTCGAACTCGAGCAGCTCGTCGGTGACGTCGCGTCCGTCGCGCCGCACCGACTCGAGCTGCCACCCCGGGCGATCGCCGGCGCCGACGACCGAGGCGCGGACGTATTGACGGCCGAAGGCGCCGTCGAGCCTGAACGTGCCGTCGTCCGCGGCGCGCACCGGGCGCATGAACGGCACGCCCTCGCGCTGCGAGCCGGCCTGCAACATCACTTGGATGCGCATGCCGTCGGGCAGCGGCCCGTCGGCGCTGATGATTCGTCCTGTGATGGTCGTTCCCGCGTGAACGGGGATCGTCACCCCTTCGAGGTCGACGCCGTCTACCTGGACATCGACCGTGCCGTACACAGCGGTCCGTCCCTCGGCCTCGGACCACTGCTGCGCCGTGAGCCGATAGCGCCCCGGTGCCAGGCGGCGGACCTCGAACCCGCCATCGTCATGGACCGTCGTGCCGAACCCCTGCCGACTGCCGTTGCCGTCGACGGAGATCGTCGAGACGTTGACCCGCCCACGAAGGCCCGGCGGGCGGACGATCTGGCCGCGCACGGACGCCAGGCGGGCGGTACCGAGCGCGAACGACACGCCGGCGGCATCCTGGCCCTCGCGGACGGCGACCACTCCGGCGCCAGCGAGGTCGGGCGTGCCGGGATAGAACGTGGCCGCCTGTCCGGTCCGGTCTGTGCCGTCACTGGCCGGCGGTCCGAAGTCGCGCTGACTCGGTTCGGCGCTCACGAAGTACTCGCCTGGCATCAGACCCCACACGCGGTAGTCCCCGCGGTCGTCGGTGGTGGCCGATGCACCGGTCGCGTAGAAGGCCTCGGCCGGCCGGCCCGCCGTTGGACGGCGGAACAGCTGCACTCGCGCCCCCTCTGCCGGATCGCCGAACTGATCGGTGACGCGCCCCGAGATCCCCAGCCCGCGACGCAGGACGATCTGAACACCGCCCACCACTTGGCCATCGCCCAGGGAGAACGGCACCGTCTGGCGGCGCGAGCCGGGTACCGCGTTGGGGTCGTAGTAGCCCGGCCGCGCCGCCCATACCCGGATCCGCCCGGCTGGAAGGTCGTGGAAATCGAAGCCGCCGTCGCCGTCCGACGTCGTGGTGTGGCGGATCGTGTTCTGCGACGCGAGCGGGGTCACCTCGAGCGTCACGCGCGCGCTGCGGACCGGCCGTCCCTGGGCGGGATCGACGACCACGCCACGGACCCGCGCCGTGCCGGCGGGCGCCGGCGCGGCCGTCGCGCGCGGCGGGCCGCTCTGCGCGCCGAGACGTGGGTCCGTTGCGCCGCCGACCAGCACGAGACACGCCGCCGCGACGCGCGCGATCGTCATGGCCGCAGCCGCAGATCCACGGCCTTCGTCTCGCCCTCGGCCAGCGCGAGCCGCTCGGCGCGGTCGCGCATGCTGGCCAGGAACTCGGGATCGAACGCCTGGCCGTCCTCGAGCGACGGCAGCGCGACGATGCGATAGCCGTTCGACGGCGGCAGGGCGGCGAACTCGAAACGGCCTTGGGTATCGGGCCGTACCGTGCGGATGTGGCGCGACGCGAACTGCCAGCGCGCGTCGTCGTCGGGGAAGACGAGCACGGTGGCGTCGAGCACGAGGTTGCCGCGGTCGTCGCGCACCGATCCCGAGACCGTGCTCACGGCCTGGGTCAGCAGCACGCGCACGCCGTCGATCGCGGCGCCCGGTCCGAGCGTCACCGGCGTGTCGGTGACGTCCTCGCCGTCGAGGACCACCGACTTCAAGTGCCAGCCCGGCGGGCCGTTCGGACGCACCAGCACCGGGCCCATCACGCCGCGGGCGGTGAAGGTGAAGTCCTCGGCCACCTCGGGCGGGCCGCTCATCACCAGCTGCATGCTGCGCTGATCGGCGGGCATGATCACCAGGTGGATCTGCGACGCGCGAACGGCGGCGGCGGGGGCTCCGCCCTCGAAGTCGATGCGGCCGCGCAACACCCCCTGTGGCTGCATGGCGATGGTGACATTGGCGAGGTCGGTGCCGGCGACGGTCACCGTCGTCAAACCGACCAATGCGTCCGCATCGCGCGGCCCGCCCGGCATCACCCGCAGCACGTATCGGCCAGGCGGCACGGAGCGGATCTCGAAGTCGCCCTCGGGCTGAATCTGTCCGGGCGGCGTGACCATCCCCATCATCATCCCGCCGTCTTCCGGCGTCACCATCACGAAGCCGCCGCCGGCCGTGTTCGGCCAGCCGATCACGCGGCCGCTGATCCGCGACAGGCGTGTCGGCGTGAGCCCGAAGCTGATGCCGCCCACCTCCTGGCCGACCGCGACGGTCACTTTCTGCGCGTCGGCGGGGCTGGGCGTTCCGGGATAGTAGGTGGGCGCGAAGCCCTGGTCGCTGTCGCCGGCGGCGAGGCGCGCGTCGGGCATCATCATGGATGGGCCCGAAGCGGCCGACACGTAGTAGTCGCCGGGCGGCAGGCCGTAGATGCGGTAGTTGCCCTGATCGTCGGTCGAGTCGCCTTGGCTGGCCGGCAGCAGCCGGCGTCCGCCGGGGCCATACATGTAGCGCATCACCTGCACGCGCAGGCCGGCCACCGGCTCGCCGGCATCGTCGGCCACCCGTCCCGTGATCACGCCGCCGCGTGGCAACGCGATCGCCACCTTCTCGACCGTCTGCCCGTCGCCGACCTCGACGGGCGTGCCGCGCTCGTTCGGGCGGCGCTGGCCGAACTGCAGGCCGACGAAGCCGGCCTTGTTCGCCACGATCGAGTAGCGGCCGGCGGCCAGCTCGCGCAGTTCGAACCGTCCCTGGTCGTCGGTGGTCGTGACGCGCGCGTCGCGCACACCGGGTGAGACGCTCATGGCGCGAATCTGCACGCGTCGCAGCGGCGTGCCGGTGTCCATCGCGACGACGGTGCCGCGAATCACGGCGGTGCCGGTCGCGGCCGCCGCGCCACCCGGCGTCGGACGGGCCGGAGTCACCTGGCCGGGCACGGCACTCTGATCTGGCGCCGCGGCGGCGACGATAATCGCCGGCAGCATCGAGGCGAACACGACGGCGGGCAGGTTGCGCATGGCAGCACCCGAGGGAGAAGCGTCGTCCCTCAGACGTTGGACGGCCGCGGGTGGCCGCGTTCCGCGGCGATCCTACGATCGCTTCAGGATCTCGCGCGCGGCGTTGGCGCCCGACCCACCGGTGAGGCCCAGGCCCGGATGCGTCCCGGCGCCGCACAGCCACAGGCCGTCCACGGGCGTGCGGTACTGACTCCAGCCCAGCAGTGGCCGCATCGTGAACAGCTGATCGAGGGCCAGCTCGCCGTGGTGGATGTGCCCGCCAGTGAGTCCCCATTCGCGCTCGAGGTCCGCCGGCGTGAGCACCTCGGCGGCGACGACCATGCCGCGGATGCCGGGCATGGCGCGATCGAGCGTGGCGAGCACGGCGTCGCCGAGGGCCCCACGCGCGGTGTCCCACGACCCCTCGCGCAGCGTCGGCGGCGCGTACTGCGCGTAGATCGACATCACGTGGCCGCCGGCCGGCGCCAGCGACGGATCGACCAGCGACGGGATCGTCACCTCGAGCCACGGCTCGGGCGAGAAGCGGCCGTACTTCACGTGGTCGAACGCCCGCTCGATGAAGTCGACATCGGGTGCAAGGCGCAGCCGCGTGGCGAGTTGCTCGCGATCGGCGCCGGGCACCACCGGCAGCGCCGACAGCGCCAGGTTGACCTTGGCCAGCGTGCCCTTCGCGCGGTAGTTCGTGGCGCGCCAGCGCAGCTCGGAGGGCCACACCATCGGATCGCAGAGCGCGAGGGTGGCCTTCGGGTCGATGTCGGAGACCACCGCTGCCGCGTCGAGCGTGGTGCCGTCGGCGAGTTGGACGGCCCGCGCGCCGTGCGCGTCGGTGAGCACGGCCGTCACCCGCATGCCGGTCCTGATGGACACGCCGGCGGCGGTCGCCGCCCGGCGCAGCGCCTCGGCCAGCGCGCCCGCGCCGCCCTTCGGCCACACCTCCCTCGGGTCGCCGGCGACGTCGTTGGCCGCCTGCAGCAGGAACAACAGGCCGCTGCCGGCCGACCACGGCCCCAGCATGCTGCCGAGCAGACCGTCGGCGGCCAGCGCCGCTCGCAGCAGCGGCGTCTCGACGTGTTCGGCGACGAGGTCGGCCACCGCCATCGGCCCCCAGCGCAGCAGCCGGTAGCCGTCGTCCCGGCCCAGGGCGCGGAACTGCCGCGCGGTGTGCAGCAGCCGCCACAGCTCGCGCGGGGTCGGCGCATCGAGCGACGGCGGGGTCGCGTCGAACACCGAGGCGACGACGCGGCCCAGCCGCTCGCGCGTGGCCGCGAAGGTCGGCCAGGCGGCGGCATCGCGAGCCGAGAAGGCGCCAATCGACGCCACGGCCTTTGCCGGGTCGTGCCACAGCGTGAGCGCGCGCCCCCGGCCGTCGAGCGCTGTGAGCCGGGCGTCGCTGGCGACGAACTCCAGGCCATGGGCGCCGAGGTTCAGCGCGGCGGCGACGTCGGTCCGTAGCGGTCCGACGTGATGCGCGAGGCGGGGCCCGCGGAATCCAGGCGCGATCTCGGCGGTGACGGCGGCGCCGCCCACCTCGTCGCGCTGCTCGACGAGCGTCACGGCGCGTCCGGCGCGCGCCAGCAGCGTGGCGCACACCAGGCCGTTGACGCCGCCGCCGACGACCAGCGTCGGGGCGCTCATCGGCGCGCGTCCTTCAGGATGCGCTCGGCGGCGTTCTTGCCGGGCGCGGCCATGATGCCGCCGCCGGGATGGGTGGCCGAGCCGCACATGTAGAGCTGCGGCACCGGCGTGGCGTACTGCGCCCAACCCGGCACCGGGCGCAGGAAGAACAGCTGCTCGAGCGACAGCTCGCCCTGGAAGATGTTGCCTTCGCTGAGCCCGAAGGTGCGCTCGATGTCGAGCGGCGTCAGCACCTGGCGATGCAGGATCAGATCCTTGAGGTTCGGTGCGTGCTCGGCGATGGTGTTCACCACGGTGTCGCCGAACGCCTCGCGCTGCTCGTCCCAGGTGCCCTCGGCCAGGTGGTAGGGCGCGTACTGCACGAAGCACGACATCACGTGCTTGCCGGGCGGCGCCAGCGACCCGTCGGTCAGCGACGGGATCACGATGTCGATGTACGGCCGGGTCGAGAAGCGCCCGTACTTCGCCTCGTCGTAGGCGCGCTCCATGTAGTCCACGCCCGGCGAGATCGAGATCGCGCCGCGCAGGTGCTCGCCGCGGCCCGGCAGGCACGTGAAGTCGGGCAGGCCGTCGAGGGCCAGGTTCACCTTGCCCGACGAGCCGCGGTACTTGTAGCGGCGGACGCCGGCCATGAACTCGTCGGGCAGGTCCTTCGCGTCCATGAAGCGCTCGAACGTGAGCCGGGGATCGAGGCTGGAGACGACCACGTCGGCGGCGATCTCGTCGCCGTTCTCGAGCACCACGCCGGTGGCCCGGCCGCCGCGCGTCAGGATCTTCGCGACCGGAGTCTCGGTGCGGATCTCGGCGCCGAAGCGGCGGGCCGCGCCGGCGATCGCGTTCGACACCATGCCGGTGCCGCCGCGTGACAGGCCCCAGGAGCGGAACGCGCCGTCGATCTCGCCCATGTAGTGGTGCAGCAGCACGTAGGCGGTGCCCGGCGAGCGGACGCCGAGGAACGTGCCGATGATGCCCGAGGCGCTCATCGTCGCCTTCAGGACGTCCGTCTCGAACCACTGGTCGAGGAAGTCCACCGCGCTCATCGTCAGCAGCTGCACCTGGTTGACGCGATCGTGGTAGCGCATCTTCTGGAAGCGGCGGCCGACCGACAGCAGCTCCAGCAGCCCGCGCGGATCGAGCGACATCGGATCGGGCGGCGTCATGCCGAGGATCGGCTTGGCGAAGCGGCCCATCTCGACCATCGCCATGCCGTACTCGTCGTAGGCGTCGGCGTCGAGGCGGCTGTGCCGGGCGATTTCCCGGCGCGTCTTCGAGTGGTCGTTGACCCGCCACAGGTAGTCGCCGTTCGGCATCGGCGTGAACGTGCCGTCGAGCGGCAGCAGTTCGAGGCCGTGGGCTGGCAGGTCGAGGTCGCGGATGATCTCCGGGCGGAGCAGCGACACCACGTAGCTGCACACCGAGAAGGTGAAGCCGGGGAAGACCTGCTCGCTCACCGCCGCGCCGCCCAGCACGTGGCGTCGCTCGAGGACCAGCGTCTTGCGTCCGGCGCGAGCCAGGTACGCGGCGCACGTCAGTCCGTTGTGACCCCCGCCGATGACGATCGCGTCGAACCGCATGTCCGCCTGCAGTATACGAGCGGGCGGACACGAGTCCCGAGCCCCGCCTATAATTCCGGCGTGGCCGTCGGTACCGCCTTTCACGCGCGCACGCTGCCGCTGGCCGGCACGCTCAGCTTTCGCGACTGGGCGGGGTTCTTCGCGGCCAGTGTCTACGAGGCGCACCACGAGCACGAGTACAACGCCATCCGCAACGGCTGCGCGCTGATCGACATCTCGCCGCTGTTCAAGTACCACCTCACCGGTCCCGATGCGGGCCGCCTCGTCGATCGCGTGATCACGCGCGACGCGTCGAAGCTGGCGGTGGGCCAGGTGTTCTACACGCCGTGGTGCGACGACGACGGCCGGGTGATCGACGACGGCACGGTGACGCGGCTCGGCGAGGAGCGCTTCCGCTGGACCGCGGCCGATCCCAACTTCCGCTGGCTGCGCCAGCATGCCGCCGGCCTGCGCGTCGAGGTCGAGGACGTCAGCGAGCAGGTGGCGGCGCTGGCGCTGCAGGGGCCGACGTCGGCGCGGCTGTTGGCGGCGGTGAGCGATGTCCCGATCGCGGCGCTCAAGTACTTCCGTGCCGCCGCCGGCGTCATCGCCGGCGTGCCGGTGGAGGTGACGCGCACCGGCTACACCGGCGATCTCGGCTACGAGGTGTGGATGCCGTGGGACCGCGCGCTGGAGGTGTGGGACGCGCTCGTTGCCGCCGGCCGTGCCCACGCGCTGCGTCCGGCCGGCATGCTCGCGCTCGACGTCGCGCGCGTCGAGGCCGGGCTGCTGCTCACCGACGTCGACTTCCACAGCAGCCGCAAGGCCAGCATCGACGCCCAGATGTACTCGCCGTACGAACTCGGGCTCGGCCGGCTGGTGGCCCTCGACAAGGCGGCGCCGTTCGTCGGTCGCGACGCGCTCAGGCGAGAACTTGCCGCTGGACATCGCCGGCAGATCGTCGGGCTCGACGTGCGCTGGAGCGACGTCGAGGCGATCTATCAGCGCGTCGGCCTGCCGCCCACCGCGCCGGCCGCGGCGTCGCGGGTGGCGGTGCCGGTCTACCGGGAGCGGCGGCAGGTGGGGAAGGCCACGACCACCGCGTGGTCGCCGACGCTGAAGCGGCTGATCGCCCTGGCGACGATCGACCGGCCGCATTTCGCTGCCGGCACCGAGCTGCAGATCGAGATCACCGTCGAGGCCACGCGCTACACCGCGGCCGCCACCGTGGTGCCGACGCCGTTCCTGGACCTGCCGCGCCGCACGGCTCTGCCGCAGTTGTAATCGGCTCTGAGTCACCGACTCCGAGTCAGTGACTCAGAGCTGATTACAAATGGTGACGTTCAGGCGCGGGCGCGGCGGGCATCCCGGAACGACTTGATGCCCTTGCCGAGGTACCACGCCAGCACGACCACCGTGAAGAGTTGCGCCAGCGTCGCCGGCCGCGTGAAGTCGGTGGCGCCGAGCAGCCGCGACCCGGTGCCGCCGATGCCGACGAGCGCGACGACCATCGCCGCGTGCATGACGTGCTTGCGCGCCGCCTCGTTGCGCGCCAGCCAGGCCAGCAGCAGGAAGACGACGCCGAAGATCGCGGGAATGAGCGCCGTGAAGCTCGTCCGTCCCGTGCCCAGGTAGCTGCCGATGCCGAGCACCGCCAGAATCATCCCCACCAGTCGCGTCGTCGCCGGCATGTCGCGTCTCTCCGCCGACAGTCTATGCCGGCCCTGCGCGGCCGGGGAAGGGCGACCGCGGCGGGCCTAGGGCCGCCGCTCCCCGCCGGTCGTCGTCCGGTGCACGCCCGAGCCGCCGCCGGCATGGAGGATCTCCGGACGCTGCGGATCGATCGCCAGGCCGAAGACCACGAGGTTCTCCAGGCCGTCGTTCACCGCCCGCCGTCCCTCCTGGCTCTGCGGGCGCGCAGAGCGTCTTCATGGAGAGGCGGAGAACGCCCCCACGATCCGCCATCGGGTGGGCGCGCATCGATTCGGGCGGCCGGCTCTGCCACGGGCTGCTATGCTTCGGCCGCATGAATCCGGCTCTCGTGCGCCAGCACGACCTTCGCGGCGAATGGCTCAGCCGGTGACCAGTCCGGCCCTGCGCCGCACACTGGGCCCTTGGGACCTCACGGCGATCGGCGTCAACCAGGTGATCGGCGCCGCCATCTTCCTGCTGCCGGCCGACGTCGCCCGGCTGGTCGGGAGCTGGGCGCCGCTGATGTTCGCCGGCGTCGGCCTCACGTCGCTCTTCATCGCGCTGTGCTTCGCCGAGGTCGGCAGCCGCTTCGAGAGCACTGGCGGGCCGATCGGGCCGGCGCGCGCCGCCTTCGGCCGCTTCGTCGGCTTCGAGGTCGGCTGGATGCTGTGGTTCAGCCGCGTCTCGAGCGGCGCCTCGGTGATCAACGGCCTGGCCCTGGCGCTGGGCTTCTACTGGCCGGCGCTGGCCAGCGGCCTGCCGCGGGCGCTGGTGATCCTCGGCGTCATCGGCGGGCTGACCGCGGCCAACCTGCGCGGCATCAAGCAGACGTCGTGGCTGGTGAACTTCTTCACCATCGGCAAGGTGCTGCCGCTGGCGATCTTCGTGCTGGTCGGGATCTGGGCCGCGGACTTCACCCGCGTGCTGCCGGGGGCCGCGCCGTCGCTCGGCGACGCCGGAACGGCGGCCTTGCTGCTGATCTTCGCCTACGGCGGCTACGAGGTGACCGGCGTGCCGGCCGGGGAAGCGTCGAACCCGCGCAAGGACGTGCCGTTCGCGTTCGTCGCGACGATCCTGATCGTCACCACGGTGATGACGCTGGCAGCCGCGGTGGCGACGGCCGTGCTGCCCGACATCGCCGCGTCGCGCACGCCGATCGCGGATGCGTCGGCGCTGCTGATGGGCGCCGCCGGCGGCCTGCTGGTGAGCCTCGGCTCGGTGATCTCGACCACGGGCAACAACATGGGCCAGCTTCTGAGCGGCTCGCGGTCGGTGTTCGCGCTGGCCGAGCACGGCGACCTGCCGGCCGTCTTCGGCCGCGTGCATCCCACCTATCGCACGCCCTACGTGGCGATCTGGTTCACGTCGCTGGTGCTGATCGCGCTGGCGCTCAGCGGCTCGTTCGTGTTCCTGGCGGCCGTGAGCGCCGTCGCCCGGCTGGTGATCTACCTGTCCACCTGTCTGGCCACCTTGCGGCTGCGGCGTGCCGAGTTCGCCGGGGAGGTCGGCGCCGCTACGTTCACGGTGCCGCTCGGCCCGATCGTGCCGGCCGTGGCCTGCGGGCTCACCATCACGTTCCTCGCTGGCGCCACGGCGCAGCAGCTGCTCGCCGGCACCGGCGCGCTGGTGGCCGGGGCCGTGCTGTACTACGCGGCGACGCGCGCGCGCTGAACGCTCAGCGCCGCACCCGCTCGAAGCGTCCGCGCTTGCCGTCGTCGACGAGCGGATCGCGCGCCGCCTCCCGCGCCGCCGCCAGCAGCGGCTCGTTCAGGAAGCGGACCAGCGGCAACATCGCCGTGAACGTCGCGAGCAGATCGCGGTAGAACGTCGGCGCGGTCGCGAACGCCGCCTGCTCCTCGCGTGAGGCGAGGAACTGCTTGTGGCGCAGCAGATCGGCGGCGGGATGGGCGGGATCGAACCCGCGCGGCACCCGCGAGAGCGTGGCGCCGTGCATCTCGCCGAACGTCCGCCGGAACGCCGGCGCGGCCAGGACGCGGCGCAGCCGGCGATGGTGCTCGGCGACGTGGCCGCGAATGGCGTGCAAGGCCGGGGTCTCGGGTGCGTAGACGCCGCCGCCGATCCAGACGTAGTCGGCGGTGACCTCGAAGTACACGCCGGCGCCGCGCAGCCGGCCCAGCTCGCGGTGCGGGAACACCGCCGCGATGTGGGTCTTGAGCGGCTTCTTGTCGGCGCTGAACCGGGTGTCGCGCCACGGCCGGAACATCGACACCTTGGGGCCGGCGGCCAGTTCGGGGGCGAGGCGGGCGAAGTCGTGCGCCAGCTGTTCGACGATCGCCACCATCGGCGCGTGGAGGTGCGTGTCGTACTCGGCCCGCCGGGCGTGGAACCACTCGCGACGGTTGTTGCGGGCGAGGGCACGCAGGAAGCGGAGGCTGCGATCGGTGAAGGCGGGTGCGGACATCTCGCCGCCATCGTATCAACCGGCCCGGCCGTCGGGCCCGGGCGCGCTTTTGGCTGACACCGCCCGCACCCGCGTGCAGTTCTGATCGACGGCGGCGTGCTCGCCGTCGATGAGGAGGGGCCGTCGAGCCGATACACTCGACATCTCCCCGCTCGAGTGAACCCGATGTCGCATCTTCGCCGCTGGAGCATTGCGGCTGTGCTGGCCGCGCTCGTCGTCGTGCCGGCCGCCGCCCTGGCGCAGCAGTCCCTGGGCAGCCCCAACGCCACGCTGCTGTCACACGGCCTCACCGCCGAACCCGACACCAACACCACGGCGCCCGACGCCTCGGGTGACGTCGGCCCGACGCAATACCTGCTGGCCGTGAACGGCCGGATCCGCAGCTACGCGAAGAGCACCGGCGCCCCCGACGGCCAGCTCAACGCCACCACCGACCTCTTCTTCACCACCGTGCGCAACGGCGTGGCCACGACCGCGCCGCGGGTGCGCTTCGATCGGCGGGCCGGCCGCTGGCTGGTGCTGATGACGACCGCCGCGGTGCCGAACCGCTACCTGCTGGCGGTCAGCAACTCGGCCACCGCGACCACTGGCGGATGGGTCTTCCTGCAGTGGACCAACACGCGCACCCAGGGCGGCGTCGGCGGCGGCGCCGCCTGCGTCGGCGACGACCCGACCCTGGCCGTGGACCAGCACGCCGTCTACGTCGGCGTGAACCAGCGCTGCGGCGCGACGCTCGACGCGCTCGCCTTCGATTCGACCTCGCTCTACGTGCTGCGCCGCACCTCGGTGCTGGCCGGCTCGATCGCCGACCGCACCACGTTCGACGGCCTCGTGCTGTCGCCGACCAGCCCGGGCATCTACGCGCCGCAGGGCGTCACCAACTTCGACGACGGCGCGGCGCAGGGCTACGTGATCGGCGTCGACAACCTGGCCAAGGGCCGGCTGGTGCTGCGGCGCATCACCAACCCGGCCGGTACGCCGTCGCTGTCGGCAGACATCGTCGTCACCCAGAACGTCGAGCCGACCGGCGACGCCATCGACGTGCCGCACCCGGGCAGCACGCGGCCGCTCGCCGGCCACGACCACCGGCTGGGGCCGGCCGTGATCCGCAACGGCCGCCTGTGGACGTCGCACCACTTCGAGGTGAACACGTTCGGCGAGGCCGACGCCAACGGCAACCGCAACGGCGTCCGCTGGTACGAGCTGACCAACCTGTTCGGCGTGGTGTCGCAGGTGCAGTGGGGCACGGTGCGCGACACCGCCGGGGCCAACCCGGCCAGCTACTGGACCAGCGCCATCGCCGTCAGCGGCCAGGGACACGCCGCGTTGGGTATGTCCACGGCCGGCGCGCTCTCGCGCGTCCACGGCGCCGTCACCGGTCGGCTCGCCGGCGCCGCCGCCGGCACGATGAGCGCCCCGGCGATCTTCACGCCGGCCCACGCCTTCACCTACAACCTGGTTGGCGCCCCGGCCACCGTGCAGCCGTGGAATCGCGTCGCCTCCACCAGCGTCGACCCCGACGACGACATGACGATGTGGACGCTGCAGCCGTTCGTGGACGCTGTCGACTCGTGGGGCCTGCGGCTGGTGCGCATCGTGGCGCCGCCGCCGGCGGCGATCGCGTCGGTGTCGCCGACGTCGCTGGCCGCCGGGCTGACCGGCGCGACCGTCACGGTGACGGGCACGTCGGCCGGCGGCTCGGGGTTCTTCGATCCGGGTGCCGGATTCGCGCGCCGGCTCGCCGCGTCGTTCGGCGCCGGCGTCACGGTGACCGGCGTCACGTTCACCTCGCCGACCTCGATCACGCTCACCGTGAACACCGTCGGCGCGGCCGCCGGCCCGCGCACCCTTGTCGTCACCAACCCCGACGGACAGATCGCGACGCGCGCCTCGGCCCTCACCATCACCACGGCGCCCGTCAACCAGCCGCCGGTGGCCGTGAACGACGCCGTCGCCATCGCGTTCGGCGCCACGCTCAACGCGCCGGCGCCGGGGGTGCTCGCCAACGACACCGATCCCGAAGGGCAGCCGCTCACCGCGCAGCTGGTCAGCGGGGTGTCGCACGGGTCGCTCTCGCTCGGCAGCAGCGGCGCAGTGGTCTACGTGCCGGCCGCCGGCTTCAGCGGCACCGACAGCTTCACCTACCGCGCCAGCGACGGCGTCAACCAGAGCAACGTCGCCACGGTGACGATCAGCGTCGGATCGAACAGGGCGCCGGTGTTCACGGTGGTGCCGACGAGCCGCACCCTCTACGACCCGGGCAGCGGCGTGTCGTCGGGGCCGCTCGCCTTCGCCGTCTCGGATCCCGACGGTCATCCGCTCGCCGTCACCGCGACGTCGTCGAACACCGCGGTGGTGCCGGCGGCGGGCGTCGTCCTCGCCAGCGCCGGGGGCGCGCGCACCGTCACGATCAACACCGCCGGGGCGACCACGCTCGGGGCGTCCACGATCACGCTGACCGCCTCGGACGGCTCGCTCAGCGCGGTGGCGACGTTCACGATCACGGTGATGACCTCCACCGTGCCGGGGGCGCCGCAGAACCTGGTGGCGGTCACGGCTCGCAACACCGTGTTCTTCACCTGGCAGACCCCGGCGTCGGCCAGCGGTGAGCCGGTGCAGACCTACGTGCTCGAGGCCGGCGCGGCGCCGGGTGCGCCGACCATAAGCCTGCCGCTCGGCAACGTGCTGGCCTTCAGCGCCACCGTACCGGACGCCGTCTACTTCGTGCGCCTCCGCGCGGTCACGCCGGCCGGCCCCGGTCCGGTCTCGAACGAGGTGCAGATCGCCCTCGGCCAGGCGGCGGCGCCGCTGCCGCCGCTGGCGCTGCTCGCCACGGTGCAGGGCACGGCCGTCACACTGCAGTGGACCGAGAACCCGCAGGGGCCGGTCATCGGCAGCTACCAGGTCCAGGCCGGCACCGCCTCCGGCTTGGTGGACATCGGCACCATTCCGCTGTCGGCGGCAACCCGTACCCTGGCGGTCAACGCGCCGCCGGCCACGTACTTCGTGCGGCTGGTCGCGGTGAACGCCGCCGGCGCCAGTGCCCCGTCGAACGAGGCCGTGGTCACGACCGGCGCCGGCATCTGCACGATTCCGGCGGTGCCGACCGGGTTGCAGGCGACTGCGACCGCCGGCCGCATCGCGGTGCGTTGGGATGCCGCGCAGGCCGGGGCCATTCCGCTCGGCTACGTCCTGCAGGCCGGGTCGATCAGCGGCGGCAGCGATCGGGCGACGTTGTCGCTGCCGGCGACGTCCACCGCCGTCGGCGGCGCCGTGCCGGCCGGCCCGTACTTCATCCGCGTCGCCGCGGCCAACGCCTGCGGCGCGTCGGCGGCGTCAGCGGAAGTAGCCGTCATGGTGCCGTAGCGACACCGCGCCGAGACGGCGCTCGGTCCCAGCAGCCGTGGCAGCGGCTACTTGATCGGGCAGCTCTCGCCGAGGAACCGCACCGCCGTCACGTCCATCACCGGAACCGTCGGCGCCTGCGGCGTCGGCGAGCGCGTCGGGTCGCTGCGCGGCATGCCGATCACCACGCGGCCGCCGCCGACGCGGCGGCCGAGCTGGTAGTCGTTCAGATCGGCCTTCTTGACGATGCCCAGCATCTCCACCCACTGGCCGTCGTACTTCTTCACCTGGTCCATCGCCTCGCGCGGACCCGCGAGGCGGAAGTGCTTGCCGGCGATGTCGGGTCCGAGCCGCGTGCCCTCGTCCTCGGGCCTGCGCTCGGTGCCGGTGAACACCCGGCCCTTGATGCAGCCGCGGCTCGACACCTCGACCGAGTCGCTCGGAATGCGCCGCTCCTCCTGCCCCGGCGCCGCCGCCAGCCACGCCATCATCAGCACCACGCTCGTCATCGTCTCTCCCAGTCAGTGCGACATCGCGTATAGAAGGACGTTGATGCCGAACGCATAGCCGGGCACCGAGAAGTTGTAGAAGTACTCGGGGTTCTCGGCCTCGCGTTCCCACGAATCGCCGTAGTCGGTGTTGTGGGTGGCCAGTACCAGCACGCGGCCGTGGGCGTCGACGAAGGTGCGGGCCTCGGGCACCGCGCTGTCCGACCCCCATTCCGAGGTGCCGCCGCCGCTGCCGGCCCAGAAGTTGATCGACGCGATCTGCTTCACGCCGTCGAGCGGAAACTGCATGCGCAGCATCGGGTGATCGCCGCTCACGTCGCGGAGCGCGAACTCGGCCGCCGGCAGCACCTTGCGCATCTCCTGTTCGAAGTGCGCCCAGGCGGCGCTGCCCCAGAAGTCGTCGGCCCACAGGAACCCGCCCTTGAGCAGGTAGGCGCGCAGCGCCTCCACCTCGGCCGCGTCGAGGAACAGCCCGCCCGGCTCGGTCATCATCAGGAACGGGCAGCGGAACATCACCGGATCGGTGAGCTGCACCACGAAGTGGCGCGGCGACTTCTGCGCGTCGAAGCTCACCCGGGTGCGGGTCAGCTCCGACAGCCGGATCGAGAAGTTGACGTCGGCGTCGGGGTAGTCCACGCCCCAGCCGCCGCCGCGGCCGAACCGGCCGGTGCGGAACGCCGCGCGGCAGAAGTTGAAGCGGCCGTCGAAGCTGTCCTCGGTCGGGATCGGGAAGCGGCCGCCGAAGCGGCGCTGTCGGGCCAGCGCGTCGGCCCCGGCCAGCGCGACGGCGGCCAGCGCCAGCGCCGCCGCCAGGCGTCGCGGCCAGCGCCGGGTCCCGATGAGCCGCCCGAGGGCCATGCCGATCACTCTACGCCGAACCGGCCGCGGGGCCGCGCGATAATGCGTCTCGACCGTATGGCGCTCACCGCATCCGCACTGGACACCCTCGTCGCCGATTTGCGCGCCGTGCTCGGCGACCGCGTCTCGACCGCCGCCGCGGTCCGCGACCACCACAGCCACGGCGAGTCGTGGCACGCGCCGGCGCCGCCCGACGCCGTCGCCTTTCCGGAGAGCACCGCCGAGGTGAGCCGCGTCGTCGCCGTGTGCGCCGCCCACGGCGTGCCGATCGTGCCCTACGGCATCGGCAGCTCGCTGGAGGGCCACGTCAACGCCGTGCGCGGCGGCGTCTCGATCGACCTCACGCGCATGACCCGGGTGCTGCGCCTCAGCGCCGACGACATGGACGTCACGGTCGAGGCCGGCCTGACCCATCGCAAGCTCAACGAGGCGCTGAAGAACACCGGCCTGATGTTCATGGTCGATCCCGGCGCCGACGCGACCATCGGCGGCATGACCGCGACGCGCGCCTCGGGCACCGCCGCGGTGCGCTACGGCACGATGCGCGAGACCGTGCTCGGCCTCACCGTGGTGCTGTCCGACGGCCGCGTGATCACGACCGGCGGGCGCGCCCGCAAGTCGTCGTCGGGCTACGACCTGACGCGCCTGTTCGTCGGCTCGGAAGGCACGCTGGGGGTCATCACCGAGGTGACGCTGCGGCTTTACGGCCGGCCCGAGGCGATCTCCACGGCGGTGTGCGGCTTCCAATCGATGGAGGGCGCCGCCACCACCGTGATCGAGACCATCCAGCTCGGCGTGCCGGTGGCGCGCATCGAGATCATCGACGAGGCCCAGCTGGCCATCGTCAACCGCTTCTCGAAGACGGCGTTCCCCGAGGTGCCGACGCTGTTCTTCGAGTTCCACGGCCCCAGCCAGGTATCGGTGGAGGAACAGGCGCGGCTGGTGCGCGAGGTCGCCGACAGCCACGGCGCCACGTCGTTCCAGTGGACCAGCTCGCCCGAGGAGCGGGCCAAGCTGTGGGAGGCGCGGCACAACGTGCTCTACGCCACCATCGCCTCGCGGCCGGGCTGCAAGGCGTGGACCACCGACATCTGCGTGCCGATCGCCCACCTGGCCGAGTGCATCGTCGCCACGCAGGCCGACCTGCGCGCGTCGCAGCTGACGGCGCCGCTGGTCGGCCACGCCGGCGACGGCAACTTCCACCTGATCTTCATGCTCGACCCCGACGACCCCGACGAGCTGGCCCGGGTGTCGGCCGCCAACCACCGCCTGGTCGAACGGGCCCTGAGCTACGGCGGCACCTGCAGCGGCGAGCACGGCGTCGGCTTCGGCAAGCTGAAGTACGTGGCCCGCGAACACGGCGACGCGGTGGCGGTGATGCGTGACGTCAAGCGGGCGCTGGATCCGCGCGGCCTGATGAACCCGGGCAAGCTCGTCCCCGAGGCATGACCGCCGGGGCCGAGGTCGAGCAGTACCTGGCCGGACTCGGCATCCCGTTCACCCGTCACGAGCATCCGGCGGTGGCGACGGTGGCCGAAGCCGAGGTCCATTGGGCCGGCATCGACGCGCTGCACGCGAAGAACCTCTTCCTCCGCAACCAGAAGGGCACGCGGCACTTCCTGGTGGTCCTGGCGTTCACGCGCCGCGCCGACCTGGCGGCGCTGGGCGAGCGGTTCGGCGAGCGGAAGCTGGGCTTCGCCTCGCCAGACCGGCTGCAGACGCACCTCGGTCTGACGCCGGGATCGGTGTCGCCGTTCGGCCTGATCAACGACGCCGCCCACCGCGTCGAGGTGGCGATCGACGTGGCGATCCGCGACGCCGCGCGGGTGGCGTTCCATCCGAACGTCAACACCGCGACGCTGGTGCTGAGCGGCACGGATTTCCAGCGCTACCTGACCGCCGTCGGCCATCAGGTGCACTGGATCTGACGGCCGCCGCGCGCCGCTTGATATCCTGATCGACGCTCCGCATGGCCAAGCGCAAACCCGAACCCTCGCTCTTCGACGACTCGTCCGACGACTCGTCGTCGCCACCTGCCGCCGCGTCCGCTCCGCCGCCTCCACCGCCGACCGGCGGCGGCACGTCCGGCGGCGGCGCCTCGGGTGGCGTCGGTGACGGCGCGGTGGCACTGCACGACGCGGCGCAGAGCCGGTATCTCAACTACGCGCTGTCGGTCATCACGTCGCGGGCGCTGCCCGACGTGCGCGACGGGCTGAAGCCGGTGCAGCGCCGGATCCTGTTCACGATGTGGCAGCAGAACCTCACCGCCGACGCCAAGCACCGCAAGTGCGCCAAGGTGGTCGGCGACGTGATGGGCGGCTACCATCCGCACGGCGACTCGGCGCTGTACGAGACCCTGGTGCGCATGGCGCAGCCGTTCTCGCTGCGCTATCCGCTGATCGACGGCTCGGGCAACTTCGGCTCGCTCGACGGCGACCCGGCGGCGGCGATGCGCTACACCGAGTGCCGCCTGGCGCGCATCTCGGACGAGATACTGCAGGAGATCGACCAGGAGACGGTGCCGTTCCGTCCCAACTACGACGGCACCAAGACCGAGCCGGTGGTGCTGCCGTCGCGCATCCCCAACCTGCTCGTCAACGGCGCTACCGGCATCGCGGTGGGGATGGCCACCAACATCCCGCCGCACAACCTCACCGAGATCTGCCAGGCGCTGATCAAGCTGCTCGACAACCCCGACCTCTCGGTGGCGCAGTTGTGCCGCTGGGTCAAGGGCCCCGATTTCCCGACCGGCGGGCAGATCCTCAACTCGCCCGACGAGATGAAGGAGATCTACCGCACCGGCAGCGGCAGCATTCGCCTGCGGGCCACCTGGGAAGCCGGACCGGTCGGGCGGGCCGAGAAGACCATCTACATCACCAGCATCCCCTACACCGTGGACAAGTCGGTGCTGGTCGAACGCATCGGCGACGTCGCGCTGTCACGCAAGCTGCCGCATCTGGTCGACGTCAAGGACCTGTCCACCGACGACGTCCGCATCGCGCTCGAGCTGAAGCGCGACGCCGACGAGAAGATGGTCATGGCGTACCTGTTCAAGCACACGCCGCTGCAGACCAACTTCGCCGTCAACCTCACCTGTCTCGTGCCCACCGAGAACGCGGAGGCCGGCCGCCCGGAGCGGCTCGACCTCAAGCAGATGCTGTGGCACTTCCTGCACTTCCGGCTCGACGTCGTCACCAGCCGGCTGGAGCACGAGCTCGAACAGCTCGGCAAGCGCATCCACATCCTCGAGGGCTTCGCGAAGGTCTTCGACGCCCTCGACGAGATCATCGCCATCA
Organism: uncultured Bifidobacteriaceae bacterium; assembly: GCA_964442845.1. Classification (GTDB taxonomy): domain Bacteria; phylum Acidobacteriota; class Vicinamibacteria; order Vicinamibacterales; family UBA2999; genus CAWAYR01. Next base: position 7,069 of record CAYUAX010000033.1, on the reverse strand, counting down.
TCCGCAAGTCGGACGGCAAGGCCGACGCCGCCGAGAAGATCATGAAGCGGTTCGGGCTCGACGCGGCGCAGACCGACGCCATCCTCGAGCTGAAGCTCTACCGCCTGGCCCGCCTCGAGATCCTGGTGATCCAGAACGAGCTCAAGGAGAAGCGGGCCCGCACCCGGCAGATCGACGCCCTGCTGAAGGACGACGCGGCGCGCTGGACGCTGGTGCGCGAGGAACTCGAGCAGATCCAGAAGACCTACGGCGACAAGCGCCGCACCGCGATCGAGCAGGCCGACGAGACCGAATACGCGGCCGAGGCGTTCATCGTCGAGGAAGACAACGTCGTCATCGTGTCGCGTGACGGCTGGGTGAAGCGCCAGAAGGACGTGAAGGACCTGGCGGCCACCCGCCTGCGCGAAGGCGACAGCGTGCTGGCCGCGGTGGCCGGCAGCACCCGCGCCACCGTGGTGTTCTTCACCAACTTCGGCGGCGCCTACACCACGCGGCTGGTCGACGTGCCGGCCTCGACCGGCTACGGCGAGCCCGTGCAGCGCCTCTTCAAGTTCAAGGACAACGAGCGCGTCATCGCTGCCTTCAGCCTCGACCCGCGCGCCATCGGCGACATCGGGCGGGCCACCGCCGGCGGCGACGACGAGCCGGCCGGCGCCGATGCCGACGTGCCGGTGCCGCCGGTGCATGCGTTGGCCGTGACCAGCGATGGCTACAGCCTGCGCTTCTCGCTGGCGAACCTCGCCGAGCCGTCCACCCGGGCCGGCCGCCGCTACGCCCGCCCGGCCGACGGCGCCGAGGTGGTCGGCGTCAGCGTCGTCACCGGTGGCGAAACCGTGATCGCCGTCACCCGCGATGCCCGCGCGATGCTCTGCCCAGCCAGCGAGGTGAACTTCCTGGCCGGACCGGGCAAGGGCGTGATCCTGATCAAGCTCGTCGGCGACGACGACCGCGTGCTCGGCTTCGTCGCCTCGACCGGCGACCGCGACCTGCTCACCGTCGAAACCTCGCGCGGCGCCGAGCAGACGGTGAGCACCGCGAAGTACGAGGTGACCGGCCGCGGCGGCAAGGGCCGCGAGCTGCTGCAGCGCGGCCAGTTCACGCGCGTGGTCGTGCCGCCGGCCGTGCTACAAGGATGGAGTGACGAATAGGGCGCGGATCGCCGCGATCGCCGCGGCGGTCGTGGCGCTGGTCACGGCCATCGGAGTCGACGCCGACGTCGCGTCGACGGCGACCTGGCGGCTGGGCGGCCAGGTGACGACGGCCCTGCCGGTCGGCGACACGATCTACGTCGGCGGCAGCTTCACGCAGCTGTTCACGCCGTCGACCGGCCAGCAGCAGTTCTACGATCCGATCACCGCGCAGCCGCGCCCGCAGTGCGCGCGCTCGACCAGCGACGCGCGCGGGCTGTCGGGCGTGCCCGACGGCCGCGGCGGCCTGCTCGTGGTGCTGCGCGAGGGCGACGCCTTCGCCGACGCCAACGGCGCGTTCGTGCCGCCGCCCGGCACGACGTTCGTGCGCATCGCCGAGGACTGCCTGTGGGATCGCGGCTTCGCCGCGCCGGGGATCGATGCGGCGAACCCGGCCGATCTGACCATCGGCGTGCCGGTGCCGATCGGCGGCCGCATCCTCGCCGCCAACTCGTTCATCGGGCCCGACGGCTTCCTGCGCGCCCAGGTCGCGTCGTTCGACGTGGTGAGCGGCGCCCGCAACGGCTATCAGGTCTATCCCGGCGTCGCTGAGATCGTGTTCTACGGCCCGGGACCGACGCAGGCCGTGGCCCGCGTGCGCGGCCCGTTCGACAGCGACTACCGGCTCGGCGCCATCGCGCCGACCACGCTCGACCTGACCATCACCGGCACGCGGCTCGCCGACGAGAGCCTGGCGCCGCGCTGGTGGCTGCGCGGCACGACGCTCTTCCGTTCGCGCCCGGCGCCGAGCTACCTGCTCGAGGCGTTCGACCTGGCCTCGCTGGAGGCGAAGGCGGGCTGGACGCCGCCGGCGGTCGCGTCGCTGCACGACCTCGAGGTGGTGGGGGCGCGCGTCTTCCTGGCCAGCGGGACCGTCAACGGCCAGGCGGTGCCGCAGCCGGCGGCGTTGCAGTTCGCCACCGGCGCCGTCGATCCCGCCTGGGCGCCGCCGCTGCTGTCCAAGCGCGTGCCCGACGCCTCGGGCACGCCGTACGTGCCGGTGCTGACGGAGCTGGCCTCCGACGGCCAGCGCCTCTACATGAGCGGCGACTTCGAGCGGCTCGGCCTCACCGAGCGCGAGGGGCTGGCGGCGTTGTCGGTGGCGACCGGCGCGCTCGACGTGTGGGACGCGACGCCGCTGCTGGCCCAACCGCTCGAGCACACCACCGGCGGCCTCCTGCTATCCCGGCCCGTCAACACCAATCGGGTCACGCGGCGGTATCTGGCGGCGATCGACCGCGCCACCGGCATCGCCCGCGCCTGGCATCCGCACGACGCCGCCCGGCTGCTGATGCACACCGCCTCGCCGGTGTCGGCGGTAGCCGTCGAGGGCAGCTGGGTCTACTTCGCCAGCGCGACCAATGGCGAGCTGCTCCGTGCCGACCGCGTCAGCGGCGACGTCGATCTGAACTGGAAGCTGGTCGTGCGCCAGAACGGCGGCACGCCGGGCGTGGTCACCTCGCTGGTCGTGTCGAGCGCGACGCTGTATCTGGGCGGCGAGTTCGACACCATCGCGGGCACCGCCTTCGCCGAGACGGCGCGCGGCGCCCTCGCCGCCGTCGGCGTCGACGGCCTGCTGCGCAGCTGGGCGCCGTCGGTCGGCGCGTTCTTCTTCGGTGGCGATCACCTGGTGCGGGCGCTGCTGCCGCTCGGCCCGACGGTCCACATCGCCGGCGACTTCGTGACGATGAACGGGTTGTTCCGCCGCGGCATCGCCGCGGTGGACGCCACGACCGGCGAATTGTCGCAGCCCGAAGTGGTGGTGCTCGGCGACACGCGCATCCACGGCCTGGCGACCGACGGCGCCCAGGTGTTCGTCGCCGGCGAGTCGTACGGCGCGCCGCTCATCGGCACGGTCAGCGTGCCCGACTCGACGCTGACGCCGTTCCGGACCACCGGCCGGCTGCCGCAGAGCGCCGCGTTCGTCGCCGGCCGGCTCTACGCCGGCCTCGAGTACGACATCGAAGCCGGCCTGCCGACGGCGCGCCCGTCGACCTGGGGCCAGGTGATCGCCGACGCGACCGGCCTCGTCGACCTCGGCGCCGGAGACGGCGTGCTCCAGTACTACGGCGGCCTGCCCGGCGATCCGCCAGGCGCGGCGACGCTCACCGCCGCGGTGACCGGCAACACGGTGCAGTTGTCGTGGCTGCCCGGGGCGGGCGGCACGGCGTCGAGCTACACGATCTACGCGGGGTCGGCCCCCGGCGCGGTGGACCTGGCGGCGATTCCCGTGCGCGGCGTCACCGCGGTGACCGTCACCGCGCCGAACGGGCGCTACTACGTGACCGTCGTCGGCCGGAACGTGTTCGGCGCCGGCCCGTCGTCGAACGAAGTGCTGGTGCAGGTGGGGCCGCCGCCGTGCACCGTGGCGCCGCCGGCGCCCGGACCGCTGGCACATACGACGGCGGGGTTCGCGGTGAGCCTGGCGTGGGGCGGCTCGCCGACCGCGGCCGCGTACATCCTCGAGGCCGGCTCGGTGTCGGGCGCGACCGATGTCGGCAGCTTCGCGCTGTCCAGCGCCACGGCGGTCGTCGTCAACGCGCCGCCCGGGACCTACTACGCGCGCGTTCGCGCCGCCAGCGCCTGCGGCGTGAGTCCGCCGTCGAACGAGATCGCGATCGTCGTGACCGGCGTAGTGGTGGCGCCGAACGCGCCGACCGGCTTGACCGCGAACGTCGCCGGCCGCAACGTCGCCATCACCTGGACGCCACCGGCCACCGGCGGCACGCCGGCGGGCTATCGACTCGAAGCCGGCTACGGCCCCGGCCTCGCCAACGCCGCCGTGATGCTGACGACGACGCCCGGCGTCGCCGTCGCCAACGTGCCGCCCGGCACCTACTACGTGCGCGTGCGCGGCTACAACGCGGCGGGGGTGGGAGCGGCGACGGGGGAGATCGTGGTGACGGTGCCTTGAGTAGCGGCTAGCGGCTCGCGGCTAGCGGCTAGGAAGGCGGCAAAAGTGGGCCCGGCGATCTCGCCGGGCCGACAACTTCAAGTGCGATCGCGGGACAGTGTGCACGCGTGATCCGCTAGCCGCTAGCCGCTAGCCGCGAGCCGCGAGCCGCGAGCCGCTAGAGAGCGAGGCTAGCGTTTGGCCACGCCGAGCTCGCCGAGCTTCGCCGCGATGTCCTGCCCGGCGCTCGCCACTTTCACGCCCTTGTCGATGTGGAGGATCTTGCCGTCCACGCCGATGTAGAACGTCCAGCGCGAGGCGAGTCCGGCCATGCCGAGGACGCCGTAGGCGTTGGCGGTGGTCTTCGAGGGGTCGGCGAGGATGGGATAGTCGGCCTCGACGTGCTGGGCGAACTTGGCGTTCTCCTCGGCGGTGTCGACGCTGACGGCGAAGTAGGTGACGTTGAAGGCTCGAATCGCGGCGCCGCTCTCACGGAGCGACTTGCATTCGATCGTTCAACCGCCGGTGAAGGCCTTGGGGAACCAGGCCAGCACCACCGCGGTCTTGCCGCGGTACTCCGCGAGCGTGTGGGTGCGGCCGTCCGAGCCGCGCAACGAGAAGTTCGGCGCGTCGTCGCCGACCTTCAGCTCGGCCCCGCCCTGCGCCCGCCCGATCGCCGCCGCCGCGACGCCGAGCAGCAGTGACAGGCCGATCTTGGCCAATCCGCTGATCCTCATGAGCCCTCCGCGCACCGTCATGCCCATCCCTCGCTAAGGGGTTCGACGCCGCCGCGGTGCTGGCGGTCCCGGCGCCGGATGCCGACACTATTATGGGATGGTGGGGCGCTCGGTGGCGCGCCGGATCGCCTGGGCGATGCTGGCGCTGGTCGTGACCGTCGCCGCCCTGCTCGTGCTGGCGCACACGCCCCCTGCTGCGTCCCGCGTGCAGGCGTGGCTTCAGCGGCAGGTGGCGTCGGCGTGGCGCCTCGACCTGACGGCGGCCGGGCTCGACTACAACCTGTTCACGCGCCGCGTCGAACTCCGCGACGTCCGGCTGTCCGCCCCCGGCCACGGCGACGCGCCGTTCTTCAGCGCCCGCCGGGTCGCCGTGACGCTGCCGTGGGCGGTGTTCCGCGGCACCGTCCGGCTCACCTCGCTCGAGATGGACGACGGGCGCGTGCTGCTGGTGCGCGAAGGCGGCGTGCTGGTCAACCTGCCGCCGTCCAGCGGGGCGCCGCCGCCGCTCACGCCACGCCGCCTCGACGTCCGCGGCCTCACGATCCGCAACCTCCAGATCGACTACGCCGACCGCACCGGCGACGTCGAGGTCGCCATCCGCGCGCTGGAGGCGACGCTGACCGAACGCGACGTCCCGGGATTCGTCGGCGCCGGCGGGCCGCTGTCGATGGCGTCGATCCACGTCCGGGTCGAGGACCGCGAGACGACCAGCGGCGCGGTGGCCGGAGAGCTGGCATTCGACGGCAGCACTGCGGCGCTCACCGCGCTCACCGCGCCGTTCCCCGAACTCACCGTCGTCGCCGACGGCCGCATCGAGCGCGCCCTCGACGACACCACGCTGGACCTGACGCTGAAGGGCACGCTCGACTTCGCGCGCCTCGTTGCCTGGGCGCCGCCGCCGACGCCGGTGGCCGGCGCCGGCACGTTCGCCGGCACGATGCGCGGCCGCCTCGCCGACTACGAGATTCGCGCCGAGGTCGCCGCGCCGCGGCTGGTCGTCGGCCGCGCCGCGCCGATGCCGCTCGCCGCGTCGCTGTCGCTCACCTCCGCGCGGGCGCTCGTCGAGCGCTTCACGCTCACCGCGGCGGGCGCGCGGCGCGCCGCCGATCGCCCGGGGACGATCGCCGGGCGCGCCGTCTACACCTACGGACCGACCGGCGACGTGACGCTGAACGCCACGTGGCGCGACCTCGACCTCGACGTCGCGCTCGCCGCCTACGATCGCGAGCCGCTGTCGATCGCGTCGTGGCAGGACGGCGAGGCGGTGTTGACGCGGGCCGGGCCGGACGCGCCGCTCGGACTGCGCGCCTCGGGGCAGAGCGCGCCGTTGACGCGGCGCGATCGCATCGCCGTCGCCGGCACGTGGAACGCCACGCTGCGCGACGAACGCTGGGTCGCCGAGCACGACCACCGGCTGCTCGACGGCGTCCACGCGCGCGGCGTCGCGCGCTGGCCCGCCGCCGACTATCCAGCACAGGCGCCGCTCACCGGTCCGCTCGCCGTCGACATCGCCGACATCGGCCGCACGGTGCGCGCCGCGCGCGGCTCGGGGCTCGACCTGTCGGAGTCGCTCGAAACGCTCGTGGGTCCGGCCGAAGCGACGCTCGCGCTCGCCGGCACGCTGGATGCACCACGCGTCGAGGGGCCGGCGACGCTGCCGGCGCTGGTGCTGCCCACCGGAGCCCGCGGCACCGGGTCAGCCGACCTCGTCGTCGGTCTCGTCGACATCGACGTGCCGCGCTTCGTCGTCGAGGCGCAGGGCACCCGCCTCACCGGCGACGCCCACGTGCGCGGCGAGGCCGGCGCGCTGTCGGGCGCCTTCGCCGCCGAGATCGGATCGCTGCCCGAGTTCGTGCGGCCGTGGCTGCCCGCCGACGCCGACACCTTCACCGGCACGCTGAGCGGCAGCGGCACGCTCGGCGGCACCACGGCGAATCCCGACATCCCGTGGCAGCTCGCCTCCACGCCGCTGGCGCAGGCCGACCAGCCGCTCGGGACGATCACGGCGCAGGGGCGGCTGCGCGGCACCGTCGTCGGCATCGACCGGCTGCACGTCGATCAGGGCGACGGCGGCGTCGACGCGTCGGGCCGCTACGACTACGACGCCGGCACCTACGCCCTCGCGCTCAAGGGCCGCGGCGTGCGCATCGGCCGGCCCTTCGTCGGCACCGGCGTGGACGCGGTGGTCGCCGACGTCGAGTTCACGGGTGAGGGCACGCTCGCCGCGCCGGGCGGATCCGGCAGCCTGCAGC